>CAMNGW010000026.1 GCA_946538615.1 uncultured Clostridia bacterium
TGTCTGATGCTCGTGTTGTGGTTCATAAACTATGTGCTTATCTTAGTGACATTGGTGGAACAGCCCTGAAGATGGTTCCGCGAGCCCGGATATTCTTTTGCAAAAATCGCCGTGCAATATTCCTCTGCAGCAGAAACACTGAAACAGAAAAGTCTACTTATGCTTTCAGCTTGTCAGATCCGCTAAGTATGTCCATTGTGTATATCAAGTATCAGAATTTCACAGGGATTGCCAAATCGCGGAAGCTTTGCAGAATTTGTCATCCCTCTGCTGACCAGAAGATGTCCATTGTCATAAAAGCCTGATGTGTATTTAGGAAACAGCCCCTGTCCTGGTGCATATACGCCTTGCCCGAACAGCCGGACCTGTCCGCCATGAGCGTGCCCGGAAAGTGTCAGATCGATCCCATGCCCGGCTATGACATGGGGATAGTATTCCGGATGATGGCAGAGAAGAATCGTATACCCTTTCTGTTCCGCCATGAGGTCAACAAAAGACCGCATCGCCTCGAACCCGGACACCGGAAGCTGATGGCTGTCACGTTCACGCGAACTCAGTCCGCCAAGGGTCAGCCCCTTGAAGGATATAAACCTGTCATCCAGAAGCGTGACACAGCTGTTTTCCATTTGTATGCGGAATTCCTTCCATTCTCTGCTGCGTGACTCATGATTCCCAATGGAAAAAAAGACAGGTGCCGTATGGGGTGCTTCTTTCAGGAATTGCATAGCGTGCTCCGTGCCG
Organism: uncultured Clostridia bacterium; assembly: GCA_946538615.1. GTDB lineage: Bacteria > Bacillota > Clostridia > Christensenellales > Aristaeellaceae > UBA2943. The sequence continues at coordinate 742 of CAMNGW010000026.1, forward strand.
CTTCTGTGTCTGTCCAGAATGTCGCCGCTCATCAGGATCGCATCCACATCTTTTACGGCATCTAAGGCATCTTTGAATGGTGCGTTATGAAGATCAGAGAAAAAAGCAAACTTCACCGTTTCAGGTAAATCGTGCCCTATGATTTTCACACGGTTGATTTCCAGACGATTCATGCTTTCTTTCTCCTGTTCTGGCAAATGAGCAGAACTGTACCGATAATCAATGCAGGCACTGCGATATACGCCATATGCTGCAGGCAGACTATAAGGAACCCGGATAAATAGGACCCAAAAAGCGGATTGACAAGTGCTGCCATTTGCGGAATATGCAGCGATGACACAAACGCAAGCAGACTGGCCAGGGACAGACAGCCCGCAACAAGCGCCGCACCGATCCAGCCCATGCGCTGATGTGAACAAAGGCAGATCAGAAGGATCAGAAGGACTGCAGCAGCGGGGACCACCCACCAATAATCAAGCAGCGAAACAACATATGGCAGGTGAACTGCCGACTCTGCCATATTCACACCTGCAAGAACAAGCTGCGGACGGATGGGAAAGACCATATTCTGGGCTTTCTTCTCTAAAACGCTGACTATAGCGTCCTGAGCGACAATTCGCTGATCCGTCCGCTCCACCAGAGCCGTAAAGCCTTCATCCTCACAGATTTTTGTCAGTCCGTCTGGCCACATATAATAGGGATAAATCCGTTCGCTTTCCTCATCCTGCTCCTGAAAGAGCCCCTGCAGGAACACGCGGACCTCATCCGTATAAGCCGTAAAGGCTGTATCGGAAAAATCAGCTTTAACTTTGTCTGCATCAAACCCATATTGCTGAGAAAGAGTATCAATCAGCGACGAGATCTCCTCAAGCTGCTTTGTGCGGATTCTTTCAGCAGAAGCCGAATAGACCTCCGTTCCGGAAACCAGTTCACTGGCAAGAAGAACAAAACTGCCCAACGGAACCAAAAGACTCAGAAGAAGAGCAAACAGTATACTCAAAATGCGCCCAAGAATTTTCATCGTACCACCACCACTTTACATGCTGCCAGGACAAGTTCCTGTAGCAGCTGTCCATAACCCAGTGCGACTACCAGGGCAGCTGCACAAACAGGGATTGCCAGAAGGAGCGGTGCGATTACCCAGAATATGCCTGATCTTTTATTATTTTCCATACATTCTTCCTCATCTCTCAATAATTGAAATATTATTCTTTCTCCCTGATCAGTGCTCAGATTTGCGCGTTCTCGGCCCACGTCCCCTGCGCTGCTGTACCTGTGGCCTGACAGGAGCTTCCCCTTTGAGGGAGAGCAGCTGATCCCTGAGCTTGGCCGCTTTTTCAAATTCAAGAGCTGCCGCTGCTGAAAGCATCTGGTCTTCAATCTGCCGAATCAGTTCTGCGCGTTCTTCTTCACTGACCGTATCCGGGAGCTCTGCTTCGACCTGCTTTGTAATCTGAAGGACATCCCGGATATTTGAACGGACCGTCTCAGGTGTTATGCCATGCTCTTCGTTGTAAGCTTTCTGCAGAGCCCTTCTCCGGTTCGTCTCCGTGATCGCTTTCTCCATGCTCTCTGTCATGCTATCCGCATACATAATGACACGTCCATCCACGTTGCGTGCCGCACGGCCAATTGTCTGAACCAGGGAAGTCTCTGACCGCAGGAAACCCTCTTTGTCAGCATCAAGAATGGCAACCAGTTTGACCTCCGGGAGGTCCAGACCTTCTCTGAGCAGGTTAATGCCCACAAGTACGTCATATTCGCCCAGTCTCAGGTCCCGGATCAGCTGTGTCCTCTCTATCGTCTGAATATCCGAATGCAGGTAACGCACGCGCACGCCAAGCTCCTGCAGATAATCAGTAAGACTCTCCGCCATCCGCTTTGTCAGTGTTGTGACCAGAACCCTTCCGCCGTCAGCAGTTACCTTGTGGATCTCACCCACAAGATCATCCACCTGACCGGTTGCCCTTCGCATGACAATCTCAGGATCCAGCAGACCCGTGGGGCGTATGATCTGCTCTACAGTCTGTTCAGCCAGGCCACGTTCATAAGGGCCCGGTGTGGCTGAAACATAAATGACCTGATGGACACGCTCCGTGAATTCATCAAAAAGCAATGGCCGATTGTCGTATGCCGAAGGGAGACGGAACCCATATTCCACAAGTGTCGTCTTCCGTGCCCGGTCTCCGTTATACATGGCGCGGATCTGCGGGATTGTGACATGGCTCTCATCGATGAAAACAAGAAAATCTTTGGGAAAGTAATCCAGAAGAGAATAGGGAGCATCTCCTGGCTTTCTTCCATCAAAATAGCGGCTGTAATTTTCGATACCCTGGCAGTATCCGATTTCCCGCATCATTTCCATGTCATAGGTCGTCCGCTGCTCAATCCGTTCCGCTTCAAGCGGTTTCCCATTTTCCTTGAAGTAAGCTATACGCTCATGAAGGTCATGCTCGATCACCTTCAGGTTATCTTCCATATGGGACTGGTCCGTCGCATAATGTGTGGCCGGATAAATACTTGCATGCTCCAGATTGGTCAGGACATGTCCTGTTGTCGAATCAATTTCCGAGATCCGGTCAATTTCATCCCCAAAAAACTCAATCCTCAAGGCATGGTCGTATTCTCCTGCTGGTATAATTTCCAGAACATCGCCTTTCACCCGGAAAGTACCTCGGGCAAAATCCAGATCGTTACGTTCATACTGAATATCAATAAGATTGCGTATGAGCCGGTCCCGGTCCAGGTTCATCCCCGGGCGCAGGCTGATCATCTGACCCTCGTATTCCGAAGGATCGCCCATGGAGTAAATACAGCTCACGGACGCTACAATGATCACATCCCGTCTCTCTCTGAGTGCAGCAGTAGCAGAATGTCTTAGACGATCAATCTCTTCATTAATGGAGGCATCCTTCTCAATATATGTATCTGAGCTGGCTATATAAGCCTCCGGCTGATAGTAATCATAATAGCTCACAAAATATTCGACCCGGCTGTCGGGAAAAAAGGCCTTCAGTTCACTGCACAGCTGGGCAGCTAACGTCTTGTTATGTGCAATGACCAGGGTGGGCCTTTGTACCTTTTCTATGACAGAGGCCATTGTAAAGGTCTTACCCGAACCAGTCACGCCAAGCAAAACCTGATTGTGCATACCTGCTTTCACACCCTGTGCAAGTGCATCTATTGCCTGGGGCTGGTCCCCGCTTGGTGCATAGGGCGCTTTGAGAACAAACTGATCCAGTTGGCATCCCTCCCATTCTTCATTGTACCATATGCCCTTTTCCTTGTGAAGAAAGTGAAGCAGTTCATTCTCATCCTTCACGGCCATCTGCGGTTTCCGGCACACATATCTGCATGCAAAACAGCCCGTTCCTCTTCTTTTGTGGCCCGGAAGTTGTCATCTCAGCATTGACAATCTGGTTAAAGACAGTATAATACAAGCCATCCCCAAATGACGTATCAAGCGTCAAATACAATTAATGGAGGATCTTTTTTATGAAGAAATTCCTGGCCCTTTCTCTCGCCCTTGTCATGGTGCTCGCCGCGACAAGCGCTCTTGCAGATATCGTAATCTGCCAGAATAAAGTCGAAATCGACGCTGCTCTGCAGGAATACGCTGCTGCTTACGCCGCTAAAACCGGTGTAAACGTTAAAGTCATCACTGGCGGCGGTTCCTCTGATTACAACACGGTTCTCAAAGCAGAAATGCAGTCCGGCCGCGAGCCTGACATCTGGGTCATTGAAGGACCTACCGGCTATGAGCTCTGGAAAGACAAGATTGCTGACCAGACTGGCGCTGACTGGACCCAGTACACAGCTGCTGCTTATATTGAAGACGGAAAAGTCGTTGGCTTCCCTGTGAGCGTCGAAGGATACGGCCTGGCTTACAATGCTGACATTCTGGCCAAAGCTGGCATCGATCCCGCTACACTGACCAATGTCAACGCTTACAAAGCTGCTTTTGAAAAGCTTGATTCCATGAAGGAAGAGCTTGGCCTGGATGCTGTGGTATCCATGGTCGCCGGTACAACCACAGGCATGACTTGGGTCACTGGCCTGCACAACTTTAACGTATATCTCACCGTCGGCCTCGACCGCAACGACACCTCCGTAATCGATGACGTGCTTGCCGGCAAGGTACAGCCTGAGCGTTTCCACGCCTATTGCGAGTACGTGGACCTTCTCTTCAAGTATTCCTCTAAGGATATGCTCCTCAACGGCACACAGGACAGCCAGCTGGCCGCCTTTATTAATCAGAAAACCGCTTTCTATCATCAGGGCAACTGGATGGATCCTAACATTGTGACCCTCAACCCGCAGTTCGAAATGGCTTATGCACCTCACGCCTTCCTTGAAGAAGACACGGACGGCATCCTTGTCAATGCTCCCTCCTGGTACGTTGTGAACGCCAACGGCAATACCCAGGAAGCCATTGATTTCCTTAACGCTCTGGCAACCACCGAAGAAGGCCACGACTACATGGTCAACAAAGCTTCCATGGTTCCTGCCTTCACCAACGTGACACTTACTCCCTCCACGCCTCTGTCCAAGTCCGTTATGGAATGGAACGCAGCCGGCAAAACATACAGCTGGCAGCAGTACAAGCTTCCTGACGGCTTCGGCATGGGCACACTCGGTGCTCTTTATGAACTGCTTGCTGCAGGTCAGGTTGACGAACCCACCTTTGAAGCTCTTATGACAGACGCTATTGCAAACATCGGTAAGTAATTTCCCGGTTCTATAAAGGGGCTGCCGTATGGCAGTCCCTTTCTTACTGAAAATAAGGAGGGATCTTGCTTGACTAGCAAACAAAAACGGAGTCTGACAGAATTTCTCTTTCTTCTGCCCACCTTGCTTGCCTTTCTGCTGGTAATCATTATTCCGTTTATTATGGGTATCTTTTACTCCTTTACGGACTGGCAGGGCACAGGTGCAGGGGGGAACAATGTCGGTTTTGCCAACTATATTTCAATCTTCCATCAGCCTGCTTTCCTGTACTCCTTCATGCGCACTGCTGAATTCACTGTACTCAACGTTGTGATGGTCAACATTGTCGCATTCCTGATCTCTCTGCTCGTAACCAGTGAGATCCGCGGCCGGAACCTCTATCGTGCAGGCTTCTTCGTACCTAACCTTATCGGCGGTATTGTACTGGGCTTGATCTGGCAGTTCATTTTCAGCAATATTATCCCCTCTGTGGGTAAGGCACTCGGTATTCCCGGCCTGTCCAGTTCCCTGATTTCTCAGGCTGGCTCTGTTATGACCACCATGGTGATCGTAAATGTGTGGCAGTATGCCGGCTATATCATGCTGATCTATGTCGCTGCTATTCAGGGCATTCCGAAGTCTGTTATGGAAGCAGCCGAGGTTGACGGTGCAAGGTACTGGACACGCATCCTGCGCATCCAGATTCCGCTCATGGCCAATGCTTTCACCATTTCCCTGTTCCTGACGCTGACAAATTCTTTTAAAATGTATGATGTCAACGTTGCCCTCACCAATGGCGGCCCAACGGCTGTGTTCAATTTCGGGGGCAGCATGAACATCGTACAGTCTTCAGAACTTCTTGCCCTCAATATCTACCAGACTGCCTTTAAGTATAACAATATGGCTGAAGGCCAGGCTAAAGCCGTCATCTTTTTTGTGGTCCTGACCATCATCTCCATCATCCAGGTCAGCTTCAATAAGAGCAAGGAGGTTGAGATGTAATGACACAGCACGTTAAAAAGCATGCCTTCAGTCCGGACAGCATGGCAGGTGAGAAGCCGCATCCCGGAAGAAGACTCGCACTGGAAATCATGACGCTCCTCCTGTTTATTCTCTTCATGATGCCCTTTGTCATCGTTATCTTTAACTCTATGCGCACCAACGCTGAAATCATCAATCAGCCTGTTGGATTCCCGTCGAGTGTGACACAGCTGTGGACGAATATTCAGGAAGTCTGGAACAACAATAACTTCAATTTCCTTACTGCCCTCCGTGACAGTCTGATCATCACTGTCGTTTCCCTTGCTGTGCTGTCAGTTTTCTCCGCGATGGCGGCATGGGTCCTGGTGCGCAATAAGACCAGATGGTCCTCCTTCCTCTTCCTCATGTATGTTGCAGCCATGGTTATCCCTTTCCAGGTCGTCATGTTCCCTCTTATCACATGGTTCAAGACACTTGGCGATTTTCTTGGGTTCCCCATGCTGCGCTCCTATGTTGGCATCATTTTCGCCTATCTTGGCTTTGGTGAAGCCATGTCCATCTTTATCTTCCACGGCTTTATCAAAGGCATTCCCCTTGAACTCGAAGAAGCAGCGGATATTGACGGTTGCAGCCGTGCCGGTACATTCTTCCGTATCGTTCTTCCGCTTTTGCAGCCCGTTTTTGTCACCGTGCTCGTCCTCAACGGTCTGTGGATCTGGAACGACTATCTCCTTCCTCTTCTGCTCCTCGGTTCAAGCGGCGATATCCGTACCATCCCTCTAGCAGTACAGGGCTTCAACGGATCCTTTGTCAAGCAGTGGAACCTGATCATGGTTTCCACGCTGCTGGCTATGCTGCCTATCATCATTCTTTATATTTTCGCACAAAAATACATTGTACAGGGCATGGTGGATGGTTCCATCAAATAAAAATGGTCACGGGGCCTTTTCAGGCCCCGTTTTCAGAAGAAAGAGGAAAACAATATGATCATTGAAGAAAAGCGTGCCTGGTGGAAAGAGGCTGTTGTTTATCAGATTTATCCTCGCAGTTTCGCCGACAGCAACGGTGATGGAATCGGAGACCTGAATGGGATTGCACAGCGCCTGGACTACCTGAAGAACCTCGGCGTGGATGTCATCTGGATCAGCCCCTTCTATCCCTCCCCCAATTATGACAATGGCTATGATATTTCAAACTACCGTGATATCAATCCCGAGTTCGGAACCATGGAAGATTTTGACCGTCTCCTGGAAGGGATTCATGCCCGTGGCATGAAGCTTGTCATCGACCTTGTCGTGAATCACACTTCTTCCGAACACCCCTTTTTCATTGAGAGCCGTAAAAGCAAAGATGGGCCTTACCGTGATTTTTATATCTGGAAAGACGGGAAAGACGGAAAAGAGCCCAACAATTGGGGCTCCTGCTTTTCTGGTTCAGCCTGGCAGTACGATGAAACAACCGGCCAGTATTATCTGCATCTGTTTGCCCCTCAGCAGCCCGACCTCAACTGGGCAAACCCCAAGGTCCGCGATCAGGTCTTTGATATGATGACATGGTGGTGCGATAAAGGCATCGACGGCTATCGCATGGACGTCATCGGCATGATCGGGAAAGAAAACTTTGACGATGGAGAAGTGGCCCCCGGCGCACTTTATGGCAGTTTTGAAAAATCCTGCCAGCACACAGAGACAACCCACCGCTACCTGCGTGAAATGCGGGAACGTGTTCTGGACAAGTATGACCTTCTGACTGTCGGAGAAGCCGGAGGGACATGTGAAGGCGCGATCCGTTATGCTTCCCTTGACGGCAAAGAACTGAACATGATCTTTTCCTTTGAGCACAATGATGGGCTCAACGACGGCACGCCACTGGGCAAGTGGAGCGATCACGGGGCACCTCTGGGTGAAGTGCGTGAAATTATCAACCGCTGGCAGCTTGGTCTGATTGGGAAAGCCTGGAACACTGTGTACCTCAGCAATCATGACCAGCCCCGGCAGGTCAGCCGCTATGGCAATGACAGCCCTCTTTTCAGGGTGCGCTCCGCGAAAATGCTTGCAACCCTTGTACATATGCTGCATGGTACGCCATATATTTATCAGGGCGAAGAGCTTGGCATGACAAATATCTATTTTACCAAGCTTTCCCAGTACAGAGATGTTGAGGTTTTCAACGCCTGGAAACAGTGGGTCGAATCAGGTCTTGTCCATCCGGAGGATATGATGCGTTATTTTGCCCGCATTTCCCGCGATAACGCCAGAACGCCCATGCAATGGAACACTGAAAAGCACGCCGGATTTACAACCGGGACGCCCTGGATCGAGGTAAACAAAAACTATCTTGAAATCAACGCTGAGGACGAGGTGCATGACCCTGACAGTGTATATAACTATTATAAAGCGCTGATTGCCCTTCGTCATGCCGAGCCTGTTGTCGTGTACGGCAGTTTTGTCCCGATGCTGATGGATGATAACTCCGTATATGCTTACCGCCGCGAACTTGACGGTCAGGTTCTTACGGTTCTGTGCAACTGGACGGAGAAGACCGTTCCATGCGCTATACAGGAACTGACAGAAGGCAAGCTCGTAGTGTCCAATTATGACAAACATAAGACAGATGCGCTCCAGCCTTACGAAGCTCTCGTCTATCTGAAGAAATAAGATTGCGGACAAAGCCGCTCCCGGTCACTGACAAGGATGACAATTCCTCTCTGATCCGGATGTCCCTGCATGCTTAAAACACCGGGAAGATCCAATCTCCCCGGTGTTTTATTTCCCCTTTTTATTCTTTCAGTACTTGGCATGATCTGGTTTCATGGAGCTCCTTCATGCATGCCTCGGGGATTTTGCATTGTACCGCTTCCTCAAAGGCCTTCAATTGCTCTGGGCTTGATACAGCCATTACCGGAATAACCTGAAAAGGCTGATGCAAAAGCCATGCCTGCCCAAGAACATAGCAGGAAACCTGCAGCTTTTCTGCCCACGGCTTAAGCACGTCGAAAAGTCTGCGGTTGGCTTCATGGTCCCACAGGCCATGACAGGGTCTCCCGGCCTCCATAGCTGCAAAACAGCCCTGTGCACCGGAGGTATAAGGGAAAAGTGGTAAACCGGATGATTCCAGGTATTCACACTGGCTATCATCAGTCCACACAAGCGTAGAATCCTTCTTCCGTGCCATTTCTTTGCTTTCCACCGCAAGGCTCCATTGATTGGACACACCGCTCAGGCTGTCACCGTATGCCAGCATCCTCTCAAGCGTGATATTGGAAATCCCCCAGTAGCGAATTTTACCTTCTGTCACAAGCTTTTCCATAAAGCCTGCGACTTCCTGTGCCGGCATCCCCGGATTGTCCCTGTGCAGCCAGTACATATCAAAATGATCCGTACCCAGCGTGCGAAGGCTTTCCTCAAGGTCCTTTCTGACTTCCTTTTCCGTTACCCTGCTCACGCCCGGCCTCAGAAAACTGTAATGTCCCCCTTTGGATACAATCATCATCCTGTCATAAGCATGTCGGTCCTTCAGCCATTTTCCGATTACGCGTTCAGAGCAGTTACCCTTTCCCGGGACCCATTTGCAGTATACATTGGCCGTATCCACCGCATTGCCGCCCATTTCCATAAACGCATCCAGAATAGCAAACGCTGTTTTCTCATCTCTCTTATAGCCGAAGTCAGCGCTTCCGAGACAGATCGGAGATATCATAAGCCCCGTCTTATGCATCTGAATCTGTTTCATCTTTTTCCCCTGTTACTTTTTTCAGCTTTTCAATAGCAGTAATCCTTTGACTGAGTGTCGGATGGGAATATGTCAGCCTGACATAAAGGGGATTGGGAGAAAGGCAGGCAAAATCGTCCCGGCTGATTTTCTTGAGCGCTGAAACAAGTTCATCCGCATAGCCTTCCTCCACAGCCTGTCTGTCTGCACGGAATTCCGCTTTTCGTGAAAACCCATTGGTGACCAGACTGTACACTGTGGAAAAGACCGGCATATATACCACACTGACAAGAATACTTACAAATGCATAGTTCGTTTCTTCGAACCCAAAAGGTTTGCAGGCGCCGGCAAAGTGCACGTTAAGCCACAGCAGCAGTACCATGACCACAATGTTTCCGAGATTGATCAGCTGATTGCGCAGCGTATCCTTATGCAGACCGTGTCCAAGTTCATGGGCAAATACTGCACAGATTTCATCAGCGGTAAGGGTATTGAGAAGGGTATCGTACAGCACAATTGTCTTCGTTTTTCCAAAGCCTGTAAAATATGCATTGGACTTGGTGGTCCTTCTTGACGCGTCCATGACCATGATGTTCCGGACTTTGTAGCCGTGCTTTTCAAGAAGTGATGAAAGCTTTGTGCGCAATTCTCCCTCTTCCAGTGGGGTGAACCGGTTGAATATCCTGGACAGATAGGGATAGAGGAAAGAAACAAACAGGACAAATACAAGCAGGATGCATGCCAGCAGGACGAGGATCCAGTCACCCATTGCCTGGTGCAGTGCTGCAAAGAGAAAAACCAGACACAGGGTCAGTACGAACCCGATGGCAAATTCCTTGATCTGATCTTTGACAAAAGTGTCCATTGTCGTTTTATTAAAGCCGTACCGTTCTTCAATCGTCAATCCGACATAACTGAAAATCACACCAGCAATGCCGCCTATGATACTGTCAAAAAGGACCACTACAAAACTCGGAAGATAGATGCCTGTCCCGGGTGCGACAGCAGCATAGAGATCATAACGCAGCAGCAGATATGTGATCACAAAGCTTACTACCGTTTGTCCTACTGAAAGACGGCCCCTGTCTTTATGGTACGCCTGCCATTTTTTGTATGTCTTTCTGTCATACACATCCAGTACATTGAGGGGAACCGGGTTTTCCACCGAGGTATAATTCAGGTAATCCATAAAAAGTTCCCAAAATGTAAGCAGTGCAAACAGAATAAGAACGGCTACTTTCATGAATGATCCCTTCCTTTTCAGATAGTTCCCATTGTGTGCGAAAAAAATGGGGCACAAAATAGGCAGGAGTCAGAGCAGAGCCCAGTCATTCTGTAAAGCGCCGCAGGATCATCTGCTGCGCTCCGGCACACCCTGTCTTCAGTAGTGCCGCATGATGTACACCCGTTTATCTGTCTCCTGACAGCATTATACCCATCAGAGATGGACTTGAAAAGGCACATAAAGAAAGAGGCAGCCGCAGCTGCCCCAGGAATTAATCAATCTCCAGTTGTTCCATGACCTGAGGAATTCTTGCCGCTTCCTCGGGGTCCAGCGGAGGATACTGCGGGTCCATGTCCATGAGGGTATCTACCAGAATCTGTGACATAAGATAGCGCGTGTACCATTTGGTATCAGCAGGGAGCACGTACCATGGGGAATGCTCGGTCCCGGTGGCGTTGATGCAGTCCTCATATGCTTTATCATAAGCATCCCAGGCTGCACGTTCTTTCATGTCAGCCGTTGACAGTTTCCAGTGTTTTTCGTCCCGCTCAATGCGTTCCAGGAAGCGCTGGCGCTGTACTTCTTTGGAGACGTTCAGAAACACCTTGACCATCCTGTAGCCATTCTCATAAAGATATTCTTCCCAGTTCCGGAGCTGTTCGTACCGTTTGTCATAAAAATCCTCTGTCAGGCACCGTTTAGCCAGGGTATATCCCTTCTCCATGTGATGGACCTTCACCACCAGAACGTCCTCATACTGGCTCCGGTTGAAAAGGCCGATCTTTCCTCTTGGCGGCAGTGCCTGATTTATTCTCCACAGATAATCATGGCTGAGTTCTGTAGCATTAGGCGCCTTGAAAGAATGGACTTCCAGAGCAGCCGGATTCAGTCCTGAAAAAACTTTTTTGATCAGACTGTCTTTGCCTGCAGCATCCCTTGCCTGAATGGCAATTACAAGGCCTTCCTGGTGGGCGCTGTAAAGTTTTTCCTGCAGCACAGCTGCCTTCGCCATGTTTTCCGTGGTTTTCGCCACCAGTTCCTGCTTCGTGCCCTTTGCGCCTTCTGCATCGGTGGGGAAAGTTTTGAGTTGAAGCCTGCGAGAGCCATCAAAACAATAGTCCTTGATTGACATGGTACGATTAACTCCTTCTTTCAATCTGCAATGCATTATACACAATCATGTTCTGCCTTTCAACCATTCAGGATATTTGCAGTACATACTTATCAGAAATGGCACCTGTTGTTCGGCCTTCATTTCAAAGAACAATACAAAAATTCTTCCGGTTTAAGATGGTTCTTTTCCTGCTCATACCCCGCTGGGAATTGAAGGATTTTCTTCACCCTCCGGATCAGACACTGCCAGTGGCTTCAGTGCTTCGTATCAAGTAAGTGTCATGTTCTTGCCGTGACACAGATGCTTGCGAAAGCCACAGGTGCAGGGTCCATTTTCCTGCTCTTTCCGAGTGGCTGCAATCTCCACTTCCTTTTCCTTCGGTATGCCTGTACCTCTGTATGGTATGGTCCGTGCTGAAACATCCGGAAAGGCGCGTTCCATACCTTATCCGGAAAGCGCCGCTTCTGATGATTCAGGCGTGTCACCTGCCGTGGTAAGGCATACAGTCATTAGTATATCATTTGAAAGAAGGTCTTTTACCATGAAAAAATTGCTCGTTCTCTCTCTGTCTCTCCTTCTGATCTGTACTTGTGCATTTTCAGAAAGTCTTACAGGCGGATGGATTCCTTCTGCGTCACCGGAAATCACCGAGGAAGCAAAATCTCTCTTTGATAAAGGTCTTGAAGACCTGCTTGGTGTCAGCTATGTTCCCGTCGCCTACCTCGGCTCTCAGCTTGTATCGGGACACAATCACGCTTTTCTGGTCCAGGCGACCCTCATTTATCCGGATGCCGCACCCTATTATGCTGTGATCTACCTGTATGAGGACTTGAGTGGAAATGTGTCCATTCTGAATATTGCTCCCTTTGACATTGGCAGTCTGTGTACCTACGGCGAAGAGTGAACCTAAGGAAAAAGCGGGGTCTCAGGTATCCATGATACCTGAGACCCCATTGTTGTATCCGAACTGATCAGTATCTTCCCCGGACACCCTGTCGCCGATCTGGACTTCGATGATGTGCAGCTCGCCTTCGACCGCCCTGACGGCATGCTTCATCCCGGCCTTGATCACGGTTACATCGCCCCGGCGCACCCGGATGACTTTATCCTCCAGGGTCAGGTCGCCCACGCCCTCGGTGAATGTCCACACCCCGGTCCTGTGTTTGTGGCACTGACAGCTGATTTTCTGCCCTGGGGCGACCGTCAACTCCCTGGTCAGGCTGATCGTCCTGTCGTGATGTATCCTGCAGTCCAGTACCCGGCATTCGCCCTGACTCTGGTTTTCGGACACCGGCAGGGATTCGTACACAAAGTCCTTCAGCTCAGAGCTGCGTGCCTTGCTGGTCACCAGGATGCCGTCGGGCGTGGCGGCAATCACCGCGTCGTTCACGCCCAGGGCAATCAACGGGATGCCCAGCTCGTTCACCACATGGGTATTCGTACAGCCGTCCGTCACGGCAGGACCGGTCACTGTCCCGTCCATGACTTCGGTCAGCGTGTTCCAGGTGCCCAGATCTTTCCAGCCGCCGTTGTAGCGGATCACGCTGACGGACTTCTCACCCTCCGTTATGGCATAGTCAAAGCTGATTTTCCGTAGTTCCCCATAACCATCGTACAGCCGGCGATAGTCGTCGGTGCCGAACATTTTTCTCGCGATGCCGAGCACATAGTCCAGCCTGAAGGCAAACACACCGCCGTTCCACAGCGCGCCGGCAAGAATGTACTTCTCTGCAGTAGCCTCATCCGGCTTCTCCCTGAACCCGGAAACCGCCGTGATACGGCCCTTGCCTGCAGGCATGATATAGCCGTACTTTGTGCTGGGACAGGTCGGTTTGATGCCCATCAGGGTCAGGTTTGCAGCGTCTGGCCTGCCCGCCTCGTCGCTCATCTCCTTAAGGCACCGGTAATAGCCCGCATCCGCAAAGGGATCTACCGGGCAAACCACCACCGGCTCCTTCCTGCCGATGCCACGGGCTGCCAGGCAGGCCGCCGCCAGGGCGATGGCGGGGAAGGTATCCCGCCGGGCGGGCTCCGCACTGATGCACACGCTGTCTCCAAGCTGCGCCCGGATCTGCGGAACCTGCGTCTCCGAGGTGGCAATGGTGATGGCCGCCTCCGGGTCCGCCTCCTGGATCATGCGATACATGCGCTGCAGCATGGATTCCTTCGTTCCGTCAGCCCTGGGGAAGATCTTCAGAAACTGCTTGCTTCTGACATCGTTGCTCAGCGGCCACAGCCGCTTTCCGGAGCCTCCGGAGAGGAGTATCACATTCATCCCTTTGTCCTCCTTTTCGTCAACTCCCCGGGCGACCAACGCACCACACGCATTTCACGTCCCCGATTGGGCGCGCTGCGGCGCAGCTTCCACAGCTGGCGGATGTACTGAAGGCTGACCTGCGCGGACAGCTTGGATTCACCGTTATGCCTGTCACAGAAGACATATGGCGTCTCAATAACCTGGCGGATGGGACACATGGCAAGCACCTCCACCATGATTTTCCATCCGATGGGGCTCAGCCGGACCCCCTGCAGCAGTTCCCGCCGCACCATAAACATTCCGCCCGTTGGGTCGCTGACGTGCCGCAGACAGGGGAGCAGAAACTTGCCCAGATTGCGTGCCGTGCCGGAGATGAGTCCGCGGACAGGGTTCAGCCCTGAGTCGCTGCCTCCGGGAATGAACCTGCTTGGGATCGCCATGTCGGCGCCGGCACGCATGGCGGCATACATATCCAGCAGAACCTCCGGAGGATGCTGCAGGTCCGCGTCCATACAGGCTACGCAGCTGCCCTTTGCCAGCCGGAAGCCCAGCGCCACCGCCGAAGCCAGTCCCTTCTCTCCCTCCCGGTGCCGTAGCACCACCGAAGGATCGCCTTCAGCGATCTGAGCGATCAGCTGCGGCGTTTCGTCCGTGGAGTCATCCACAAAAATCACCTCATGCGGCAGCGCGCCCAAAACAGTGTGAATCCGCTCCAGCAGGGGGCGGATATTATCCTTTTCGTTATAGGTCGGTACGACGATAGAAATCATAGCGCTTTCCCTTTTCTGTCAATTGCTTCTGCTGCTTACTCCTTCGGCCGTCAGATACAGGATCAGATCTCATCTGTTTTTCCGGATCATCATTTGCTCCTTTCTTGCTTCCGTCCGGCAGCCAGCAGCGTGCCGATCACATAGGCAAAAAACGAGGCAGCAGCAAGCAGGGATACGGTCAGTCCCACCCGGAACCCGGCGGGGCGATAAATCAGCGTGATCCGGTGCTCCTCAGCGTCGGTGAGCGCGAAGGAGAGGAAGTTATCCCAGTTTTGTATTGTTGTGAGCTCGGTTCCGTTATCATAGACACGCCAGCCCTCATCATAGGGGATGGTGGAGGCGACGCAGGCCCTGTCACCTTTATAGGTCATCTCCAGATGAGAGCTGGCGACCTCCTCAACATGCACGTCAAGCGCCCGGATGCTGGCTGCATTTTCAGCGATGACGGTTTTGTCCTCGGTAAAGCAGCGGATGACGCCCGGACGCCGGCTGTCCTCACTGCTTTGATTCACAACTGCCACGGTAAAGGTGTCGCCCTTTTTCAGCTCGCCGACATAGTAAAACTCCACTGACCCGCCATTATCCCAGCAATAGGGGATGTCCCGCTCAAAGGCGTCACCCCGCACCCTCAGGAACGAATAATAGTAGCCTCCGGGGGCGTAGAGATAAACAGAACCGCTGTGTTCCACCGCGACCTCCACCGTACCGTTTTCCGCTCCGTCGGGATTCACGACGGTGTTTTCCAGGAACACATCCCGCTCGATGCCGTTGATGCTCCGCCAGATGGTGTTCTGTAGGACAATGTTGTCCATACCCTGCGTGCTGACGCCTATGGACAGGGACGGAAACAGGATCGGCAGAGCATTGGGATTGCGATAGTATCCAATATCGCCGCCGGAGCCGATGAGGTCATAGTCCTTTCCGTTCAGTTTGTTGGTTAGCAGGTATTTCATGCCAAGAAGAGACTCCGATGCCTCCGGCAAATGATCCGTGTAGCCCACACCCCAGGGGTGCCACAGCCGGGCGCCCAGCCGCTTGAGATAATTCAGATTGTTCAGATTTTCAGTGGACGCGATATTGGATATTCCGTTGAAATCGTAGAGATTGCCGTCGCATCGCCCACACATAAAGGTCTTCTCCATCCGGTAGAAGGAATCATCCCTGATGCTCGCCCTAGCGTCCTCCATCATGTCCCGGACGCTGTCGTAGTTGTCCGCCCAGAGCAGGTCGCAGTCCTTCAGATACCAGTAGCCGTTGACCACGCACCCGCAGAGCATCTGCAGGACAACGATGGCCGCAAAGAAACGCCTGGTCTGATGCCCGCCAGCAAGGAGCCCGGTCAGCACACCGATGAGCAGCAGATCGGTAAAGAACAAGAGCGCGGTGAGCTTTTCACTTGCGTTATTCAGGACAAAGGCGGCTATGAGCAGCAGAATCACGCCTGTTTTCAGGTACTCGTTCCGGGTCACAGCCTTTGCCCGAACCTGCGCGTATGCTTCGTAGGCCGCCAGCAGCAGTACAAAGCTCATGAAAAAGGAATAGCGAAAATTAAACCAGGAGTTGTCGCTCAGTCCGTGCCAGAGCTTGTTCAGAAAGCTGTTTTCAAAGCTGATAACAGTGAACAGCAGCAGCGCGCCATAGACCAGCTTTTTTCTCAGAGAGGCTTTTTTGCAAACAAAGAGCAGGACAGTCAGCATCAGCGGAACGACGCCCACATAGATCAGCGGGGCATTATCGGGCATCGTGTTGGTCTGCCCGGTGAACAGACCCGAAAGAACCTCCGCCGGCCTGGTATTGACATATATCCTTAGAAGCATATCTGCAATACTCAGCTTCCGGACGTTCGGTACACCCAGATAGGTAGGCAGGAGGATGAACATTGCCATACATCCTCCGATGACGGAAAAGGCTGCCCAGCGGAAGAATGAGGTTCTGACGCCGTGCATGAAGGAGTCTGCATACAAAAGCAATGCAGCAAGATACAGCAGGACAGAAGCCAGACAGAGCATAAAGCCGATGTAAAAGTTGGAAATGAGCGCCAGCGCCAGCGTGAGGATATACTGCGTTCCTCTCCTGCCCTGCACAACCCGGATGATACCGATATACAGAATCGGGAGAAGGACGATGCCGTCCATCCACGAGGCGTTCCAGCCGTAGAACATCATGTATCCCGAAAAGGCATAGGACACTGACAGCAGTGCCTTCATCCATATCCCGCCGTCTCTGTGCAGACATCGCAGACAGTAGCAGAAGCTCAGGGAAGCCCCCAGTATTTTGAGATAGGTGATGAGCTGTGCCGCGAGAAAGATGCGGTCGTTCAGAAACAGAAAGAGCACATTCAGAGGACTGGCGGAATAGTAGGCCATCTGTGACAGGGCATTGCCGCCCAGCGGATTGTTCCAGGAATAGAAGCAATCGTTCTTCCCCGTCATGGAACCGAAGTAATGCCCGATGGAAAGATACTGATCTGAATCCGCCCACAGAAAAGCCCTGCCGCCAAAAGGCTCGACCCCCAGGGAGGCCAGCAGCAACAGCAGCGTGAGCAGAGTTAGCAGTACTGTGAGCCCGTATGACCTCCATCGCTCTGTTGCATTCTTCATATGATCATTCCTCCTGATTCCGGTGGTCACGTACTGTCTGCGCCGCTGCGTTTATCCATATGGTCTTCCGGCTATCCGGCCGGTGATTGTGCTGTGTCACAATCTGATGACACAGGAAGGCATCTTTGCAGCCGTGCAGGGCATTAACGTAAAGTAAAAAAAGTATACCACAAAACTTAACAGTTGCAAGTTAACCGGTTCTGAAGAGTTCAAAGTATTCAATATAGTACCTGTTCGGTTACTGTTCACCATAGTAGTCCGAGACAGGGAAAGCCTGCCACATGCCAAAGGGGGGCCAGTTAGTTCAACCAGTTGAAGAAGATGGTGAGTGAGGAATGCCTCTAAACGACTCAGCTCAAGTCAGAAAACCATCATCCCAAATCCTGGAACACTTGCGGAAATGCTCAGCAGAGCTTAATAACTCGCATTTCTGCCAGTGTAAAGAACTGATGGAGAGCTGTATGCATTAAGAGATGCCCGTGCCGTTCGGGGAGAGGTATGGGAAACCTGTTTGATTAATGTCCAATAAGGCACCCTTGCCTACTCCATAAAAAACTTATACTCCAACAATCATTCTCAGATTCATCAACTGTCATATCCGGAAGAAAGATGTTCCATTTGCTGGCCCATGGATCATTGAAGAATTGTCTTTCTGTATGTGATGTTCTTCAATCCGGAATTTCTGGTACCATATCTATGACAGCATATGGAATTTCATTACCTGTCCTTGGCCATTCCGCTTCATGTTTCTCCTGGCCAGATTCATGCTCTTTCACCAGAATAGAGAGACACAGATCAATCTCATCAATTTTTAATCTGAACTCTTTCATATTCTTCTTGACGCAGAGCAGAAAAATCCCCTAATATTTCCTGAGAGATCGAGAAATGCAATTTCTCTCTCCATTATGCCAGTAGCATGGAGGAAAATGTCATTGAAAAAATCTTTGATGCGGCATGAAAAAAATGATTCCCTGACCATTCCATCTTCGGTCCCCAAGGATTTTATTGCTCGCCCTTCCGGCCTCTCCTCGGAACAGGCCGAATCCCTGCAGCACAATGGAAAAGGGAACCGTACAAAGGATGCTTCCAGGAAACCCCTCTATCTCATCCTTGCCACTAATTTTTTCACGCTGTTTAATCTGCTGAACTTTGCATTGGCTTTCTGCCTTATCCTCGTGGGCAGCTACCGGAATATGCTCTTTTTGGGTGTCGTCTTCTCCAACACAATCATCGGTACGGTTCAGGAGATCCGCGCTCAGAGGACGATCCGGAAACTGCAGCTTATGAACCCTTCCCTCATTCAGGTCCTGCGCGACGGAAAAACCACCGAAATCGTACCTGAAGAGCTTGTTGAAGGAGACGTTGTCATCCTGTCCCGTGGCAGTCAGGTGCCAGCTGATGCCATTGTGCTCTCAGGCTCAGGCGCGGTGGATGAATCCATGCTGACAGGGGAATCTTTGCCTATACAGAAAGCAGAGGGTGCCTGGGTTCTCTCCGGGACCTTTGTCACAGAAGGTCAAATCACCGTTCAGCTGGTACGTGTAGGCGAAAACAGCTATGTTTCCCGTCTGACCCGTGAGGCCCGGAAGATCCGCCCTCCAAAATCAGCCCTCATGGGGGACCTCGGGAAGCTTACCAAGTATCTTTCCTTTATCCTGGTTCCCCTTGGCATGCTTCTTTTCTGCAAGCAGTATTTCTGGCTCAAGCGCCCCCTTGAAACAGCAGTGCCCCAGGCCGTGGCCGCCATGGTCGGCATGATTCCTGAAGGGTTAATCCTCCTCACATCAGTTGCACTGTGTGTGGGCGTGGTCCGACTTGGCAAAAAAGGTGCTCTGGTCCAGGAGCTGTATGGTATAGAAACACTTTCACGTGCTGACATTCTTTGCCTGGACAAAACCGGTACGCTTACAACCGGAGGCATGTCGCTCTATAAGCTTCATCCCCTGTCTGCCTCAGAGGATGAAATGAAAAGCGTTCTTTCCCATATACTGGCTGCATTCCCGGATGATACCACATCAACCTTTCAGGCGATCCGTGACCAATTATCTGCCAGCACCCGGGTGCCTGACAGGACAATTCCATTCTCATCTTCCCGGAAATGTTCCTGTGCGTTCTTTGGCCAGGATGCCTATCTGTTCGGGGCTCCCTCTTTCGTCATGCGGACAGCCATGACTGACGAACTCCAGCGCATCTGCTCGGACTATGCGCAGAAAGGCTATCGCGTCCTTCTCCTCGCCAAAGGACAGACGGTGGAAGCGGACGATCTTCCCGATGTGCAGCAGGTCCTTGGGCTTGTCATTCTCCAGGACCATGTGCGCGAAGAAGCCCCTGAGACCCTCCGGTATTTCCGCGAGCAGGGTGTGACCATCAAGATCATCTCAGGCGATGACCCCCGTACGGTTTCTGCTGTTGCACGCTCTGCAGGGCTCGAAGGTGCAGATGCTTATATTGATACCAGCACGCTGACTGAGGAAGAAATTCAAACTGCCGCTTTACGGTATACTGTGTTCGGCCGCGTCACCCCTGAGCAGAAACGTATCCTGGTCCTCGCCATGCAGTCAGCCGGTCACCATGTTGCCATGACGGGCGACGGTGTCAATGATATCCCCGCCCTGAAAGCTGCTGACTGTTCGATCGCCATGGCCAGCGGCGCACAAGCCGCCAAAAACAGCGCCCAGCTGACCCTGCTTTCTTCTGATTTTTCTCTTCTGCCGGATGTTGTCCTCGAGGGCAGGCGCGTTGTCAACAATGTCACCCGTTCCGCAACCCTCTTTCTCGTAAAAACTCTTTATTCTTTCTTTCTCTCCCTTCTGCTGCTCTTCCTTCCGGCAACCTATCCCTTTCAGCCCGTACAGCTCACGGTAGTCTCTTCCTTTACCATTGGGATCCCGGCTTTTCTCCTTTCCCTGGAAGCCAATAAAGAACGCATACGCGGCAAGTTTATCCGCAATGTCCTTCTGAACGCCCTGCCCGGCGCCATCTGTGTCACTCTCTGTGCATGCTTTTCCATGATCATGGAAAACTTTGGCTGGTCCAACGCACTCGGTTCCACCATGGCCACGCTGTCCGCAGGAGGGATCGGACTGCTGGAACTGATTTATATCTCCCGTCCTTTCAACCGCTACCGGTTTGGCGTGCTCTGCCTTATGACGCTTGCTTTGATCCTCACTTTCTTCTTTTTCGGGCGTCTTCTGTATTTCACTATGCCTGATCCCGGGCATCTTCTCGTCCTTGCCCTTATGCTGCTTTTCTCCTGTGTTTTCATGCATTTCCTTGGCTCACGGGTCCATGCAGCTCAGGAGGCTCAGCCCTGAAAATCCTCCGGGCCCTATACAACCTGTTCTTTCACTGTTCTGCTCTTGACACCTTTTACATGAATCGTATAATCCTGCCTGTATCTCACCTCAGGAGGTATTGCATTTATGTCTGTCATGTTCGCCTTTACGTTTACTTTTCCCCGTGCATTTTATGCGTGGGGTTTTCGTAGTGGGCACCAAAGGGAACATGCATGATTCTCCGCCATCTCAGCGGGGGCTCCCTTTGTGGGGTCCCCGCTTTTGTTTGGCTTTCAGATGGTTTATGGAAAGGAGCCCTATATGATTATTGTTCTCCGTCAGGGTACGGTCCAGAAAGAAATTGATCAGCTCTGTAACGTTATCACCAGCATGAGTTCTGTCACAATCAATCCGGTTATCGGCACTGACCTCACCATTCTCGGCCTCATTGGCGATACCAGCCGTATTGACCCTACCCAGATCGAATCATTTCATTGCGTTGAGCGGATCATGCATGTTGCTGAGCCATATAAAAAAGCCAATCGTTCTTTCCATCCCGATGATACGGTTGTAGATGTCGGGAACGCGAAAGTCGGCGGGAAAAAGCTCACAATGATTGCCGGCCCCTGTTCGGTGGAAAGCGAAGAGCAGATTTGCGCTATTGCTGAATCTGTCAGGATAAGCGGCGCTTCCATCCTCCGTGGCGGTGCCTTTAAGCCCCGCACCTCTCCCTACGCTTTCCAGGGTCTCAAATATGAAGGCCTCGAACTTCTCAAAGAAGCCCGGGCCAAAACAGGGCTCCCCATTGTCTCCGAAATCATGTCACCTTTTGATATTGACCGTTTTCTCAGCGATGTCGACTGCATACAGGTCGGTGCCAGAAACATGCAGAACTTCGACCTGCTCCGACAGCTCGGCAAGGTTGATAAACCCATTCTCCTCAAACGCGGCCTTTCAGCGACAATTGAGGAGTGGCTCATGAGCGCAGAGTACATCATGGCGGGGGGCAATGAGAAAGTTATCCTCTGCGAGCGCGGGATCCGGACGTTTGAAACCTATACCCGCAATACGCTGGACATCAGCGCTGTTCCTGTCATCAAGCGGCTCTCCCATCTACCGATCCTTGTCGACCCCAGCCATGGCACCGGAAAACGCTGGATGGTGTCCCCCTTGGCAAAAGCAGCGGTAGCGGCAGGAGCTGACGGAGTCATGATTGAAGTGCACAATGATCCGCAGAGGGCCCTGTGTGACGGCCAGCAGTCCATCACGCCTGATACCTTTGACGGAGTCATGAAAGAAATCCGCCTGATTGCGCAGGCTGTTGGCCGTGAGGTATAAAAATGAAAGTGACAGTTTCCCTGAAAGAGCGCAGCTATGATATCCATATCGGGCAGGGCCTGCTCAGGCAGTGCGGTGGGTACGTGCATGCTCTTGGCGGCTCCAATAAAGTCCTGATTGTAACCGATGACAACGTCGCCCCGCTTTATCTCAAGACAGTGCAGACTTCTCTGGAAAGCGCCGGCATCCATGTCTCATCCCTGGTCTTCCCCCATGGGGAAGGAACCAAGTCCCTCGCCTCTCTCTCTGCCCTTTATGAATCACTTGCAGGCGCCGGCATTACCCGTTCGGATCTTGTTCTTGCCCTGGGGGGCGGAGTCATTGGCGACCTTGCAGGGCTCGCTGCCGCCACATGGCTGCGCTCTGTACGCTTTGTGCAGGTTCCAACCACGCTTCTCGCCCAGGTCGATTCTTCCGTTGGCGGCAAAGTTGCCATCGATCTGCCCCAGGGAAAGAATCTCGTTGGGGCCTTCCATCAGCCTTCTCTGGTTCTGTGTGATCCTGACACCTTAAACACCCTCTCCCCGCTTTTCTGGAGAGATGGCCTTGGGGAGGTCATAAAATACGGATGCATCATGGATGAGGAGCTTTTCCTTCTTCTTGAACAGCTTGCCCCATTAGGCCGGGAAGCGCTTATGCAGAATATGGACGCAATCCTTGCCCATTGCATTCTGAATAAGGCTGCTATCGTCGGAAAAGATGAACATG
>CAMNGW010000027.1 GCA_946538615.1 uncultured Clostridia bacterium
TTTCCCAGGTGATGAAGGGCGAGATGGACCCTTACACCAACATGATGAATGTGATCGGCAGCGAACGGTACAAGGTGATCTGTGCATAAGACGGACATCCTCCGGTACCTTACGTTCTGCAGAAGCGCCCAAAAACAGAGTGTGTCACACACTCTGTTTTTTCCTTTAAAGCCGCTGGCTGAACTTTCGCGGATGCATATTCCACAGAAGAATTTCAAAAGGTCCGTTATATGGTCTTTGTTTCCCTGAGAAACCATAACCTGAAGACAAGAGTCAGTTCCAACCAGAAAAATACTGCAAAATCCCAAATGGCTCCTGGCCCTGTTCCCTGCGGGCCCTCCCGGCCATCCTTATTGCCGTGCAGCTTTGGAACCTGTCTGTATCCGCACATGGTTCATCCCCGGCGGGACACGCCGGATGTTTCCTGCCCTTCCCTGTCATATGGACAGCGTTTCTGTGTCAGCTTTTTTCCGGATGTATAATCAATCCGGAGGTCCGGAAGACATACCGGCAAAACCATCTGATACCCCCGGGCACTGAAAGTGGGGATTCCAAAAACCGGAGCGCAGGGACCATTCCGTATGCGCCATGACAGGCCACGGCCCAAAACATCTGAGCACCGTCACCGCAGGCTCTTTGCCCATATCAGTCTCTGCCCGCGCTGCCATGCAGCTCCGGCTTCCGCCTTGCCGCCAGTGTGATGCGGTTTTCTCCACGGTCCTTTGGGTGCTGGCACTTTAACGCCCGTCCCTCTGGCGCACTGGAAAATGGATGGCTGAGAAACGAACCGGGTCGCTCCGGGAGAAGAAAACGGCACTTTTCCTGCCGGTATGGACACAGTATGACCCGGGTACAGAAGACGTTCCGCTGCTGTGTTTCCCGGGCCACCCGCCTGCCGCGGACACATTGCAGGTCAGACAGCCAAGTTGTATAATCGGAAAAAAGTTCGGTCAGGGAAGAAGGTGGGGCTCCTTGAAGATCGTCATTCTGGAAGATGATGCTGTGCAGGCACTGCAGATCAGAGATTATCTTTCCCAGTACCAGCAGGAGCATGCCGGTTTCCAGTATGAGGCGAAAACATATTCCACCGGCAAACGGCTCCTGGAATCGTACTGTCCGGATACGGACCTGCTGCTGCTCGATATCCAGCTCCCGGATATGCTGGGCATAGATGTGGCGCGGCAGATCCGCCAGAGGGATCCCCGGGTGATGATTATTTTTGTGACCAATCTGGCCCAGTATGCTATTGAGGGGTATTCGGTGCAGGCATTCGACTATATCCTCAAGCCAATCAATGCCTTTTCCTTCAGCAAAAAACTGGATCGCGCCATACGGGTGATATCCCATGCGGAGAGCGATATGACGCTGGAGATCAGGAGCAGGAACGGCAGCCGCTGGATCGCCGCCGATGCGGTGACCTACATTGAGGTACGGTCGCATGAGGTATGCATCCACACCCAGCAGGAATCCATCCGTCAATGGGGGACGCTGGCCCAGTACGAAACGATGCTCAGACCGCTTCACTTCGTTCGCTGCAATGCCAGCTTCCTGGTCAATCCGAAATATGTCCGGACCGTGGTCAAAGATCAGGTCGATGTCGCCCGGGACATGCTGCCCATCTCCCGCACTTTCCGCAAAGACTTTCTGAACACACTGGCCCAGTACAAAGGAGGAACGCTGTAATGCCGGGGCTTCCAGCATGGTACAACGAACACTGGCAGGCACTGCTTCTGGTGCAGGCCTTTCTGACGGTTCTGCCCTTTGCCTGGGCGCTGGACCGCCGCAGGTACGGCATCCCCGGGACGGCCGCCACCCTTGCTGTGGGCGCCGTACTGGTCGATCTGCTCAGCACAAGGATCTGGATGGTCCACCCGCTGCTCCAGCTTGGCGTTATTGCCGTACTTTACACCATCCTCATCGGCGCGGTTTTCATCTGCTTTGACATATCTTTCTGGTCATCCATGTTCCTGGCCTCCTCAGGCTATATCACTCAGAATATCGCAAGCTGCATCAAGGCGCTGCTGAGCTACAGCGGGCATTTCAGAGGGCTGCTGGTTTCCACGCCCGGGGTCCTGCTCGCCGACCTGATCATCTACGGGGGCACCGGTCTGACAGCCTTCTTCATCTTCCGTTCCTACACTGTGAAGGGAGAGAGCGAATTCAACAACCGGCTCAAAGCGGTCTTCTCAGTCATCGTGCTGTTTGTCTGTGCAGGGCTGATCCGCATGGACGATATCCTTGGCCTGCCCTTCGGATCGTCCTCCTACGGGGTGCAGGACAGGATCTACCAGATACTCTGCAGCAGCTTCATTCTGGCGCTCCAGTATGGCGTTCTTGAGCGAGCGGACATGTCCAGACAGATGGACGCGATGCGCGAACTGATTCACCAGCAGCGGGTGCAGTTTGAAACCAGCAAACAGAACGCCCAGATCATTAACGAAACCTGCCATGACCTCAAAAAGATGCTCACCGATTTCCGTGGGCACCTGTCCGAGGAACAGATCGGCGCCCTTCAGTTCCGCATCGGCGGCGTGGCAGCGGTGGCCCGCACAGGCAATGAGATCCTCGACGTGCTGCTCATGGAGAAGGCGGCCCAGTGCATGCAAAAAGAGATCCAGATCACCTGCTATGCAAGCGAATCGGATCTCGATTTTCTGGAGGATATCGACCTGTATTTCCTGATGAACAACCTGCTGACCAATGCCATGGAGGCCACAGAGAAGATGCCCCCCGGAGAGCGCTTCATCACCATCAGCGTGTCCCGCAGCGACGATATGGCTCTGATCCATATGGAAAATTCCTGTGAAGGCCCCGTGGAAATGGAGAACGGGCTCCCCAAGAGCCAGCGCGACCCGCGCTACCATGGCTTCGGCATGAAGAGCGTGGCGCGGCTGGTGGACAAATACGATGGGTCGCTGGCTGTGAAGTACCTCGACCAGCTGTTCTGCGTGGACATTTCCCTGTTCCATGACGCACAAGCCCCGTCATGACCCGGCTTCCCCCGCCAGAGCCTCCCTGAAGTCGCGGATGGTCTGCCGGGTATGGATCGCCACACCCTCGCTGGAAAGATGGTTGTCGGTCCCGAACATGTAGATACCGGAAAACAGCGACTCTTCCATATCAGAAACCACCCGGGCATGCAGCGTCCTGCGGAACCAGGCGTCCAGTGCGGCCCGGGCTTCTTTTGTGCTGTCCACAGAGAGGGCTTCCATGTTGCGCGGGGCATAGCTGAACCAGACGCGGACGCCCTTGTCCAGGAAACGGTCATAGATGGCGTTGATGGACCCGGCAAAAGGCTCCCTGGTAAAGGCCTCGACCGTGTACTGCACGGGAAGGCCGTAGATGGGCTTGGAGAAAGAAGCGTTGGGCCGTTCAAGCACATAGTCGCCGTAGGCATTGTAGGACGGCACGGCGGAAGGGTTCCCGTCCTCATCAAAATCAGAGGGAGAGAAAGCATAGCTGCCCTCCTCAAGGCCCGTGCGGATATTGAGATAGGCGGACAGCGCCGGGATCACATTCTCATAGGTTCGCATGTCCAGCAGCGTCAGGGCGTCATAATTGGCCTCCATCATGTTAAACAGGGTATGGCTCAGGACATTGCTGGTGCTGAACTGGTAATTGGTCGCATCAAACTCAGGCGCGTGGACCAGCACGTCGCCTTTTTTCATGCATGTCAGGATGATCTCCATCTGAGGCCGGACATTGGTGTAGGCGTAGACGCCCATGTTCACCAGATCGTATTCCGGGAAGCTCTCGTCCAAAAGCGGGGTGTCATAGCCGAAACGGGCCGATGAACCGGAGAACAGCACAATCTTTGTCCTGTCCTTCAGAGACATCAGCCGGTCATGCTTGTCTGCGAAAGTCGCGAAGTACGTCATGTAGCGCGGCGGTGTGGCCGCATTGATATGGATACAGGCCAGCTCCCTGCACGCAGAGAAGGCAAGCGGGTCGAGGCGGGTCAAGCTGTCGTAGAGGTAAAGCTCCTCGACGGACGCGCCCTGGAAAGCGCCTGCACCGATTTCCTGCAGAGCAGGCGGCAGAATCACGACACGGCTTGTCAGACCGGAGAAAGCGCCGGGCGCGATGCCGGCCACCGTCTGTCCGCGGATCACGGAAGGGATGCACAGTACGTCCGTATCCCCCGAAAAGCCGGTGAGGAACAGGCCATCGCTCTGCTCCTGCACGGAAAAGTGCTCTGTATCGGTCCAGGGCGCCCACATGGCGTACAGGTCCCTTGCTTCTTCTGAGACTTCTGTACGGCTGCCCAGCCCGATCTGTGTACCGGACCCGTCCGGTTGCGTGTTCCACGCGTACAGGGTACAGCCCTCGCGATGGAACAGGCCGGTTCCCTGTGAGGTGTTGCCGCGCAGCTTGCCGTCAGCCACCGGGAGCACCACGGTCCCCTCCCCTGTGCCTGTCAGTCCGCCGTTGCCATGGTAGCGCAGCTTCCGGGCACAGGGCCTGTAGGTCACATGGACAGCCGTCGAATCGCGCACGCCGCGAAGGACCAGCGTCTGCTTTCCCCCTGCGGTGTGCACCGTGAAGTCCGCATAATCTGCTGAAGCAAAGGTGTAGCCGGCCTCCGGGACCAGCAGGAACGAAGCGTCCTCACCGCTGCGGACCGTGACCGTGCTGCGCTGGGCATGAAAACCAGGACCTTCTTCAATCGTCACATCGCACAGCCTGAGCTGGACCGCAGACGGTGTCTGGGCACATCCGGCAAGGAGAGCAGCACACAGCCCCAGGGAGACAAGCACCATGAACTTCTTGGACATACAGCAACCGCCTTTCTGCACAGAGGCATCATATCATGCCCTGTATGCTGTGTAAACGCGGTGCAGGCGCACTGCCTGTGTCAATTATGAAGTCAAATGTGCGGATTGTGCAGTTTTGTATTGCCGGGGCGTTTTGGGTCTGCTATATTCGGGCCACTTCATGGTGCGGAAAGGGATCACTGACCGAAAAGGGGCTGGGAGGACATCCTCAGATCCGCACAGATGAGCAACTGTACTCTGGGAGGAATCAACGGTGAAGAAACTGCTTGAGAACAAATCCTACGGCTACTGGGTCACGCTCGCACTGAGCCTGCTGTCAGTAGTCACCGCTGTTGTGTACATCGCCATGTACAGCGGTTCCCGCTACATGTCGCTGCCTGCAGCGATCCTGCCCATTGTCGGCGCGGCCGCCGCTGTGGGCCTGGGCTTCGTCCGCGGCGGCGGCAAGTGCGCCAATGCGGTCCTTGCCCTGTGCGACTTTGTGGCCCTGCTGTTCTACATCTACGGCATCTACTTTTACGTTTCCGTCGTGCTGGTCGGCATTCAGGCCTCCAGCTTCAACAGCCAGTTCGTGATCTGCACCATCCTCTTCGCGGTCCTGCTGATCGCCAACCTGGTCAACGTGTTCCTTAAGCAGGAAAAGGAGGCGAAGTAATCATGAAAAAGTCTCTGATTCAGCGTATCCTGGCCGTCGTTCTGACGCTGGTCTTCGGCATCTCTGTGCTTGGCAGCGTGATTGCCTCTGAAAATGAGACCATGGTCAACAATGCACTGGGCGTGACCCCCTTCAGGGTGGAAACCGATCCCAATGCGGCCCAGAAGGATTCCGAGTATTTCAAGTCAGACTTTGACAAGCTGGAAGATCTCGTGCGCGCCGGTGCCAGCATGACCGAAGAGGTCATGGCAGAAGGCGCTGTGCTGCTCAAAAACGAGAACGGCGCCCTGCCCCTGTCCTCAGGCAGCAAAGTGAGCGTCTTTGGCGTCACCTCCGCCGATCCTATTTATGGCGGCACCGGCTCCGGCTCTGTGGACACCAGCAAAGCCACCAGCTTCTATACCGCTTTTGAAGAGGCGGGCCTTCAGATGAACCCGACGCTGCGCAATCAGTATGAGACCACCTGGAACACCGCTCCCAACCCCGGCAACTGGCGCGGCGAGGGTGCTGAAGCCTATGACCCCTCCATCCACTACCGCCGTGCCAATGTCGGCTGGGCCGGCAGCGGCGGCCGCTATATCGGCGGTGTGCCGTGGGACGATGTCACAGCCGCCACCGGTGACAGCTTTGCCGATTACAGTGACGCTGCGATCTATATTCTCGGCCGCGTGGGCGGCGAGGGCTCTGACCTGCCCAAGACCGGTGCCCCGGACGCCTTCAACGGCGACTTCCTGCACCTGTCCCAGCGCGAAATCGACACACTCAAGGGACTGAAGGCCCTGAAGGATGCCGGCGTGTTCAAGAAGGTCATCGTGATCTACAACGGCGCCAGCATGGTGGGTGCTGACTTCCTCAAGGACCCCGCCTATGGCGTCGATGCGGCCATGTGGGTCGGAGCTCTGGGCCAGAACGGTGCTGTGGCCGTCGGCAAGCTGCTGACAGGTGCCTACACCCCTTCCGGCAGCCTGAGCGATACCTTCTGGATGGACCACACCATGAACCCCGTCAACGTGAACTATGGCTACTGGATCTATCAGGATTCCGAGGCCATGGGCATCCTCAGCAAGAAGGGCAACCAGTTTGTGCCCGAACCCACTCTGGACGCCTACACCGTGTACCAGGAAGGCATGTACCTGGGCTACCGCTACACCGAGACCCGCTATGAAGATGCCGTGATGGGCGCAGAAAACGTGGGCGACTACAGCTATTCTGATGTGGTGGCCTATCCCTTCGGCTACGGAGAGAGCTACACAGACTTTGAACTGAGCAACTTCAAGGCTGTAAAGAACGGTGACCGCAGCTATGATATCACCATTGATGTGACCAATACCGGCAGCACCTATTCCGGCAAGAAGACCGTGCAGATCTATATTGCCAAGCCCTACGGTGACTATGCCAGACAGAACCAGATCCAGGTCCCTTCTGTGGAGCTGGTGGAATTCGGCAAGACCTCCCTGCTGGCCCCCGGTGCCAAAGAGACCCTGAAAATCACCGTGGACGAGAAGTACTTCGCTTCCTTTGATGCGTATGGTGCCGGCACCTATGTGCTGATGGACGGCGACTACTACCTGATCGCCGCCGAGAACGCCCATGACGCAGTCAATAACCTGCTGGCCGCCAAGGGTGCTGACGCCTCCAGAATGGTCGGCACCGGCAGCGCTGACATGACCGCAAAGTTCACCCTGTCCTTTGACAAGGAAAAGTATGCCTACTCTGACGCCACCGGCAACCCCATCACCGCGATGTTCGACTATGGCGACATCAACCGCTATGAGGGCCGCGGCGACAACCACGTCGACTACTACAACCGCTCCAACTGGGCCGGCACAGTCTCTCTGGACCGTGAGAACGGCGTACCTGTCCTCAAGGCCACCAAGGAGATGGCTGAGGATATCCTCAAGCAGTGCCCTGTCGAATACAATAAGCCGCTGCCCGTATCCTCCGGTACCTATCCCGCCTATGGCAAGAGCGCCGGCCTGTCCCTGGTCGACATGATGGGTGTGGCGTTCGATGACCCGCTGTGGGATACCTTCATGGACCAGCTGACCTGGGACGAGACCGTAAAACTGGTGGCCAACGGCCAGCACATCACCGCACTGGTCGAGTCCGTCGGCAAGCCCGAGACCAAGGATGAGAACGGCCCCAACGGCTTCAATCAGGCCTACAGCAAGAATACCGAAGGCCTCGCATACCGCAAAGAGCGTGCCGCCGGCCATGTGGACGCTGAGGGCAAGCTGACAGCCGAGGCTGACCCCAACGTCAACCTGAAAACCACCGCCATGCCCGCCAACGGCATCATCGCATCCACCTTCAACCGCGACGTGGCCTACCGCGCCGGCAACATTATCGGCAACGACGGCATCTGGTCCGGCTGTGCCGGCCTGTATGGCATCGGCGCCAATATCCACCGCAGCCCCTACCTGGGCCGTACGGTTGAATACTACAGCGAGTGCGGTACCCTGACCGGTCTGATCGCCGCTGCAGAATCCAAGGGCATCGAGGAGAAGGGTGTCCACGTCTATAACAAGCACTGCGTCATCAACGACCAGGAGACCGCCCGTCACGGCGTCGGCGCCTGGGTGACAGAGCAGGCCCTGCGCGAGATCTATCTGCGCGCCTTCGAACTGCCGATCACCATCGGCGGAGCCTACAATACCATGGCTTCCTTCGCCCGTATCGGCACCCTGGCCGGTCCCTGCGACGGCACCCTGGGCCAGAAGTTCCTGCGCGGCGAATGCGGTATGCAGGGCATCATCGTGACCGATATGTACACCGACATGAACGGCGCCCAGGACAACTCCCCCTACATCGAACTGCTGTACGGCATCTATGTCGGAGGCTGCGATATTCCTGACGGTACGGCACAGGACTTCCAGTTCGACGCCTACAGGCCCAGCGGTACAACAGGCCCCAACTCCGTCCTGGCTGAAGCCATGCGTCTGTCCGCCAAGCGCGTATGCTACTCTGTAGCTCAGTCCAATGCCATGAACGGCATCTCAAAGGACACCCGTCTCGTGCCTGTCACGCCCTGGTGGAAGACTGCCCTGACAGCGACTCAGATCGCCTCCGGCGCACTGCTGGCCCTGACTGCCCTGTGGATCGTCTTCAGCCTGCTTAAAAACAAGAAGAAGAGCTGATATTCCCTGCCATTTCCGGTTTATAAAACCATTACACGCCCAGAGTCTCATTACAGGCTCTGGGCGTGTTTTTCGTTCCGGAGGGGCCATGGCCAGGTCCTGCCCGGGGACTCCGCGTGCAGGGCGGTCTGAAAAGAAAAGCTGGCCACAATCCCGGCATTGGCGTTGTGCCATGTGCCGGGACAGATCCAGAGACTGCCCGGTTTTTTTATGACGGGGGCATCTGTTGATCTCCGGGTACCCGACCTGTCTTCCTGTGAAAGAAAAACCCTGGAGAGAAATCCGCATGGCCAAAGGAGCGCAGAAGAGAGGAAGGATGCAGCTGCACAAGAGCCTGCAAAAACATTTGGACACTTTCCGCCGCACAGATCCTGTTTCTCATTAAACTGCACCCGGGAGAATCAGATTCAGAATCCTGATGTCCCTGTCAGATGGTTTTCAGCCGCTGTGCCATTTCGGATTCACGAAATGGTTTTTTAGTCTGCGAATATGCTCAATGCCATATCCGTCGGGTTCGGAAAGAGCCCGTCCCGGGATGGGTACTCTTCTTTTTGTGATAAAGCGTTCCATGGTATACTGATATGGGCTGTCCCGGGCCATTGCAGGGATACTGAACGTTTTCTGTTTTGAAAGGGAACCGCATATATATCCCTCTGTCAGCTCCATTCCCGGCAGGGCTATGAATCGTTCTTTTGTGGATTTGACCCGGGATTACAGCAGGTCCATGGGCGTACAGGACACCAGAAGACTTGCTGGAAGGCCTGAGAAAAGGGCTTCCGGTCATTGAAATTCTGAAAAAACGACTGAATCAGGAGAATACATGATGAAAGAAATCGAAATTTCCGGTGCCAACCGTTTTGACACCTTCACCAGGACCCGCAGCGGAAGCCGCGCAGTGATCGTCCGGGACGGAATGATTCTGCTTTCCCATGAAACCGTATCGGGCTGGTGGCTTGTGCCCGGGGGCGGCATGGAAGAGGGCGAAACGCCAGAAATGTGCTGCGTCAGAGAAGTGGAGGAGGAAACCGGCTTCATTGTGCAGCCAATGCGGGAATTCCTTACCCTCTATGAGTACTATGAGGAATACCGCTATATCAGCCACTATTTCATCTGTAGTGTCACAGGCCAAGGGAAAATGTGCCTGACTGACGCAGAGAAAAAGCGCGGGCTGGAACCTCAATGGATGCCTTTGAAGGATGCAATCAGCCTGTTCTCCCGCCATCAGGACTATGCGGATGTCAGTGAGGAACAGCGCGGCTCTTATCTTCGGGAATTTACTGCTTTGCACGAATATATGAAAGAAACGTCCGTTTCATCAAACAGTCTGAGCGACCGTGAAACAGTCAGGAAGCAGTATCAGACTTCTGAGAAGCTGAATACCCGGATCTCGATTCACAGCAAATACTCTGTCAACAGGCAGGGTTTTGGAAATTGGATCACATCCCATTATCAGGTCCGGGAAGGAATGTCTGTGCTGGAGCTTGGGTGCGGCACCGGTGATATGTGGACAGGAAAGCAGGAAATCATTAACCGCTGTTCCCGGTTCGTGCTTTCAGATTTTTCAGAAGGCATGTTATGCAGGGCACAGGAGGCTCTTCAAAGCTGTCATGGGATTGAATACCGCGTGATCGATATACAGGAGATTCCATTTGAGGACCGGACCTTTGATATCGTGATTGCCAATATGATGCTCTATCATGTTCCGGACCTTTTCCGGGGACTGCGTGAAGTTGAAAGGGTGCTGAAAAAGGGCGGAACGTTTTACTGTGCCACATATGGCGAGAACGGTATGATGGAGTACATCTGCCGTCTGTTCACAGATTATCAGGTCCAGCATCAGATCAACACGAACTTTACGCTGCAGAACGGAGAGGAAAAACTGAGAACGATATTTCCGGATGTACAGCGCGTCATGTACGAGGACGCCCTGGAAGTCACAAATGCGGATGATATGGCAGACTATATCTTTTCACTGACAGGAATGACGGACCTGCAAAAAATCCCGAGGGAAGAAGTGCGGTCCGTGCTGAAGAAGAATATGACGGACGGCATCCTGCACGTTCCAAAGGAGTACGGAATGTTCATTGCCAGGAAATAACAGGTATGAACAGAATGGCCGTTCATCAGATTCTGCTTAGACCGTAAGTCACTGCACCTGATCGGACAGACTGCTGTGACGCTTCCTGTTTCCCCTGCAATGACCGCCTCGTCCGCCATTGCGGCAGGGGCCGGAGACAATGGCAGATGGTACTGATATATGCATGACGGATATGCCTCTCCGGCACCAGAGGACTCTGTACCCTTTCTGGCCGAAGCCCAGCCATTCCAAAAGCCTTCAAGCGCCATGAGGAGACCGCTCCCGCGCGTGTCCATCCAGGAAGATCTCTTTCTTTTTCTCGCCGGAACAGCGGATCAATTCCTTCAGCAATTCAAATGCTTCCAGCCAATTCTTTGGCTTTGCAAAATCCTTTGAACCATATTCACGCAGAGAAGTGCAGAACTCAAACAATTCATCTGCCATTTTCCCTCCGAAATAACCCGTGTGCCGGAACGTAAAACAAGAGCCAGGACTTTCCCGGATCAGGAAAGTCCTGCCGAAGCGGCGTCTGCCATACACGGCTATAAACTTGGACTCCAATGCCTCATAAGTATCTTTCAGAATGTGTTGTTCATTGGCCCGACCGATTAGCATGACTACGTTCCTCATATACAGATTATTCCGGCGCCAAGTATATTAAAAAACAGTTACCGCCAGAATCAATCATGTTTTTGGCGGTAACTCATATTCGTTTGGTTCAGCGCCAGAATCTTTGCGCATATTTTCTGAAAGATCCTGCCTTTCGGCTCCATGATTGTTCCTCAGCCTCATGGGCAGTCCTGATGACGTTCTTTTGTGCTCCGGATTTTTTCACGGCAGCGGCGTCAGCGATATTTCATTCGACGGGAAAAACGTTTCCGATATCATACCGCTTGTCATTCCGGCCCCACCGCCCCTCAGTCCTTGCATGCTCAGGCCCTGTTTTCTGACGTCCGGACATCCTCAAAACAGAAAACCGGACGTGTATTGCATGACCTCGGTGTTACCCGGACGTCATCCACACACAGCTGGTCCACGTGGCGGGCCCAGATCCCGCAGGCGCCGACATCCCCGTGCGCGTTGCTCTCCGGATAATCCGTCAGGAACTCCTCATACATATCCGGAAGATGCAGGACCTCCAGGTTGTCCCGGTAGATCACCTGATAGTCAGAGATCCGGATGTCGTGAATAGCCTTCCGAATGGGTTTGCCGCTTTTTGTCACATCGGCATACCCTGTCAGAATGGCCGGCAGCTCTGCTCCCTGGGCTGTCACATGCTCAATGGTCACATGCCCGATGTCCCCGCCCCAGTACAGGCTCTCCGGATCTTCCGAATACGGTTCCCGCGCTTCGTTTCTGCGGTTAAGCAGAATATACAGGGGACACTGGATACTGGTCATGCGGATCCGGCTGATATGGATGTCTTCCACTGCAGAACCGTCACAGCTTTCAATGGAAATGCCGGAAACAGAACCGGGATATATATCTGGCATGATAAAGTCGCAGTCTTCAACCCGTACGTTCCGGATATCATGCCGTGTGCCGGTTCCGATCTTGAAAGCATTCATGACTGTGCTGACCGTACAGTCATGCAGACAGATATTCTCTGAATGCCGGTGGGTGTAGACGGGATTTTTCACACACAGCCCGTCATCTGCGCAGGATACAAAGCAGTGATCCACTTCCACATGGCGGCAGCCGGAGATATCAATGCCGTCCGTGTTCGCCACATGGCGGTTGTCATCAATGACGATGTTGCGCACGAGAACATGATCGCATGCCTCCGGATGCAGCGTCCAGCACATGGAATCATGCAGGATGATGTTTTCCACGGTAACCTGTTCACATCTCAGAAGCCATACCATGGCGCTGGGCCGCCGGAGCACAGGCAGGCCTTCCCCGTATTTGTCCTCGGCATAGCGGATCCGGTCACGGTAATAGGTCCGGATGGAATCAGGAACCGTATTGATAGCGGGTGTTTTTGCCTGTGCGCGCGTGGGCAGCATGGTGACAGGGAACGGAGTCATCGCCGGCTTTTTCCGGGGTTCGTGGACAAACCACTCCCCGCACCCGCAGATCCGTCCGCCCCCGGTGATGACAATATTCTTTTCTCCAACAGCAAGGATAAAGGCACCGCCGCTGGATTCCTTTCCAAAGTCCTGCGTACCCTCTATGCGGGAAATGAGATCTTCTGCGTTTCTGGAAGCAACCAGTTCACTGCCCGGTGCAATGAACAGCGTCGTATTGCTGTACAGCCGGACAGTGCCGGTGCGGTAGCTTCCGCCTGTGACCAGGACCACGCCGCCGCCCGCATCCCTGCATGCTTCGCAAGCCATACGGATGGGCTCTGTATTGAGCAGATCATCTGCAGCCGCACCATAGTCGCGGATATCGAAGACGGGCTGACCAGCCGGAATCTGCTGATCTGAACGGATATAGTCTTTGAATGGAAGTTCCGGATAATAATCCCCTTCATAAATATGACCCAGTTCCGGATAGGAAATGATTTCTGCTTTTCTCATACACATGTGCCCCGTTCCTGTTCTTCCTTTGACTTTTATCTTTTGGGCAGGCAGTTTTTCCAATGGATATGTGCCCGCAAACCGGAAACATCTTAGCACGCTTCCTTGTCTGTCACAATGGAAAAAGGAAGACAGTTCTGAGCCTCCGTCTCCAGATGACATGGGGCCGGTCGACAGTGCAGGATTTTCTGAAACCGGTCAGCGTAATTCCCCGGGAGGACCTGATTGCCCGGGCAGAGATTCCGGACAGCGGAGGTCATGGATCAGCAGGCCGTGAAGCATTCTGAGGATGCGCAGCGCCAGATTAACG
Source organism: uncultured Clostridia bacterium (assembly GCA_946538615.1). Lineage (GTDB taxonomy): Bacteria > Bacillota > Clostridia > Christensenellales > Aristaeellaceae > UBA2943. The sequence goes on from CAMNGW010000027.1 coordinate 13,477, forward strand.
CCCAGGAGGGAAGAAGCGATGAACCCCTCACCCGAAAGAACATACCCGGCCCCGGAACCATAAACTCCATGATCATGAAGCTGAGAGCCAGACCGGATGCCACAGCCAGCGCGATGAAAAAACAAAGCCCGGGTGGAAGCGGAAAAGAATCACATGCGTTCCAATGAAATTCAACTTGGCAGGGTCCTGACATGGGCCAGCCGGTTTGAAGGTGCCAGCTGCGGTGCGAAACCCATGGTGACTGCAGAGCGGGTTAACAGGATCCGAATGAAGAAAGACTGTGGGATCACCATCTCCTGGCACATGCCCGCAGACCGGCTCCCCGGAAAGAAAACTGAAGCCTCTGCCCTGCCCCAGCTATGTTTTTGGGCCCTGGGGCTTTTTTGTTCCGTGAAATGTAACATGCTCAAAAGACAGGCTTTTCCTGAACAGAGAAGGAAATGATGATCCTGTATCGTCTTATATATGGTTTGCGCTTTTCCAGAGGCCTGCATTCGAATTCAGGCAGAACAATAAGACGGTCTGAATGGCTGAGGATGATGTTCTTGGAGGTGTGTTTCATTGAGAAAGCGCTTTGGGAAAGTTTTTCTGGTTATTGTATGGATGGCCGCATGGCTGTTCAGCGGCACTACTGCATCCGCCAACAGCTGGGGGCTGAAAGGGAAACTGCTCAATGCCGTTATGGCGGACCATGCATGGGATGATTACTCCACGCTGAGCAATCAGGCGGGAGCCTTCGCGGTGATGAAAGCACGTTATCATCATGCGCTGTTTTTTGTGGACGATCTGGAAAAACTGCACGTTTACACGACTGCGGTTTATCAGCCGGAGGATAAGCGTGGGGCACCGTCCCTTATGATCCTGGATCAGGATTTGTATCTGAGCTATGGGGAGAACGAGCAGTATGTTTTCCGCCCCTGGACAGAAGATGGGGAATACCTGCTTTACAGTGCGACGATCGGCGGTTTCCAGCTCCTCTCAAACTGGGAAAATGAAGAGGACGGTGTATCATCCTTTTGGGCCAATGAAAAGGACAGCATAGCTTTATGGCCGGCAAAAGTCCGTCTGTCCGATTTCAATATCAAACTGCTTCCGCATTCTGTCGCGGAAGTCAGGGCCATGAACCTGATGCACGCACAGTTTGACAGCAGCCTGCAGTGCCTGGGTTTTGTGGAAGGCAGCGGGGATATCTATAATGTGGATCAGCCAGGAGAACTGCTGCATGTCGGCAAAAAAGGAACGGCTGCTGTCTACAGCGCGCCGTATGGCAAATCCGCATGGCGCGCAGGAAAGGGCAAGGCAGCGGCAGGATTAAATGGAGACATCTGGCTGCTGTCCGGATACCGGAATGAAGAAGGCCTGTCCTATGCATGCATCCGCTACAATGTAAGCGAAAGGACACAGCGGATCGGATACGCGCTGTGCAAGGATCTGGGGCTGCCGGAGATTGCAGAATGGCATCCGGATGAACCGCTCACCGGGTTTGCGCATGTGGATGTGGAAGCAGCCGCGGACACCTCCCTGACAGATGATCCGGATGTAAGCCAGTATCCGCAGTTCAAAGTGCCCAAGGGCACACAGTTCACCTGCATGGGGCTGTATAATGACTATTATGCATATGTCGGCGCAGAGGTTAAGAACAACAGGTTCGTGGATGGCGGAGCCATCATCTGGGGTTTTGTGCCGGTCCGGGACCTGAAACCTATGGAACAGGAAAAACAACCGGAAGCTATGGATAAACTGGTTGGCAGCTGGGAGTTCTTTGCTGGCGACTCCATGGCAGCAGATTACCTTGTTTTCAATAGTGATGGCACCTTCACAGCGGGAATGTGGGATTGGGACCCGGATACGCCAGAACAGATGAATGCACCCAGAGCTTCAGGGATATGGTATGTGACGAAATATCATTCCTATATGAACCTGTATTGGAACAAGCCGCCTTATCAGTTGACGATGATCTACAGCAATGGTCAGGTAACGGTCCGTGGCCTGAATTTTGATGATGAAGGTTTCAGTCTGACTGACGCTGAAGGCAGCGGAGGATATATTCCTGCCGCACAAGAAGATGTACAGCTGACAGAAGTTCATGGATAAGGCATTTCAAATGGATGGTTTCCTTCCGTGGATGACCTGTTTTGGGTCCATGGTTAATGCTTCCGTCATTGTGGGCGGAAGGACAATTGAACAGGAGCAGAAAAATGCTGAAGAAGTTATTGTTTGCTGTGATTCTGGTTGTTCTGACTTTTCCCGGCCTGTCTGCCGCAGCTGAAGATGAACTTGACACGGCAGCCATTGAGTGGGAAGCAAAATATGGCGACCAGCGTTTATGGGATTTTCAGATCAATGCAGCATTTGCAGATCAGGAATCATGGAGGTATGCTTGGAACCCTTCTATGCGGCCGGTGCTTCCCGATGATGATGCCATTCCTGCCCAGGAAGCAGTGAAACTGGCATACCAACTGGTCCCGCAATACGGAAGCGAACTTACTGCCGCGAAGCTGGATGATCTTATGTGTATCGTATCAAGCTATCGCAAGCCAGAAGATGACACTACATTTTGGTCAAAGGATGGCACTTGGATCATTGATTTTTGGAATGACTCCGGGAAGGAACCGCAGAGCATCTGCACAATCTGCATCAATGCACATACCGGTGTTCCCATCGCGCTGCTTTTTTCATCCGGAATACAGTATATTGGAACGCCAGACGATGCAAAGCTGCTCACAGGAGCAGAAGGCTGATATTTGCAGGAGGTTCTGTCATGAATCGGTATAGGTTTTCCCTTATGCTGTTGATTTTTCCCCTTCTGGTGCTTCCTGTGTTCAGCTTCGGGGCACAGGCGGAGAATGAACCAGTCGAGAACATACTCTCTGCTGTCATTGGGCAGAGCTGTCCGGATTGTCAGCTGTTTGATTATGCACCGATTGGACAAGAGAAAACAGAGTATATCGTTCTCGCGCTGGACTCTGAAAAAAAGCCTGTTGCAATGATAGTGAGTACTGAACAGTCCGCTGCCGGGGTGGAGTTCCGTAATGACAAAATACTGGAAGGCTTCCCGCTTGATAAAGGCACAGTTCAGATCATGGATCATATGTTGAATGGCTGCCCATATATTGAGTACAGAGCTACTGATCGTCCAGAATTTCTGCATGTGGTTTTTCATAAAATGGAGGGCGGCAGATGGCAAGTCAATGAAGCACATTTTGGGGACGAATGGTATGACCTGTATGGGTTCCGGTATGAAGAAAGAGATCAGAAGCTTCATATCTGTCTGGCGGGAAATGAACTGATGGCTTTGTCTGGCGATGCCTTCAGTCTCCTGGCGGAAGACTTTGATCCTGCACAGGCACAGGCCTGCCTGCGCGCCGAACTTGCTCCTTTTTTACTGAACCAGAAACCAGTGGAATATGATATAACAGCTGAGGAATGTTACAATGCAGCCTGGCTCATGACAGGAACGGCCTTCGATGATCTGCTGGAAAATCTGACCGATCGAATTGCCTCAAGGCAAATATATACGGTAACGGGAACCGTAAAGTATATTGTATCCGGAACCATTCAAAGAGCTGTTTTCGATATAGACGATGATCTGGTACCGTTTTCACTGCTCATCAGTAACCTGTCTGACACAGAATGGACCAAAGGAAGTTCTTATATGGTTTATGCGGAAGCCTATGCATACGCTGAAACCGAGAAAATGCCATGGCTATTGGCCGGATATACCTGTTTGAAATAATCATTCTTATTCATGAAAGCATCACTGGACTTCTCCGGTGGTGCTTTCTCTTTCATTCTGCTAAAGAGACCATCACGGCATTCCCGCAACTGAGCCAACCCTGTCCGGACAGTCCGTTTTCTCCGGGCAACGGTATCGCCTGTACACAGCTGCCATTCGTGCACAGCATGATACACGCCGTGACAGATAATGTCCGGCGGCTGCTGAAGAAGGCCGGAACAGTTTTTCTTTTGGACAATCCTGATGATCGCAACGGAGATCCTGTCAGACATGCGCGCAAATAAAGTCTACCTGCAGGAGACAGTATTCCTTTGCATGGGCAGAGGATCCGGGGTATACTTCAGTTGGAGGTGATAGGATGCAGCAGGATTATGAATTTGGAAACAGACTGTGCCAGCTCAGACAGAAAGCACATTTGTCCCAGTCTCAGCTGGGTGAGAAGATAGGCGTTTCCAATAAAGCCGTATCCAAATGGGAAAATGGAAGAGCTAAACCGGGGCTGGATATCACAAACAGACTGGCAGATATTCTGGGCGTTTCACTCGATGAGCTTCTTCATGTCACAGCGACGGAGAAAAAAATATCGAAAATCGTGATTACCGGAGGTCCCTGCGCCGGAAAGACCACCGCCATGAGCTGGATCCAGAACGCCTTTGCCAAACTGGGTTACGCAGTTCTGTTTGTTGATGAAACAGCGACACAGCTCATTACCGGCGGCGCTGCACCGTGGCTCAACACTTCCAACAGGGATTTCCAATGGCATCTGCTGCAGCTGCAGGAAGCAAAGGAAAAGGCGTTTGAAGACATCGCCCGGACAATGAAAAGCGACAGGATACTCATCGTCTGCGACCGGGCCGCAATGGATAACTGTGCTTACATGACCGAGCAGGAATTCGGTTGGGTGCTTAAGCAGATGCATACGAACAAAGTAGCCATGCGGGATCAGTATGATGCCGTGTTCCACCTGGTCACAACAGCAAAGGGCGCAGAAAAGTATTACACCCTGGCTAATAATCAGGCGAGGACTGAGACGCCTGAAGAAGCTGCGGCACTGGATGATAAGCTGATTGCTGCCTGGACCGGGCATCCGCATTTTCGGGTCATTGATAACTCCACTGGTTTTGAAGAAAAAATGCTCCGTCTCATCCGTGAAATCACCGCCTTTCTGGGAGAACCTGCTCCCCTGGAGATCGAACGGAAGTTCCTGATTTCGCGGCCGGGCCTTCGTCTTTTGGAGGCGCTGCCCCACTGCGAACGGGTGGACATCATCCAGACTTACCTGAAAACGGATGAGGCGACAGAAGAACTCCGTATCCGCCAGCGTGGGGCAAATGGTCATTACATCTACTTCAAAACAAGGAAAAAGAAGCTCAGCAGCATGAAGCGCGTAGAAGAAGAAAAAAGGCTCACTCAGGAGGAATATATCGCACTGATGGTACAGGCAGACCCTGCGTTCCGCCCGATTCACAAGGAGCGGTACTGCCTGAGTGAAAACGGCCTCTATTATGAAATCGACATCTATCCGGACTGGCCGGACAAAGCTGTTATGGAAATCGAACTTCACAGCGAGAATCAGGAAATCGTGTTTCCGGAAGGAATCGACGTCATCCGTGAAGTGACCAATGACCCTGCTTTTACCAATCATGAACTTGCAAGGATCAGGTAACAGGAACAGAAAAACACGCTGAAGCTGTGACTCTCTTTACGCTCCTGACTGTGATATAGTCTGAACATAGCAGAGAAAACGCACAGAGGAATAGTCTGAACATTGGGGGGAAGAAAATGGACGTCAGAGAAAACTGGGATCAGCTGAACAGGCGGATCAAGAAAGAACATGAAGCAATGATACCTGATCTGTTCAAGATTCATATGGGTGCATTTGAAGACTTAAGAAAAAACGGCCACATGATCACCGCAAACGGGCAGCCTGTAAACATTCTCGCTCATACCATTACGCCTGATGAACGGTTCACCCTTGCCTGCCAGATCGGCAGGAGCCTTATTGATGCGCATTCGGGAACGGTCGATGGAAGGCTCGCAGAAATCTGCACCATTCAAAAAGCAGACTTCTTCCCGAACTGTATCGCGATCGCCCTCGGCGCGATCCTTGAGAACATCCACCCTGGCCCTCCAGGCATGAACATGACGGTAGTGTGCCAATTTGACACATTCAATGGCAGCGATAACCCGTTGGAAAGAAACCTTTCCGTCCTTAAAACCTGTTTCCCATGGGCTGTCTTTCTGCTGAAACCCATAAAGAAAGAGCCTCCTCAGCCAGTCAGTGTGCCTGTGTTTCCGCTCAATCAGATGAACACATTGTTTCATGCAGATGGTGTTGCAAAAATCGATACCGCCCGCACAAGCTTCTCAGGAAAAGTGGTCCGGGGAGAAATCCGAGAAGGAGATGTACTGAATGTAACGGACGGAGGAGGACGGCAAATCTGTCCCCCGGGGGTTGTTCAGGCTATTTTTCTGAAGGACAGAGTTGAGGATGGAAAAGTTGTTGGTGAACAGTGCCGGGTACTGAGCAAAGATCAGCATGCCGACAGCCTGTTAGTGGCTGTTGAGATCCCAAAGGGATCCTACCAGGGCATTATCCTGTCAAAAAAGGAAGGCCCAAATACAGCTGAGAAGCCGGTCAGCTCAGCTCCGGTTACACCTCCCGCTCCTTCATCCTCCGGATATGACCACATGTAAGGCGGTCCGGCCAGCCGTTGAGAGGCCGCTGTATAAGCAAAGGCACCAACGGAGACAGCAGGATTTCTGAACAGCAAAAGGTGAGCAAAGCACTGTGCTTTCTCACCTCTTCTCTTGATTTTCAGCTGAATCTGCCCTGACCCGGGACCAGGAAAGGTCATGCACTTCACTTGACCTGTCTGCACGGGATTTGATTAGCGCCATTTTCCTGTATTCTTATTTCACAGACTTCACCTTTGCCGTCCCGGCACAGAAAGCAAAGCCGCAAATCAGCTGCCGTTCATTCCCTTCCGTCACGGTTCTGCTAGACCTCTTCCCGCAGGTCTGTGCCATAAGTCAGAAACCAGGACCCTTTTCCTGTCCCGGCCGCCCGGACCTGCCTTGTCATTTGAGTCAGGGGAAAATTCACGGGAAGGAGAAAAACCTTTCAGCATTCCATGGCCGTATTCTTTACCGTAATCGAAGCAGCTGATGGAGTTCCACAGAAACTTTGTCAGCTTTTCCCATGCTGAATGCTCATCTTTGTTCCCCACAGCTGCGATGAATGCGTCCATATCCGTGGGGTCTGACATCAGATCAAAAACAGAATGAACAGGCCAAGGTACATCACGGCACCGGCAATATTTCCCGCTCCGGGAATATTGAACGGCGCCTGCACAAGAAACAGCGGCAGCAGATTGAACACGCACGCCCACGCGGGAAGCAGCGTCATTCCCGCCGCCACCGGTATGAAATGCGCGACAGAAAATATGAGGATACCCGCATAGCAGCCGATCATCGTCACCGAAGTTTTACTGAAAAAAACGGAGGTCATTTTCAGTTCCTTTTCGCTATGATCGCTTTTGATGTAGATCCATTCAGCCGCGCAGCCCAGTATGTGATGTGCCAGACCAAAGGTATAGATCATTGCCGCGCCCGCGATCATCAAATTTGCCCACAGCGCAGTATACTGATGCATCCAGATACCGAGCGCAAGATAACCGAAAAACTGCAAAAACATGGCGATTGTGCCCAGAACGACCGAAGTGAGCGCGTCACTCTCCGGCTTCGTTGTGAAAAGCTCCGCCATCCTTTTGTTATCCTTCATATCAGAAAAGCCGAATTGTCCGCCGGGCGTGCAAAGCAGCAGTCTGTCTGCGTACACGCAAAGGGTGTGTCCGATCGCTGCCAGAATCAGGATCCAACTGTGATCCATATTCATGCCTCCTCTTCTGACCCGGATATCATATTTGTCACAGCTTTCTGAGCAGGCGGTCTGTGTGCTGAAAGTCCCGCCTTTACACTCCAGCGCATACACGGACCGGTGCGTCATAGTGCATACATACACAGCGGGGATGCTGTCAGCTTTTCATATGCTGCGCCTCAAATGCTTTTTGTTCTTTCCCACCCGTCTCCTGCATCGGTCGGATGGCGGACGAATCTGAAATCACACACATCGCCGCCCTGGCACAGGGTCCTGGTGCGGATAAAATCTGTGCAGTGCAATTCCCCGTAGTTGATGATGTCCGCGTGGCAGCACATGGCCCCCAGTTTCATCAGTCCTCGCTTGCCAAGTATTTTTGCGTAGATGCACTCGTTGCACTCAAAGTGGAACTCATCCTTTGGATCTTCCGGGTGCCAGGTATATCGCCATCCGGTTCCTGACTTCCTGCTGAAACCCAGCGGCACAATCTTTTTCATGAGCGGCATAAAGAAACTCAGTTTTGAGAGCTTTTGCATCCCGGAAGGATCAAGGAACTTCCACATCTCTTCAGAAACAGTGCGGTACGCCTCCTCTTCGCTCCTGCCGTACTTCTGGAGCACTTCAAATATGGCAATGGAAGTCAGGATCTGGGCCATGTGCTCGTAGTTGCCCTTGTCACAGTATAGCTTCTCTTCTTCCAGCAATTCCCGCATACGGGCATACACGTCCTGCTGAATTTCCCCCGACAGGGTCGGAAAATAGTTCTGATAGCGGCTGATTGCCACCATGGTTTCCGGTTTATACCTTCTCATTGAAGTTTGGCTCCTTTACAAAATATCCCACAATCCAGCAGTCAGGCAGCCTCTCCTGATTCAGTTCGCGTTCAGTCCCGGCCGCATCCATACAGTGATGATCCTTCTTCCTTCTGTGCGCTTATTTATAGGGATTGTCCTGCTGAAATACAGGCGGCCACCAGGGAAGCGTTTTTGCGACGATCTTCAGCTTGAAATCGCAGTAATCCCCATCCTCAAAACAGGTGTGCTCCCGGTAGAGCGGCGCACCCAGCACGCCAAACATCACATAATCCATATTGCACAGGAAAGGCATATATTCCTCGTAACCGTACTGCCTCGCAAAGTCCGCCAGCGGGCACACCAGATTGTGATAGCTGAAATCGTAGCCCTCCTCCGGCGGAATTTGTGTTTCCGTTACAAAGCTTCCCGGATTCGCTGCGGCGTTCGCGGCGTTCTTCGCGTCCTTTTTCAGGAGGATCCGGTTCAGCAGCTTTGGACTGCTGTAGATCTTCCCCATGGCTTTCCGTACGGGACCAGGCATTTTCATATAGTACCGCTCGTAGCACACAGCCATGAGGCGGCTGATTTCATCCATTGAAACGCCACAGCGCTTGAGTACTTCGCCCATCGCAACAAAGTAATATGCCCCGGTGAGATTCCTTGTGCCGCTGACCTTGTCTCCTCCAATATAGGGAAAGCGTTCCAGGAGATTTTTTTCATAGTAGTCCCAGATCTCCGCAAGCAGCACAGTGTATGGCTTGCCTCCTGCTTTTTCCAGTTCAGTTCTGACCAGCTGCATGTACTGGCTCAAACCTTTTTTCAGCTTGTTTTTATCCATTCGGCGCGAGAAGACTCCGACCTCAACAATCCGCAAATTGTAGG
>CAMNGW010000028.1 GCA_946538615.1 uncultured Clostridia bacterium
TCTGTATCGTTTTCAAGGTTCATGCGCTGCTCTCTTGCGAGGCAGCTTGCGTATAATATCATGGTTCTGAAGTTGTGTCAAGCGTTTTTTTAGATCTTTTCAGCGTCCTTTTTTGATTTTCTGATTTTCAGAATCTATCCTTTCTGCAAAGGAATTTCAGCACTTTTCCATTGTCCTCCGCGTTATATAATGGAATCATTACATTGGTTTTTCAATTAATTTGTCCATCATTTCATCCTGCAGAAAACAATTGTATCCCGAAGGATTTGCGGCTTCAGAAAATCACCTTTTGGGGAGCAGAAGCCTTCTGACCGAATCTGCTGGCCTGAACATGAATACTGTCCGACAGCCAATAACTGACAGTCATAGTATGCTGCTGTCTTCCTTATCAGGAAACAAAAAGCAGCTGAAACTGCTCAGCCGCTTTTTGTCATCGTCTCAGACATTATGTTCTGCAGAAACCATCCTGCACATTTTGCTTCTGACTGTTGATTATCTCACAGAAAAGATATTACCACAGATCCACAAAACCGGATTCTTCACCGCGTACCCAGTAAGCTTTGTTCTCATCGACGCGGACATAAACCTTGTCAACATCGCCTGTCTTGGCAAGAATCTCAGCAGGTGTAATGTCTCCGCCCATAGGGGACTGGATGACCACTTCATTGGCTGCAGTCTTTACAGGTTCTTCTGCTTTGGCAGCTTCCTTTTTCTCAGCTTTCTTGGCAGGCTTTTCTTCAGCCTTAGGAGCGACAGCCTTCAGCACGACGCCATAGAGCTCCTTGATCTTGTTGAGCACGTCTTCGCCCGGAACTGTCTTGCCATTTTCATAGGCACTCACAGAGGAGCTGGACACGCCGATTGCCTTTGCAAAGGCAGACTGGGAAAGTCCTACTGATTCACGCAGTTCTTTGAACGTATTGATCTTCTTGGTAGCCATGTAAATTTCCTCCTGATAATTACCGCTGCACAGCAGCTCTTCTTTCAATGTTTATGACGGACCGCGAACCATGGACCAGATGGCTGAACGGCTCCTCCGTCGTTTCTTCCTGTTGCCTTTCAGAGGGTGGTTTTCCACGCTCAGATTTTTGGCAACAAAAGTATTATAGCATAAATATGTGATTTTACAACGTTTTTCATAATTTTTCCCTAGCTAATCAAGGAAAACTCATAATATATTCACAATCAGGTCAGATTTTTTCCGGATCATCCTGCTTCTCTCTGTCTGCCGTCCATGAGCCAGCCGCATTCTTCATCGGTCAGTCTGAGACTGAGAGCTGCCGTATTGTCCGCTATATGCTCTTTTGTTGTAGGCGCAACGATGGGAAACAGGTTCAATGGCTGGTGGAGCAGCCAGGCCAGACAGATCTGAGATACACTGCATCCTTTTTCTTCGGCCAGTTTCTCTGCCCTTGCAAGCCTTGCCCGGTTTACCTGCCCGTCATATTCCATGATGGCACCGCGGCCTATGCATGCTTGTATAGCTTTACCACCGTCCGTCCTGAATTTGCCTGACAGATAGCCGCGTCCAAGAGGAGAATAGCAGAATACCGGCATCTGATTCTCTTTGAGCCATGCCCTGCAGGCGCTCTGTTTTTCCCCTGAAAGCGCTATGCTCCCGCCCCATGGATCATGCAGGTATTCTGCCAGTGAATAGGCAGGACTGACACAGCTGAAACCTTTGAGCCCATGTGCCTGAGCATACGCATTCGCCGCCATGACACGTTCCATGGACCAGTTGGATCCGCCAAAATGGAGGATTTTCCCTTCCTGCCTGAGTCTGTTCAGTTCCTCTATGATTTCATCTGCGGGCAGACGCGGATCGTCCCTGTGGAGCACGTACAGTTCCACATGGTCAGTCTGCAGACGTCGCAGAGACATTTCTGCCTGTTCACGGATGGTCTTTGCCGAGAACACATCCGTGCTCCCTTCCTGTCCGGGATTGCAGCCTTTATCCAGAATGACAGCCTCTTTACGGTGTCCCCGGCTTTTCAACCAGGCACCGAGGGTTTCCTCGCCGTCTCCATAGCTGTGCGCTGTATCAAAAGTACGGAACCCATATTCCCATGCCATGTCGTAGCTTCTGAACGCATCATCCCTTGTGGCATGTTTAGTGGCACTGCCGGGCGTGCCATACGTCAGTGCTGAGAGCGGCAGATCAATTCCCTTTATGCAGCGATACTCCATTTCTGACCGTCCTTTCTCCATCTCCTTCAGCGGCCCCGGTTACATCGGAGCTCTGAATCTGATTCATCCGGGCATAGATTCCTCCCATCGCAACAAGTTCCTCATGGGTCCCGCTTTCGGCAATCCTGCCCTCTTCAATAACCAGGATCTGATCTGCATGGCGGATCGTAGAGAGACGGTGGGCAATGGCTATGATCGTCCTTGAACCCGCAATGCCCGCAATCGCCTCCTGAATCTGTCTTTCTGTTTCCACGTCCACAGATGCCGTTGCCTCATCCAGAATGATGACAGGAGATTTCCGCAAGATAGCACGCGCTATCGCGACGCGCTGTTTTTGTCCTCCGGATAAACGCATGCCCCTCTCGCCGACCTTTGTTGAATAGCCGTCAGGCATGGCCATAATATCCTCATGAATTCTGGCCGCCTTTGCCGCTTCCTCTATTTCTTCCATGCTTGCATGGGGAACAGCATATCCGATATTCTCCGCAATTGTGCCATTGAACAGAAAAGTATCCTGAAGCACAGGAGAAATGTTCCGTCTCAGACTTTCAATGGTCACATCATTCAGATCGTGGCCATCCAGCAGGATCTTTCCTCCCGTGGGCTCATAAAAGCGGGACATCAGCTGAGTGAGGGTCGTTTTCCCCACACCCGTCGGACCCACCAGGGCAAGCATCTTTCCTTTCTCACAGTGAAAGCTGATGTCCCTGAGGACCGGGGACCCTGTTGCATAAGAGAAACTGACGTGGTCAAACACGATATCGCCCTGAACGTCCCTGAGTTCCTCTGCCCCTTCCCTGTTGCGGATTTCGCACGGGGCATCCAGAACAGCTGTCACACGTTCGGCACCTGCAAGGGACTGCTGCATGTTTTCCAGCAGATTGGCAAGCCCTGTAACAGGCGCATAAAAAAGGGAAAGGTACAGAAGGAACGCGACGACATCTTCTACACTCAGCCCGTCTTTCCATGCCAGATAGCCTCCGAAAGCCACCACAAGGACCGTTCCCATTGAAGAGATAAACTCCACTGAAGGATGGAAGATCGCACTGATTTTAAGTGCCTGCAGCATGGCCCGTATATGCTCAAAATTGCGCTCATCGACTTTGTCCGTTTCATAGGATTCCCTGCCAAACGACTGAATCTCATGGATGCCGGACAGATTATCCTGGAGCTTTCCGCTCAGCTCACCCATTTTTTTCTGGGACACCCGGAAATACGGGCGGACCCGTCTGGAAAAAATAACACCCGATATCAGGATCAGCGGCAGCGGTGCGCAGGTGATCAGAGCCAGTTTCCAGTTGATCGTCAGCAAAACGAACAGCACCCCAAAGAAGGTGACCATATTGGTGATGGTATCAGGAATCATATGTGCGTAAAGCAGCTCAAAATCACGTGTGTCGTTGACGATCCGGCTCATCAGGTCACCGGTCTGCTTATCATGAAAATACCCCAGATGCATCCTCTCCAGCTTGTCATACGTGCGCGTGCGCAGATCCCCGACAAGGTACCAGGCAGCCTTATGGGCCAGATAATTGCTCAGGAACCGGAAAAGCACCCGCAACGCATACAGACCGAGCAGAATAAAAGTCAGCGTCTGAATGCTGGCCATACCCTTGTCATCCACGCCCCGGCTCACAATGCCTGTCATGGAGGACAGCACTCTGGGGGCTGTAAGATTGATACCTGTCAGCCCCAGTGTTGACAGGATCGCTATAAGATAAAGATGTTTATAGCGGATCGCTTCACGGCTCAAGCGCCACAGCATTTTCATTGGGTTCGCCTCCTTCTGCAGGCATTGTATGACTTAGAGTCAGCTTTAAGTCAACCCTCCTGCCATACTTTTTCCCGTATAACAGCCTGTTTCTCCCTGGTAGCACAGCGCGCCGGCGCAGTGAGCCATATCTGCCTGCCATTTGCTTTCCGGACCGGATCCTCCGTGTATATGAAGCAGTGCTCTATCTTCCCTGCTGCACAGCCGGATCCCTTTCTTCCGCCTTTCCGGATGCTTCCTCATGAAAAGAGGCACGCAAAAACCAGCTGGCTTATAAAACCAGCTGGTCCATTTTTCAATACAGGCCGTTTATGATGTCAGTCAGCTTTTCCCGGTCGTAGAAGGTCCGGATCCTTGTCAGGACCCTGTCCGGCTCAACACCCCTGTCGATATCATAGAAGGAGCCGTTTTTCATGAAGGACAGGCGGTTGAACCCTGACAGGTTGAATATGGTCCCCCAGGCTGTTGAAAGCGGCTGGACAACGCAGCTTCCGCCGGAAGTCGCGCGTCCCAGCAGCGTAACCTTCCCCGAGGCCTGGAAGATGGAAGCTGTCAGGTTCGCAGCGGAGAAAGAGACAGGAGAGATCAGACAGTACAGGTTCTTTTCACTGACGGTATCTCCATCATTATATTCATTATTGATGTTCACATCGGTACGGTACCTGGCTGTGGACATGGCACCTGTCAGCGTGTTTTTGACACTGAGCGGGGCCACTCTCAGGAACCAGGCAACGAGGCACATCGCAGCATCCACGCTTCCGCCCGTGTTGCAGCTCAGGTCAACCACCACATTCTCCACCGGGCTGTCTTCGCGGTAGATCCTGCTGTGTGCAAAGATGATCATGCCAATCGTATCATTGGGGAGCAGCTCACCTTCGCTTGCCCGGTAATAAGCCTTTGTGTCATTGCTGCACCTGAAGTTGTCCAGGGTGAGATACGCCGTGTTCCCCACTTCCTGGTAGCTGGGGGCTTCAAAATCCTCGCCCAGTACAGCTGCCCGCTCGCCCGTGTACCGCGCATAATCTTCTCTTATTTTTCTGGATGCTACGCCAAACATCCCTTCGGTTGGAATCTTGCCCGCCATCCAGGAATACGCTTTGAACTGCGTATGGATATCATCCAGGAAAAAATCGAGGAAGTTATACAGTGTCTGGTCCGCATTCACCGCTGACGCACCCAAAAGGTCCTCATCATATCCGATCTGCCACAGGAGCTGGGAAAAGCTGTCAATGTCATGGTTTTCTTTGAGCCCATAGAGACTGTCAAGCACCAGACAGAGCTCCCAATACCCGAAACTGGCCAGTGTCCCGCTCCTTTCCTGGGGCTCCGCCGAATAATAGGCTTCTCCAATATCCGTATATCCATCCTGTTCATTGCCAAGGCTGTCAGAATCCACAAGGAAGGCATCTTTTCCATTGTAGAGCACAACCTTGCGGAACACAGGCGCAACAAGAAAATCGCCCAGGGTCTGAAAGGGCACAAAATATCCTTCGTCCTGATGGATCATCTCTATGTGGTAATCCTTCAGGTTCAGCGTCAGGGTATCACCCAGGCGGTCATAAAACGATCCGGACACCCGCTGGAACAGGGCCTGGTTGCCATCTTCGTCCCCGCCGGAGACGGTGATCAGGTCGAGCATGGCTGAATCTGTCGCATTGTGGAGAAAACCATTGTAGTCTCCGAACATGAGCACATTTTCCGCAAAATCAGCTCTCATATAATAGCTGTTCTCGCGTTCAAACATCACGGTATCCCCGTCTTCCGAATAGCTCAGGCTGTAAGCCGCATCTTCATAGAAATCCCTGTTGAGGTAGACCATAAATTCGGCCCAGTCTGAAAGACGGATATAGGGAAGGTCCTCCACGCCGTCCATAAAATAAAAGGGCATGGTGTAGGTTTCTTCCATTGAGCACACATGAATTGTGACATCACTTTCCGTGACCGTATGAACAGAAGGCACAGTTCCTTCCGCGCATGCCGCAGGAACCATGAAACTCAGTGCAAGAATGAAAGCCAGAAGTCTTTTCATTGTTCTCATCTCCTCTTTATTCTTATCATGGACGATCATCATCAGGAAGCAGGAGCACGCTCTGGCAAGCAGCCTCCTGTCCCAGTTGGACCGGGGAACGCAGATATATCCACAGTTCGTAACGTACAATCTCGTTGTCCTGCCAGGGAAACAAAGATACCGTCCCATGTACGGTCCCCACGGAAAATGGTCCGTGCGGGAACCTTCGGATCATCCCGGGCTTTCCTGTCTCAGAAAAAAGAAATCCACCTGTCTCTGAGGAAAACAGAATCATCACAGATATTCAAGCCCTGCCTTACAGGAACAGAGCGTCCGCCGGTCCACAGACAGTCTGTAAAGTTTTTCCTGACGGGTGCCGTACCTTACGGCAATGGCGGACATACGGTGTCTCATGTACCTGCAGATGATATATACACCCGGTACCATCCTGCCTCTCCGTAAGAAATATCAGCGTATGGCATACAGCACAGGTAACGGCGATGGCACGAATCACATGATCAAGGATATCATATCCGGCCTTCACCGGCAACAAAATTCCCGACTGGACCCATCAGCCGGGGCTGAATCCTCTGTCCATTTTCCCGGGTTCTGATTTAAGTCTTCTGTTCATTTATCCTGCATCCGGCTCATCCCCCACCGCATCCTCCGTTGCAGGGTTGGTGAACGTGTCCATTGTCACACGGATGACGCAGCAGCTTTTTATCCGGAACATCCTGCAGTCTGCTCCGCTGGCACTTTTTTCCGTATCCGTCAGGTCTGATCCGGTCCGTTTTTTCCCATTTTCCCCGGTTACGATGAGAAAAAGACCAGTTACGATATTCGTCTTGTCCCCCTTTTTGCCTTCTGTTATGCTGGCGCCACAAACACAGAACACCAAAGGTGCTCTGGGAAATATGAAGGAGGATCCCCATGATGAAGTCCCGTATTCTGGCCCTGGCTCTTGCACTGGCCCTTACTCTTTCCCTCGTATCCGTTGCTTCCGCCGCTCCCATCAAGAGCAGCTACAATCTCAGCGATGTCGAATTTATCGAAGCTGTCGGCTGGTACTGGACCAAAGATGTCTCCCTGGTTCTCCGTGACGACAGTAATTACGAGCTTTTCTATCGTGAATATGCTTTCGGAACCACCGATCCCGGCCTGAAAGCCAACAAGCTGATCGTTTACTCCGGCACCTATTCTTCTGTGGAATCCGCCGATGATGAAGCCTGCCACTTCGATATCACCCTTGACACCTGCGACAGCATCTACTTCGAACAGCACGGCAAGGGATTCGGTCGCAACGTTCTTGGCTATGCCATGGTTCTGGACACCACCGCATGGACCGACGATATGACCGATATTGCCTTCCCCGACGGCGCAGATGACGGTGCTGCCGAATTCGTTGCCAATCATACCATTGCCGGAACCGTGATCACTGTCGAAGATCTCCGTGAAGACCTCGATGACGTGACTCTCGAGAACAAGATCGTGGCCCTTCCTGAAGGCTTCAACGCCAACATCACCGAATAAGACGTGTTCCATCCCTTTGATCCAGAAGGCCGCCGTGCGGAAAGTGCGGCGGCCTTTGTGATCGTTCCAGATATGGAAAGGAGCCCATAACATGGCCAAGAAAAACAACGATGCACCGCATGGCAAGCTGGTCTGGAAAATCCTCTGTGGCATTTCCGCGTTTTTGTTTGCCTTCCTTATGATTGGTGGCCCCATTGCCAACAACTATGCCACCATTATCAACATGGTCCTGGGGATCGAAGGAAGCACGGTTGTCGGGGATGCCGCTGAAGACCTTCCGCCCCGTTTTGTTTCCGATTATGAAACCAGCGCCGAACAGGCCGCAGCTGCAGACCTCATCTGCGAAAGCGTTGTCGCCAATGGCGCCGTCCTCCTGCTCAACCGCGGCAGCGCCCTTCCTCTTGATGGAAGCGAAAAAGTCAGTCTCTTCGGGACGTCTTCCGCCAGATTCGTGTACGGCGGGACAGGTTCCGGCGGCATGGATAACAGCAAGGCCACAACCCTTAAAGATGCCCTTGAGCAGGATGGCTTCACTGTCAACCCCACCCTGTGGACCTTCTACCGCGAAGGCGAAGGCAGCAAGTACGGCCTTAAAGATGCTGGCGGTTCCCTGAACAATTATATCTTCAAGAACGAAGAGTTTGCCGTCAACGAAGTCCCCCAGAGCGTGTATACCGCCGCCGAATGGGACTCCGTACAACAGTATGGCGATGCCGCCATCGTGGTCATTGGCCGCGTGTGCGGTGAAGGCAAGGACCTGCCCGTCGTCGGTGCAAGTGATGCCGGCGGCAATATGCTCTCCATCAGTCAGGAAGAGCGGGACCTGCTTGCCAAGCTTGCCGAGCTGAAGGCAAGCGGAGCGATCAAGAAGATTGTCATGCTGCTCAATACCGCCAACGCGGTGGAAGTCGATGTCCTTGAGCCTTCCATCTGCGGCACTGACTACGGCATTGACGCCTGCTTGTGGGTCGGCAATGTCGGACAGAGCGGCATCCGTGCCATCGGCGACCTGCTCTCTGGCAAGGTGAACCCTTCCGGACGCCTGGTGGACACCTACTGCTATGACAACACCACCTCCCCTGCTGTACAGAACGCCTATGTCACCTCCTACACCAACGCCGCACAGGCAGGCCTTGCCTTTGCCAAGACCAACAATGAGTACTATGTGGTCTATCAGGAAGGCATCTATGTCGGCTACCGTTATTACGAGACCCGCTACGAGGACTATGTGCTCGGCAACAGCAGCGTCGGCGATTACGATTATGCCAGGACTGTCGCTTTCCCCTTCGGCTACGGCCTGAATTACAGCGGCCTCACCTATGGCAAGCTGAACATGAAGGAAAGCGGCAATACCTTTGATTTCACTGTTGATGTGACCAATCCCTCCGGCCGCGACGCACGGGAATCGGTCCTGATCTACATGCAGAGCCCCTATACTTCCTACGATAAGCAGAACGGCATTGAGAAAGCCGCTGTTGAACTCGTCGGCTATACCAAGGTGGATGTCCCGGCCGGCAAAACCGTGACAGCATCCGTAAGCGTTGACAAGAGCGAGATGCGCACTTATGACGCCAATGGTGCCAGGACCTATATCGTTGACGAAGGGAACTACTACTTTGCCACCGGCAACGGTGCCCACGATGCGCTGAACAATATTCTCATGCAGAAAGCTGCCCAGAAAGATACGCTCAACGGCACCGTTGACGTGTCCCGCATGACAGGTGAAGGCAAAGCAGATCTTGCCGTAGTGTACAGGCAGGGCAAGCAGGATACCTCCACCTACGCTGTGAGCCACACAGGAAAGGCTATCACCAACCAGCTTGACCATGGCGACCTGAACAAAGTGGATACGGATCCGGCCAACGACGTGAAATACCTGACCCGCTCCGACTGGGCCGGCACCATGCCCAAGGCTGACCTTTCCGGCGGTGTCTACAAGGCTGCCGTCCAGATGGCCGCCAACGAAGAAATGGTAAAGGCACTCAACACCATCATCGATTCCACCGGTGAGGGCACCATGCCCACCCTTGGCAAGGAAGGCGAACTGACCCTTGCCCATTTCATCGGCGTCCCGCTCGATGGCAGCATCACACTGCAGAATGGGAACACCTGCACCTGGGACGACCTGCTTGACCAGGTCAAATTCAATGAGATGTGCAAGCTCATCGGACAGACCTACCATGCCACAGCAGCCATCAAGAGTGTGGGCAAGCCCGCCACCAAAGATGAGAACGGCCCCCAGGGCATTACCGCTACCCTGACAGGCGGATCTTCCTCCACCAGCTATACCTCCGAAGATGTTATGGCTGCTTCCTTTGACCCGGCCATCGCTGAAGCTGTCGGCCGCTCCATCGGCAACGACTGTCTCATGGCCAACCGCAAAGCTTATTCCGGCGTGTATGGCCCTGGCGCCAACATTCACCGCACACCCTATTCCGGCCGCAATTTTGAATACTATTCTGAAGATCCTTTCATCTCCGGCAAAACCTGTGCTGCTGAAACGGCGGGCATTCAGAGCAAAGGCGTCTATGTCTATAATAAGCACTTTGCTTTCAATGACCAGGAAACCGGGCGTGATGGAATCTGCGTGTGGACCAATGAACAGGCCGCGCGTGAGATCTATCTTCAGGCTTTCGAGTATCCGATCACGGACGCCAACGCCTACTGCGTCATGACCTCTTTCAACCGTCTGGGCACAATCTGGGCCGGCGGCGACTATAACCTCATCACCAACATCCTCCGCGGTGAGTTCGGCATGCCCGGTTTTGCCCTGACCGATTTCTCCAATAACAACAATTTCATGGATGTCATCCAGGGCCTGCTTGCCGGCGGCGACGGATGGGACTGCAACGATGCTTCCAAGTGGACCGAAAAGCTCAAGGGTTACAGCGACGATCCCCAGGTCGTGAGCGCCATGCGCGAAGCAACCAAACACATCCTTTACACAGTTGCCAACTCCAATGCCATGAATGGCATGGGCTTCAACACCATCGTCGAGGAAGTGCACGGCTGGTGGCAGGACGCCATTGAAATCGGCAAATGGGTCACGCTCGGTCTGACGCTCGTGTTCCTCTGCCTTTCCATTCTCAGCTCCAGAAAAGCCAAAGCCAGGCACTGAGCCGTTCCCTACGACGTATCCCATGAAACAGGAGGAATCTTTTATGAAAAAAATGCTCGCCCTTCTCTGTGCCCTCATGCTCCTTATGGGCGCCCTTCCTGCCCTTGCTGACGGACGGACCCCGCCCGAAGACAAGAAAGTGATCACCACAGACGATGTGGTCGGCGTGGAAACCGTTTTCAGAAAATATGATGCCAAGTTCTATGAAGCAGCATCCGAACAGCCCGGTACTGTGGTGCGCTTTGATTACACCACCACGGCCTACGGTGCCCAGCAGCCTGCCTGGGCCAATGTCTACCTTCCCTATGGCTATGATGAGAACGCTGAGACACGCTATAATGTGATCTATTTCCTGCATGGCACCAACGAGACACAGGAAAGCCTGATCTCAGACGAAAAGGTCAAAAACGCCATAGATAATATGATTGAGGCTGGCATCACTGAACCTTTCATCATGGTCTGCCCCACCTACTACTATGACTATGAGAACCGTTCCATTGACATGGAAGCCTTCTCCACCCAGGAAATGCGCAACGATCTGATGCCCGCTGTGGAGAGTGCGTACCGCACTTATGCTGAAACAACAGACGATGCCGGCTTCATCGCCTCCCGCGAGCACCGTGCTTTCTGCGGCTACTCCCGCGGCAGCTATGCCACATGGCACCAGTTCTTCCACAATCTGGACCGCGCTTACTGGTTCATGCCCTTCTCCGCTGCCATCTCCGGCGCCGCTGAAATGACCCTTGAGTGCCCGCCTGAGGAAGAAATCGCCATGCTCAAGGACGCCCTCTCCGCACAGAGCGGCTACAAGGACAGCTTCTTCATCTACATGGCCTGCGGCGGAAAGCGTGACATGATGTATGATATCGTCAACGATCTGGTCAGAGCCATGGTAGCGGATACAGAAGATTTCAGCTACGGCACCGATAAGACCCAGAACAATCTCTATTACAGCCTCTCTAATGAGATCCATCAGACCCTCATGACCCGCTATTATCTCTATAACGCTTTCAGCGTTGTCTTCAGGTAAGCCATAAAACCCATGCCCCGGCATGGGTTTTTGATTTGATTCCCCACCGTCCGCGTGATACAATGCCAGTATTACAGCAGCGGCCAGTCTCAGGCCGGCTGTCTGAGGAAAGAAGGACGGTTATGCTGAAGATTATCATGCTGGAAGACCAGCAGGATCAGGCAGACAGGCTGTCTGCCATGCTTGAGCGGTACACACAGAGCCATCCGGCTTTCGTCTACAGTCTGCAGCACTATACACAATCTGTTTTACTGCTCACCGGGTACCAGTGCGATGCTGATATCCTGTTTCTTGATATTCAGGTTCCTGACATGCTGGGCATTGATGTGGCCAGGAAGATCCGTGAAAAGGACCCCCGGGTGATGATCATCTTTATCACCATGCTGACCCAGTATGCCATCGAGGGCTATTCTGTAGGGTCTTTTGACTATGTCCTCAAGCCGGTCCGGTATGAGGAATTTGCCACAAAACTCGACAGGGCCTGCCGTGTCCTCGCCCATCAGAGTTCCGATGTAACCCTTGAAGTGCGCACAAAAGAAGAGGTGCGGCGCATCAATGCCAATGACATCACCTATATCGAAGTGGCCAACCATGATATTCTCATTCACACCGGTACAGAAACCATCCGTCAGTGGGGCAGTCTGAAACAGTTCGAGGACCAGCTGGCCGGGGCCCACTTTGTCCGCTGCAACGCCTGCTATCTGGTCAACCTGAAATATGTCCGTTCACTCAATGGCGACACGGTACGTGTCCACGAGACAGATCTGCCCGTCAGCAAAAACAAACGGAAAGACTTCCTGGCAAGTTTAGCCCAGTACAAAGGAGGCAGCCGATGACCAGCATGCCCGTCTGGTATCTGGAACTGCGCAGCTCCCTGATGCTCCTGCAGTCCATTGCCGGATTCCTTCTCTTCGCCCCAGTCCTGACCAGGCGCAGCTTCTTTTTTCTCCGTCTTGTGTCAGGCACGCTTGCAGGGATGTGGATCCTGCGCTTTCTTGGCCCCCGGATCTACATGGCAGGGAGTACCCCTGCGGCGCTCCTCAGCCACGCGCTGACTGCCATCCTTGTCTATGTGTTCCTCATCCTCATCGCCTGGCTGTGCTACGGCGAGCCGATCTGGACACTGCTGTTCACCGCCGCTTCCGGCTACATTGCCCAGGACATCGCAGGAAGTGTGAAAACCCTTGTAAGGCTGATTCCCTGGGTGGACCAGCTTACCCGCCTGGGCCAGGGTGTCCTCTTTGTCGATCTGATCTGCTACGGCGCGGTCTACCTTGTTCTTTTCCTGCTCCTGCGGCCCTTTGTGAAGACCCGGGAAGGGAATTTTGACAACAAGATCAAAGCCCTGTTCTCCGTGGGCGTCCTTCTCCTTTGCGTTGCCATGGCCAGGCTGACACAGGACAACCCGCAGCGCAACAGCTGGACGGTCATCGGTGAAAGCTTTCTTCAGATTGTCATCGACATCATGGTCATTGCCCTGCAGTTCGGCGTCATGGAGCAGGCCCGGCTCAGCAGCCATGTGGAGACCATGCGCGAACTTGTCCATCAGCAGAGGGCACAGTATGAGGCCAGCAAGGAAAGCGCCCAGCTGATCAATGAAAAATACCATGACCTGAAACACCTTCTGAAATCCTTCCGGGGAACCGTCCCCCAGGAACAGCTCGACAAGCTGAAGCAATCTATTGCAGCCTATGAGCGCCCTGCCAATTCCGGCAACGAAGTCCTCGATGTCCTCCTGGCAGAAAAAATCGGTATCTGCCAGCAGCGCGGCATCGTCCTGACATGCAACCTCGGGCAGACGGATTTTTCCTTTGTCGAAGAGCTGGACCTCTACTCCCTGTTTCAGAATGCACTGAACAATGCGGTTCAGGCTGTTTCCGACCTTCCTCCCGGAACCGAACGGTTCATCTCCCTCTCCGCTACCCGCGACGGCAATATGCTCTCCATCCATATGGAGAACCCGTGCCAGCCGGATATCCCTTTCTCGGAAGGTCTCCCGCAGACCAGCGGTGACCCTGACTGGCACGGCTTCGGTATGAAAAGCATGGTGCGTACAGCGGAGAAGTACAGTGGCACCCTGACAGCAGAGGTGCGCGGCACGCTTTTCCTTCTGGATATTCTTCTCCTTGCCCCCGACGAATCCTGATGTTCACGCGGCACGCCCTGCACATGCCGCGTTTTTTTGTCTTGCGGGAAAGCCACCTGTTATGCAGCATGTCCGTACCAGCCCGTTCCCTGCACGATTCCGTGGCCGGCCATGAAGGATTTTCCCTTTGCGCGGTGAATCAGATGCAGCAAACGCAGCTCTTCCGGTATCTCTTTCCCGGGATACAGGGTTCTGTCCCATCTGAATGTGTCCCCTGCATACGGGCCCAAAAGTGGAGCTGCCTTCAGCCGCTGCATGTATGTCCTGCTCACCGGATATCCTGATCCGGGTCCGCTTTTTCACCGCACCGACATCTCCCAAGGAGGGTTCACTATGGCCTGTATCCGAAGCCGCAAAGAAGAAAGAACCGGTGTCCAGGAAGTCCATCCATTCTGCCCATCCATTGACCTTGGCTGTGATTTTGTCATGGTTTATGGAATCGGCAACCATCTGGAAGACCGCATATCCCAGTACCGGAAAGCCAGCTATGAGGTCCACCTCATGACCGGCATAGCATGGGGGGCCTACCAGGATTACCTGGACGGGGAATGGGACGGAAAAACGCACTGGGACGAAGCACAGTGTGACAGGCAGGGCAATGCTGTCCTCCACGGTCCGTCCGTCCCTTACATGGTGCCAACGCCTTCCCTGGCCGATTATCTGACTGAAAAGCTGAAGACGGCCGTTGACTGTCAGGTCACAGCCATCTACCTTGAAGAACCTGAGTTCTGGGACTGCAGCGGCTATTCCCCCGCGTTCCGCCGGGCCTACGAAAATCGCTTCGGCCTGCCTTTTGAACCGCAGCACACCAGCATGGATGCCCACCGGCGCTGTGCCCTTCTCAAAATGGAACTCTACAGGGACTGTGCCGAGAGGATCGGCCGCCAGCTCAAAGCCTACGCCAGGGAGCGCTACGGGACTGATCTCCGCTTTTATATCCCGACCCACAGCCTTCTGAATTATGCCCAATGGAAGATCCTCAGTCCGGAAGGCCTGTTCCTTGAGCATGATGTGGTGGACGGCTTTATTGGCCAGGTCTGGACTGGGACGTCCCGCGTTGTCAATATCTATCAGGGTGTATTCGGCGAACGCGTCTTTGAAACCGCCTACCTGGAATACGGCATGCTCAAAAGCCTCGCCGGCAGCCGCAGATTGTGGTTCCTGGCCGATCCCATCGAGGACTGTCCCGGCTATGACTGGGAAAACTACCGCGCCTGCTATATCCGGACGCTGGTGGCCTCTCTCCTCCATCCTCAGGTCAGCCGCTACGAAGTCTGTCCCTGGCCCCACCGCGTTATGGAAGGCCGCTATCCGAGGGACGCCAGTGAACCCCTTCCCATTCCTGACAGCTACAGAACCTTTCTGAGCAGCATGTTCCAGCTCCTGGGTGAAATGGACCAGCCGTGCCCGCAGGAACCTTCTGTAGGCATCTTTCTTTCCACAACCTGCCTGATGGAACGGTCATATCCGGACACTGTGCCCTTTGACAGGCCCTGGTCCGAAGCCCTGTGGGAACTCCTCCTTGAGCGCGCGAACGGGGCGGACCCGGAAGTCGTCTCACGTTTCCGGGCCTTCCTTGACAGAACAGACTGGAACGATGGTGTCCGCCATGCCTTTTCCGCCTCCATCGCTTTCCCCGATTTTTTCGGTCTGGCCATGCCCCTTGTCAAACACGGCCTTCCGCTTCAGCCTGTTGTGCTTGAAGGCATCCAACGGCCAGGTGCCCTCGAAGGGGTCCGCGCCGCCATCCTGAGCCATTCGTTCATGAAGCCCCTGAACGCAGAAACCCACCATGCTCTGGCTCAATGGGTAAAACAGGGCGGCGTGCTGATTCTGGTCAGGGAAGAAAAAGACTTCCCGCACCCGGAACAGGGATGGTGGAGCCCGGACTTCAGGCACCCTGAGGACCATCTCCTCGCCTGTCTGGGGCTTGACAGGCTGCCCCATGATCCCGTCAGCGTGGGGCAGGGCACTCTGGTCTGTCTTTCCCTGTCCCCTGCCCGTCTGTGCCTGAGCGCTGACGATGCACAGGCATGGTGCCGCAGCGTGGCCGGGGTCCTCGCAGCCAGCGGCGCACCATGGACAGAAAAGAACCACTTTACCCTCAGGCGGGGACCTTATCTGATCAGCCATGTCATGACAGAGAGCATAAGCCGGGACCCTCAGGTATTCGACGGGCATTTTGTGGACCTTATGGAAGACGGTTTCCCGGTGATCAGGCAGAAAACGGTCCGCCCCGGTGAATCCTGCCTTCTCCTTGACCTTGACCGGGTGGCACCGGATACAGACATTCTGGCAACGGCTGCGCGCATCCTTGCCTTCTCCAGGACGGACAGCAACTGCCTGATCAGAGCCGCAGCGGCAAAAGACGTGCTTGTGCACATACGCCTGCGCCTGCCGTGCCCTGCCATGACGATCCAGTGTGAGGGTCTTTCAGACCTTCCGCTCCGCACGGCATGGGACGCGGAGAGCCGGAGCCTGCTTGTCACTTACCGCAGTCCCGGAAAAGAAGTCCTCCTGACACTGGATCTCTGATGGCCCGTTCTTTTCCGGACACAGAAAAAGCACCTGTTCAGGGTGCTTTTTCTGTGTCCGG
The DNA here is from genome assembly GCA_946538615.1 of uncultured Clostridia bacterium. GTDB lineage: Bacteria > Bacillota > Clostridia > Christensenellales > Aristaeellaceae > UBA2943. The sequence continues at coordinate 16,387 of CAMNGW010000028.1, forward strand.
GAGGATCTGTATATCAGAGCTGTTCAGTCAGCTCCCCTCTTCCCTTCCTGTTCCTTGCGCAGCTGAGTGAGTCAGCACACGCTCTCTGAACCCTTCCAGTTCCTCTTCACTGAGTCCGAGCTGAAGGGTGAGGTAGTCCTTCCCCATAGCGTCCCACGCCGCTTCCAGATAGGATGCATCTGCAATGTAGGCCTGGTACACAGCGTCTGCAAAAGCTCCGCCATGTGTGGCATACAGGTGCTCCCTCATCTCTCTTGCCTTGGGCAGGTTCACTTCGTTGGTCTTCAGATAGTCTTCAAAGATCGTCCCTCTGTCCACGCCGAGCGCTTCAAGGACCATGGCCGCTGTCAGTCCGCACCGGTCCTTTCCTTCCGTGCAGTGCCACAAGACAGCGCCCGTGTCAAAATCATGTCGTATAATGGCCAGGATCACCTTTCTGAAGGAGTCCGTGCATTCTGTCACAACTCTGCGGTACAAAGAGGCCATTTCAGGAATGATCTGGCTGTCCGCGCCATGCTCATGGCTGATGCCTGCAGTGATATCATCAAAAACGGGAATAGCCAGGTACTCTTTCCCATAAACACTGTCCGGCTGTTCCCTGCATTCGCCGGGGGTCCTCAGGTCAATGACGGAGGATATGCCGTCAAGGTCCTCTGCCCTTGCACACGCAAGGTGCGCCGAGCGCACCAGCATGCCGGGCCGGACTACCCTTCCGTCCGCCGTGCGCGTTCCTCCAAGATCACGTCTGTTCTGAATCATATTCTTTCCTTTCCCTCCGTCTGTGCCTCTTTCCCATACTTTCCGCCCATCCCAGGGCCCGTAAGGCTGTCCCCGTTCTGTCCCCTTTTGCGGTACTGCTGGGGCGTCATGCCCACCTGCTTGCGGAACGCATTGCAGAACACGCTTTCCGACCGGTAGCCGGTGCTGAAGCAGATTTCTTTCACTGTAAGCTGTGTGTATTCCAGAAGGTATCTGGCATGGGACATGCGCTGGCGCACCATGTATTCGTGCGGGGCATATCCTGTCACCTGCCGGAAGACACGGATAAAATAGCAGGCGCTCAGGCCCGAGCGCGCACAGAGCTGTTCTATGGTGATCTCCCGGGCAAAATGCTCATTGATATACGTAATGGCCCGCTCCACAATGCCCGCATGGTCCCTTCCGCCGCTTGGGACAAAGAGCATAAACTCAGTGAGAATGTCATTGATGTATTTTGCCATCAGGGGCTCCTTCACTTCTCTGTTCCCGGAAAAAACCGCCATGATGGCCTGCATGTTTCTGAGCACCGGCAAAGGGTCGTCCATCTGGAAGGCAATGCCCAGGCGCTGGACAATCAGATCATAGAAGTTCCTTGCCATGACGCCGTCAAAATGCAGCCATTCACATTCATATCCCTCATCTGAGGCATAGCCGTGGGGCGCATAGCAGTCGAGAAGCACAAATGTGTTCTCACCCACTTTCTGTTTTTTCCCACCGGCCTCCACCGTCACGCTCCCCCTGCGGATATACATGAGCAGAAAGCTGTCAAACGCATGGCGCTTGAGGCGGTACCCGGGTTCGTAGAAAAAAAGGCCGCACTGCAGCGGGTACAGGAAGGTCCTCATGCCCATTTTGCTGGGTGTGTACACATAGTATTCAGATTCCCGGGACACTCCCTTTTCCGTGGGCCGCATGTCTCTCCCGCCTCGCTGTGTCTTTTCAGCACTATTGTATCTTTCTTCTCAATTCCTGTCCAGTTTTTTCCCTCTTCTGTTCCTGTTTTTCCATAATGTCCGCGTTTGGGACAAATCGCAATTTTTCTCAATCAAACAGCAGAAAATCGTAATGCGCTTCCTTTCCGGAACAGGTACAATGATCCACAGAAAGGTGTGTGAAATATGCAGATTTGTCTCACAGATTTCCATCCCTCCGCAGTAGAGGACCTGGGAGCGGCCTTTTCCGGCACGAACCCTGCCGGTGACCGCCTGTGCGTCAACAGCTACTATTTTGAGCTCAACGGCAGGCCCATCCTTCCCGTGTCCGGTGAGCTCCATTTCAGCCGCCTCGATCCCATATGGTGGGAAGACGAGCTCATCAAGATGCGCATGGGCGGCGTGAACATCGTCTCCACTTATGTGTTCTGGAACCATATTGAAGAAGAGGAAGGCACATTTGACTTTTCGGGCCGCAGGAACCTTCGGGCGTTCGTCAGGCTCTGTGCCAAACACGGTTTGTACGTCATTCTCCGCATAGGACCCTTTGCCCACGGCGAGGCCAGGAACGGCGGTCTGCCTGACTGGCTGTACGGAAAGCCCTATGAGGTCCGGACCACGCAGCCCGGCTTTATGGCCTGTGTCAAACGGCTGTACAGTCACATTGCCGGGCAGGTCAGCGGTCTGTTTTTCCGGGACGGCGGCCCCATCATTGCCCTGCAGCTTGACAACGAGTATATGCATGCGGGTGCTGTATGGGAAATGACAACCGGTATATCCAACGAATGGGTCCATGCGGGACATGAGGGTGAGACCTATCTGATTGCCCTGAGGGACACAGCACTGGAATGCGGCATGTGCCCTGTCTTCTTCACATCCACAGCCTGGGGCGGGGCTGCTTACAGCGACCAGATCCTGCCCCTGTGGGGCGGCTATGCCTACAGGCCATGGCTCTTTTACAGTCATTCGGGCGAGCACCCCGCCACGGAGGAGTATGTCTACGAGGATTACCATCATAACGGGGTCTCTTATGCCGATGACTTCACCCCCCTTTACGCACCCCAGTCCCGTCCCTACGCCTGCTGCGAAATGGGCGGGGGCATGATGTGCTGTTACTATTACCGTTTCCGCTACCCCTATAAAAGCGTGGACGCCCTTGCAAATATCAAGCTGGGTTCCGGCTGCAACTTTGTGGGCTATTACATGTTCCATGGCGGGACAAACCCTCTGGGCATTCATGGCGGATACCTGAACGAGTCCCAGGTCACAAAGATTTCCTATGACTACCAGGCAGCACTGGGAGAATCCGGCCAGGTCCGCGAATCCTACCGCCGTCTCAAAAGCCTTCACTATTTTCTCCGTTCCTTCGGAGACCGTCTTGCCCCCATGGAGACGGTTCTCCCGGACGGCGCCTCCCGGATCGACCCGCGTGACACGGACACGCTCCGCTTTGCCGTGCGCACAGACGGACACAGCGGCTTCCTTTTTGTCAACAATTTTCAGGACCACGCTGAAATGCCCGCCAGGGTACATGACCATGTCTGCGTGCAGACCCGGGACGGTGCCTTCACCTACGATATTTCCCTTGCGCCCGGGGAAAACGCGGTCCTTCCCTTCCGCTTTGATGTCAATGGCATCTGTCTCCTGCACGCTCAGGCCCAGCCGCTCCTTCGCACCGCAGTCCAGGGCCGGACAGTCTTCGTCTTTATGGTCCCCGACGGCATGGACGGTTCATTTGCCTTTGAGGAAGGCACGATGGTCACAGGAGATGAAAAATCCTTCACTGTCAGAAAAGGCGAGCGGTCCGCGGAGATCATCGTCGTGAACCGTGAAGAAGCCGACCGTCTCTTCCTCCTCAGGGACGGGAGCTTGGTCCTCACCTCATCCGCTCTCCTGGAAGATGAAAAAGGACTTCTCCGCCTGGAGACCACGCAGGAGGAGAACACGGTCCTTTGCTATCCCCCTTCCCGGTTGGAAGATGCCGATGCGACGGTCCGGCTTGAGGACCAGGGGCCCTTTGGCGCGTATCTCGTCAGGGCAGTTTCCTGCACGGTCCCGCTGCGCGTGGAGCCCGCGGCGCCTTTCCGCTACCTGATCCATCTCCAGGACGGCCCGCTTGCCGGCTGCAAACATGCGCGGCTCCGGATCCGCTACCGCGGGGACACCGCAATGCTTTTCCTTGGAAACCGTATGATCTCAGACAACTTCTGCAATGGGGACGTCTGGGAGACCAGTCTTATGGAACACAGGGCGGAGCTGGCACAGCCGCTTGTGCTGAAAATCACCCCTGTCCGGAAAGGCAGCCATGTCAATGTGGAATCCGCCATGGCCGCCAGAAACGAAGAGGTCAAGGAAAATATCGCCGAACTTCTGGATGTCCAGGTCCAATGTGTCTATGAAATCCGCCTGTATGGAGGGGAAAAACATGCATAAAGCACATATCTGCGAAAAAACGGTCACCATTCCCACCTACCGGACCGGGAGTCCGGAGAAGAACCCGCTCTTTATTGAAAAAAGGGCCTATCAGGGTTCAACCGGCAAAGTGTATCCCGTCCCGATCTGTGAAAAAATCAGCGACAGGAAAGAAGACGTGGATTACCATGCCGTCATCCTCGAAAATGATTACCTCTACGTCATGGTCCTCCCCGAACTTGGCGGAAGGATCCAGCGCGCCCTGGACAAGACCAACGGCTATGACTTTATCTATTACAACCATGTCATCAAGCCTGCCCTTGTCGGTCTTGCCGGTCCGTGGATCTCCGGAGGGATCGAGTTCAACTGGCCCCAGCACCACAGGCCGTCGACTTTTATGCCTGTGGATTATGTCACCAGCGAGAACCCGGACGGGTCCGTCACTGTCGTTCTGGGGGAAACCGACCGGATCCATGGCACGAAGGGGAACGCTTCCATCACGCTGTACCCGGATAAAGCCTATATCGAGGTCCGCGGCCGTCTCTTCAATCCCACGGATTACCCCCAGACGTTCCTGTGGTGGGCCAATCCAGCGGTATCCGTCAATGATAACACTTTCTCCGTCTTTCCCCCGGATGTGAATGCCGTCATGGACCACGGCAAGCGGGCGGTGTCCACTTTCCCCATCGCCACCGGAGAATACTATAAAGCCGACTATTCCGCGGGCGTTGACATTTCCCGCTATAAGAACATCCGCGTCCCCACGTCCTACATGGCCGCCCATTCGGACTTTGATTTTGTGGGCAATTTCGACGAGGGCCGGGACGCCGGGCTCCTGCACGTGGCGGACCATCATGTGAGCCCCGGGAAAAAACAGTGGACATGGGGCTGCGGGGACTTCGGCCGCACATGGGACAAGAACCTCACGGATTCAGATGGCCCGTATATCGAACTGATGACCGGCGTCTTCTGCGACAACCAGCCGGATTTTACCTGGCTCAAGTCCCATGAGGAAAAGACGTTTGTCCAGTATTTCATGCCCTATAAGACGGTGGGCCGGGTCAGCAATGCCACCAGGGATATCGTGCTGGGCGTGGATTATCTGGACCATGAGGGCAATGTCCTGTCCCCCGATCCTTTTGCCTCCGGAAAAGAGGAAAACGAAAGGCTCGCCGCTGACGCTGCATGTGCCCGGATCAAGGTCTATGCCACGGGAGAGTACCCGGATGCCAGGATCACTGTCTTCTCTGAGGGAAAGGAAGTCTGGCGCAGGACCGTCTCCCTCTCCCCTGCGTGTGCCTATACGGATACCATAAAGAGTCTCCGGGACTACCGGGTCACAGTAGAGGACGCACAAGGCCGTACCCTTTGCGAATACACCGAATATGTCCGGGAGAACCAGCCTGTTCCGGATGCCGCAGAAGCTCTGAAAAAGCCGGAAGAGCTTGCCACCACAGAAGAGCTCTACCTCGCCGGACAGCACCTTGAGCAGTACCGGCACGCCACTTTCCTGCCCCAGGACTACTACCTTGAGGGGCTGCGGCGCGACCCGACCGATATCCGTCTGAACCATGCCTATGGCCTGCTCCTTCTGCGCAGCGGCTGCCTTGAAGAAAGCGTCCCGTTTTTCAGACGGGCCATCCGCAAACAGACATGGCGCAACCCGAATCCTTACAGCGGTGAGCCCTACCTGCACCTGGGCGTGGCCCTGCAATGGCTCGGAAAGTATCAGGAAGCCTATGACGCCTTTTACAAAGCCACATGGAGCGCCGAGACAGCCGGTCAGGCTTTCTACCACCTCGCCTGCATCTGTGCCATACAGGGCGAAATGCAGAACGCCCTCTCCTTTGTTTCACAGTCACTGGTCCGGAACTGGCACGATATGAAGGCACGCACCCTCAAAGCAGCCATCCTCGACCATACCGGCGAGAAGGCGGCCTGTTCCGCTTTCGTCAGGGAAAGTCTTGCCATAGACCCTCTGTGCGCCGGCATTCTTTTCCGCTCCCCCGACAGACAGGCGTTTGCACGGATCCTTCGTCCTGAAAATGCGCTGGACCTGGCCTATGAGTTCATAGGGGCCGGCTTCTTCTTGGACGCGCTCACGGTGCTCAGCCAGTGCCCTGCCCAGAGCCCCCTCAAATTCTACGCCATGGCCTATGCGGAAGGCAGGCTTGGAAATACCTCTTCCGCCCTTGCGTATGCCCGTCAGGCAGAGGCACAGACCACGGACCTGTGCTTCCCCAACAGAGTGATCG
>CAMNGW010000029.1 GCA_946538615.1 uncultured Clostridia bacterium
CCACGGCAACACCCACTGTTGAACCCACGGCAACACCCACGGCCGAACCCACGGCAACACCCACCGTTGAGCCAACAGCGACGCCCACCGTCGAACCTACAGCAACGCCGACTCTCGAACCTACGGCAACGCCGACTCTCGAACCGATCACAGGTCATGCAAGGGTTATTGCAGAAACAGATATCAGGAATTCGGCTGACGAAAAAAGCATTCTAATGGATTCTTTACATATCGGTAATGTTGTAGAAGTCCTCGGTCAAGTCACAAACCCCGCAACAGAATGGACATGGCATCACATACGCTCAGGTCTTACTGAAGGCTATGTACGCTCTGATACTCTGGTTATGATGACTGAGCAGGAATATGAACAATATCTTACCGTTACCGCCGCCCCAATATTAACTTATACACCTGCTCCTGTCTCCGCCCTCACAGCACAGCCACGGGCCACATGGGCAGGAACACACGTTCCGGACAGCTGGGTTTCTTCCCCTTCATCTGATCCTACAGCAAGTCCAGAACCCGTTATAGCCAATGAAGTTCCCACAACAACGGTTCCTGCTGCAGCTACCGAACTTCCTGTACTGGAAACCGTTGCACCGGACAATGTTCCTGATAACAATTTGCTGATCATCCTTATCCTTGTTGGCGTTGTCATTTGTGTCATTGGCATCGGAATCATTATCTCCCTCCACAAGCGCAACCGTTACATCCAGGAACAAATTGAAACCGCTGAACGCGTCAGGGACCTTCAGCGGGAGTCAGATCAGTGGATGGCACGTGGTGCTGATCTGAAAATGAGCAATCGCAATAAAGCCGATCATCCCCAGGATTAACATGTGGCCGCCGCTTATAAGTGGCGGCCTTTTTTTCATTGGCAATAAAGTTCCCATCACCATTCCATAATGTTCCGTTTTGTTCCCGCGTAGCATGTCACATCACAAGGACCCGGTTTCTCTCAATGATCTGAGCTCATTCTGTCTTTTTATCCTGTCTGCCCGTAGGCAGTCGTCTGATCTGTCCATCCTCTTCATGTTCATATCAATTTCCTGCAGGAAGGAGCAGCATTCCCGGGACATATCCGCTGCTTTCCAGCGCCGCGGAGCAGGCCATGGCAGGGCAGGTCGACTGAAACTTCAAAAAGAAGACTCTTTATCCAGTCCCCCAGTAAAAATGGCAGGCTTCTGTAGCCTGCCTTTCATACTAATCCCGATAAAGATTTGCAATTCTGTTTCCCTGACTATCCGAAATGTATGGATCTGCACCTGTGCGTGTACTGGTTATCTGAATGCTTTCTCCTTTTTTTAAGGCTTGCCAGTCATTGAAATCGATCCGGTACGTCGTATATGTGGGTTCTTTTCCTTTCTCTGCTTTTTCTACAGTGAACCTGTATGCTTCGCTTCTCTCACCTTCCCGCTCAAGATCTGCATAAGTCACTTCCGGCCAATATGGCTCCTGGTCATCTCCCGACGCACGGACATCCCTGACATGCACCCAGCGCCAAATCGTATAATAGTATTTTGTCTGGTACCGTGGTACATCAACATATACCGGTTCCTGTACCGTCTCCGTATAGTATTCTGTCCTGTATACCGGCTCCTGATGGGAAACTTCTTCAAAATACCCGTTTCCCATATCCTCATGCGTATAGTACGTTTCATAATGGTCGAGAACTTCACGGGACCGCTCGACCTCAACCGACTCATAATGGTCAAACACAGCATCATAATGATGCAGTTCTTCCCGGGAAGAAGTCAGTTCCACTCCGTCGGGCAATCTCCAATCGGATTCAGAAAACTGTTTATTCTCTTCCACCCCAATGATGCGTTCCCAGCTGAAAGATGAAACCGTGAGGTCCTTCTGGGTGACACTGCTTTGAAGAAAAGCAAAAAGACCGCCAATAGCCAGGACAAGTACCAGAAGAATAAGAAGAGGACGCTTGCTTGTTTTTGGGGAACTGGCCCGCTGTACAGGCTCTGTCCTTTCTCGTGCTTCTTCCTCTTTTTTGCGATGGATATCAAAATAATTGCCTTCAGAACTCTCACGTGTGGCACCGCAGTTGGAGCAGAACTTTGCATTATCACTGTTCAGTGTATTGCAGAAAGAACAGTACCAGTCAGGATTTCTGTTGATATACTTGGCCTTTTCCGGATCCACATACTCAAGCTGTCCAAGCTGGTCCGCATTTTTCCGCTGGCCCTCCTGGTGGTCCTTCATATAAAACTTGACATCCCCGCGCCCTCTGCCGCAGTTCGGACATGTCGCCATATCACCTCTCACGCCTTTTGATCCGCAATATGGACAGTCCCAGTAGCCCATAACGATGTTACCCATAGAATCAATCCTTTATGAAAAGATGTATTTCCTGTATTTTACACGAAAAGACATCTGATTTCCATAGTCATCATGATGTTGACACTACAAAAGAACCAAGTAAAATAACAGCGCAGCAGATCATCAGGGAGGAAAACATGCTGAACCAGATTCTGGATTATATCCGATTCCACGGTTTGTCCTATACGCTAAGACATGCCGCAGAAAAAATAACCGAACGTTATTTTCGCACCTATGACAGGCTTTACAGGTCCATAGAAGCTCAGGCTGAAACATTGACGGTCCAAAAAGAACAACAGCATGACTGCGGTATGTTCTCAGTGCTCATTCCTGTGTATAACACGGACCCGGAATTGCTTTGTGCTCTTTTGGACTCACTTCTTGCCCAGACCGAAAAAAATTGGGAAGCATGTCTCTATAATGCAGGGAACAGAGCAGAAACTGAATCCGTCCTCAGTATGTATGCCTCCAGGGATCCGAGATTCCGCGTAGTGAAAGGCGCAAATGGGGGAATATCTGCCAATACGAATGCTGTTTTAAAAATCGCCCGGGGAAAATGGGTCGTTCTGTGTGACCATGACGATATTCTGACGCCAGATGCCTTGTGGCTCATTGCAGAAAAGCTTTCCCGTACTGATGCAGATGCCATTTATACAGACGAGGACAAGATTGCCGAAAATGGAAGCGTTTACACAGACCCGCATGCAAAGCCCGACTTTGCACCCGACACGCTCCGATCCTCCAATTATATCTGTCATTTATTATGCATAAAAAAATCTGTCATGGAGAAACTCGGCGGGGAACGTTCTGCATATGACGGCTCGCAGGACCATGAACTTGTCCTGAGATTGTCCGAGATAACACAAAAGATCGTTCATCTGCGCAGGATTTGCTATCATTGGCGAACTGTTGGAAATTCTGTCAGTCACGCCAATCTGTCACGCTGTATGGATGCCTCATGCCGCGCTGTGGAAGACCACGCTGCCCGTCTTGGCTGGACCGTAAAAGCCTGTCCCGACCACGGGGTTATCCATCTGGTCTATGATGTGGAGCCTTCGCTTTCTGTTGATATACTTTTATATGGTGCCAAACCGGAAGATGCAGAAGAGATACGGCGCATCACCGACTGGCATCATCTGACAGTAACACCTCTGGATGCTTCCCTGCCAAGGTATGCAGCATATAACAAAGCAGCAGACGCTTCCCAAGCAGATGTTCTCTTTTTCCTTGATGCCTCAGTCACTTCTGTGCAGCCTCAAACCGTCCGTGAAATGCTGATGTATGCACAGCGTCCGGACGTGGGCGGAGTAACCACCGCACTGACCGATGCCCGAGGAAGGCTCACTCACGCCGGCTTTACCTTTCCTATGTCCGGGTATGCTGCTTGCCGGCAGGCTGGCCTTCCGCTTCGCGCAGGGGGTTACCATATTCTTGCAAGGCAGGTACAGAACGTTGGTGGTCTATCTTCTGCCTGCATTATGGTAAGAAAAAAAGCCTTCCTCCCCTTTGACGAGGCTTATCACAGCGGACTCGGTGCCGTAGAATGGTCCATCCGTATGCTTAACGCAGGGTTCGTCCATGTGTATACACCCTATGGTGCTATGGAATGCGAGAACCGCTCATTGCTTCTTCTGGGTCCTTCACGGGACCCTGATGATATCGCACGGCTCGAAAAGGATTATGCCAATATGACTGATCCATACTACCATCCCTGGTTTAACAGAAAACGGGCAAATTTCCATCTTGACCGCAGTGAAATTCTTCAAGACCTGAAAAAGGAGTCCTTCGTCTTATGAAATCCGTCTTTGAAAAAGCCATCGGCCTGGCCAAAAACCTCCCCGGAAAAATAGGGGTATATATAAAAGATCTGACCACTGGTGAACAGGCATCATTTCAGCCGGACGTTCCTGTAGTGGCAGCATCTGTCATCAAGATCCCGGTAATGATTGAAGCTTTCCGGCAAAAAGAAGCGGGCCAACTGGATTTTACTCGTGAAATAGAAATCAGACATGAGGATAAGCTGCCAAGCTGCGGCGCCCTGACCTATCTCCACGATGGCATTCATGTTCAGATACAGGATCTGGTTACACTGATGATTATCCTCTCGGATAATACAGCAACCAACCTTCTCATAGATATCCTTGGCCAGGACGAGATCAACCGGACCATACAGGATCTTAAACTCAAAGGTACTGTCCTGCGGCGCAAGCTGTTTATGGAAGAACTCAATCGACTGGGAATCCAGAATTCCATTACAGCAGGTGATATGGGGTTTGTTCTGGAAGAACTTTACAACGGGCATATCATCAGTAAAAGTGCTTCCCGGGATATGCTTAATATCCTTTTTAACCAGCGGCTGAACGGTAAAATTCCCTTTTTCCTGCATGACCGCGATATCAGATGTGCCCATAAAACAGGAGAGGACGACGGCATTACACATGATGTGGGCATAATTTGCGGCAGTCATCCGATCGTTTTCTGCTTTGTCAGCGAGCAGACAGATGTACCTTCCGCAGAACGGACTATGCAGGACATGGCGCGGCTTGTCACATTCAGTGAACAAATGTAAGAACGGAGAGGAAAAGTATGATTGGATTAATCGGTGCGATGCAGATAGAAGTTGAGGACCTGATCCGGCAGCTTGAGCACAAGCAGGAAACGCGGATCGGAATGGACACATTTGTGTCGGGGACGCTCTTCGGACAGGAAGCTGTGCTGGCTGTATGCGGTCCCGGAAAAGTGAATGCAGCCCTTTGTACACAGAGCATGATTTTCCATTTCTCTCCCGAATGGATCGTCAACCTCGGGGTTGCGGGTTCCGGACATAATGATGTCACCATCGGTGACATGGTCATTGCAAAGGCAACCGTACAGCACGATATGGATACATCCCCCATTGGTGACCCTGTTGGCTTCGTCTCCAAGATTGGTCTTATCGAGATCCCCTGTGATCCCATTTTGTCTGAACGTCTCCTCCTTGCAGCCGGAAAAGTCGAGAACCTGAAAGTTCATGAAGGCATTATTGCCACCGGCGATCAGTTTGTCTCACGCGGAGACGTGCGTGAAAGGATTTACAGCCGGTTCCATGCCCTAGCCATTGAAATGGAAGGTGCAGCAGTTGCCCATGCCTGCTATATGCATGGGACGCCCTGCGGCGTACTGCGCTCCATATCAGATAATGCTGACGGCAGTGCCGAGATGGATTATCCCACCTTCACAAAAGTTGCAGTCGCTCACTCTCATCAGGTGATCTTCAACCTGCTCGGAGGAAAATAACATGACGTTCTTCGTTACGGGGGCATCCAGCGGCCTCGGGCTCCACACGGCTCAGGCTCTTGTAAGGCGCGGACACATTGTAGTTGCCGGGGCGAGGTCTTTTAAAGGGACAGCAGTTCCCTTTCCTGATGGGATGTACCGGCTTCCCCTTGATGTCACAGATCAGGAAAGCATCACAGCGTTTGTTGAACAGGCTTTGCAGATTACTGGCAGCGTGGATGCTGTGATTCACTGTGCCGGCATTCTGGTGCTCGGGAGCTGTGAAGAAACAACGCCGGAAGAATACAGACAGATCATGGATACAGATTTTTTCGGCATGGTCCGTGTCAATCAGGCGGTTCTTCCCCATATGCGGGCACAGGGAAAAGGAAAAATCATCATGTTTTCCTCCATTAACGGTCTTCTTGGCATTCCGTTCCAGAGCGCATATACTGCCGCCAAGCATGCTGTCGAGGGCTACGCCGAATGTCTGCAGATGGAAACTTCCTCATTCGGGATACAGGTTTGTCTCGTTGAGCCCGGCGACCATAAGAGTGGGGCTGAAAAGTACCGGAGGCACACGGAGGGTATGAGGCCTGCTTCTCCATATGAGGAAAACTTCAGACGAGGAACAAATGTCATTCACCATGATGAACAGAATGGGTCCGATCCCGACCGGCTCGGTGAAAAAGTCGCCAGAGCAGCAGAAAAAAAAATCATGCCGTTCCGTTTGCGCGTCGCCAGTCCTGACCAGCATCTGGCTGTCATCCTTCATGATATCCTGCCTTCGCGTATTAACAACTGGATTCTTCGTTCTTATTATCTGAAACGGAAACAGAAATAGCCCGCTTCTTTCCTCTGTTGGATCCTGGACCTTGTCCACATGCATTTACCCGCAGACCCTGTCCGGTACCTCTCACGACAGATCAGCAGGCGTACATCGCTTGCGCACTGCACCTTCCGAAATGGACAATTTCTACGGGCCGATTTTCTTTCAAGTGTTTGCTTTCTCGGAGGAAGGCATTGTTAGCCAGTAAAAAATCTGGTATAATCTGTTTGGTGGTCGCTTTGTACATATAATATGACAAATGATCATCCTGTATTATATCCATCAGGAAAGGACTAGCGTTTGAAAAAATGTACAAACTTTTGCTGGTGACAGATAATCAAAAGATACTTGATGCCTTTTCTGGCGTCCCTTCTTGGCCCCTTCTTGGTTTTAAGGAACCCCGTACAGTTTCTGATACTGAGTCTGCCTTCTCAGTGATGGACAAGCATCATGTTGATGCTGTCATTTTGGGACTTGATGAGGACAATCGGGCCATCTTTATTGAGAAAATGAATGAGAAGCCATTACTTCCCATCCTGCTTGCAGAGGATATTGACTCCACTGACAAAGCACTTCTCAATCTGGATATGGTATGCTCTCTGCTTAATCGTCTCCATGCCGATTATTCCAATGACAGGTATAACACAACGGAAATGATGCAGTTGTGCCGTCATGAATATTTTCGGAAGATTCTTACAGGTGAGGTCCGTGATGAGCTGACCCTCAGAAAAACTTTGCTGCTTTTGAGAAGCAAAATGAACCCCTATGCACCTTGTCTGATCATGGAGCTTACCATTCTCAACGATGAAGATTTTCTCAATGAATTGGCAAATGGCGCAGATCGTCTTGAAGTGGCCATGCGCAATATTTTTGGTGCAGAAAAAGAAGGCATGCGCGTTCTTGTTTCTGTACTGGATGACAAGCGGATCATCCTGACTGCATGCCCTATGATAGGTACAGAGATTCAGGATGAAGATGTCATGTATAAGCTTGTAAAAGAGCATGCAATTGCAGGAATTCAGCACGTCAAAGAATTTCTGGGGATACATTTGGAGATTGCATCCATTCAGATGCGTTCTTCCCTTATCACACTCGCCCAAAAAAGCGCATAAATTGCCAGAAGAATATATAAACAGGAGGATGAAAGGATGGGCTTTTTTTCCAATATTGTCAAAGGTCAGCTGATTGACGTCATTGAATGGACCGATTCAACCAATGATACCATTGTGCACAAGTATGATATGAACGGAAAAGAAATCATGATGGGTGCACAGCTTACTGTCCGTGAAAGCCAGGTGGCCATCTTTGTCAACGAAGGCCAGCTTGCTGATATTTTCCGTCCGGGCCGCTATGAGCTCCAGACCAGTAATATGCCGATTCTGACAGCTCTCAAGTCCTGGAAGTATGGTTTTAACAGTCCTTTCAAATCTGATGTTTATTTTATCAATACCAAGCAGTTTCTTGACAGGAAATGGGGCACTGCTAACCCGGTCATGATGAGGGATACAGAGTTCGGCGTGATCCGTCTGCGTGGGTTCGGCTCCTATGCCTTCCATGTTACCGATCCCGAGACACTTCTCAAAGAGTGTTTTGGCACAAACACGACTTACCGTGTATCAGACATAGAAGACCAGATTAAGCGGCAAACCGTTTCTTCCCTTTCAGATGCTATAGCTGAGAGCAAAATCCCCGCACTGGACCTTGCCGCCAATTATGACGAACTCTCCCAGTTTGCCATGGCAGCCATCAATCAGAAAATTATGCACCTCGGTGTCCAGCTGACCACCTTTGTGATTGAAAATATATCTCTCCCTGAGGAAGTTGAGAAGGCCATGGACCGCCGCACTTCCATGGGCGTCGTCGGCGATTTGAATAAATATACACAGTTCCAGGCTGCTGAAGCTATGCGGGAATCTGCAAGTCAACCCGGTTCAGTTGCTGGTACAGGCATTGGTATGGGAGCAGGTGTGGCTATGGGTCAGATGTTTGCTCAGTCCATTGGCAATGTAACTCAGCAGCCAGTACAGCAGCCGGTTTATCAGCAGCAGGCTCCTCAGGCTCCTCAGGCCCCTCAGGCTCCGGGCGGTTTCTGTCCCAGCTGTGGGAACCCCTTCACCGTAGGTGCCAAGTTCTGTGCCAACTGCGGTGAGAAACTGCAGACAGCGGCTGTTTGCCCGAAATGTGGAAACGAAGTTATGCCGGGTGCAAAATTCTGTGCAAATTGCGGTGAGAAACTGTAAAAGCAATACTTCTGCATCAAATGAACAGATCATGTTTAAATTAAAATGGCGCACGCAGGGAATCTCCCTGTGTGCGCCATTTTCTTGCGTATCATGCGCCGGCATTCAGCCAGCCACGGTTGAAAACGCACAGGATTGTAAAAGACAAAACGAAACCGTCCGGCAAGCATTATGTCAGAAATATCTGTGCATCCATTCAGAAACACTTCGCATCATACCCAAAGCGTTCAGGAATGGTTTCACGGCATCGTCCGGGGATCCGCTGTCCACAGATGAATATCGCAGAAAGTGATACTGCAGTTCCGGGCTACAAAGAAACCCACATAAATATAATCCGGGTCCACCTTTGTCAGAGGATAATCGAAGCCTGCGGCATGCTGATTGCCGTTACAGTAAAGTGTAAAACCATCTGAAGTTCCCGAAAGCTTTAATTCAACCTCTGTGCCAGAATCCGTACAGATATCTGCAATCGGATCGGACTCCACAATCGTCCCGCTTTTCCGTCCAAAATTGACCTTCTTGCCCTGGTTCTTTACGCCTGCCGCAACATAATCCCCCATCGTTTCAGCCATCATGGAATCGATATACAGATCATCTCTTGCCATGAGCCCAAAGGCAACCTGATTGTTTGCAAACATACTGTTGATCCTGGCCTTTGCTGATAGTGTGAACCTGCTGCCCGCACGTATTTTCTGATAATAGAACATCAGTCCATCGCTGCCGCCTGCAATCTTACCGTTGTTATCAATGACATGTAGCGTAATGCCATTCTCTTCAGTTTCTGCCCCAAAATAGGCGCTGCTGATCCTGTCAGAACTGATATCCCCGAATACTGTCCCGCGCCACACTCTTCCATCCGTGTCTTTGTAAGCCGGCCACAACGCAGCCCTCATATCTTCTTCTGTCGGGGTCTTGTAGGTGATGAAGACATAGTCCGGATTAACTGCTGTGTCAAAATCCTTTTCGTAAACAGGCTCTTCCATCCTGCGGGCATAGTCCCCAAGTTTCAGTCCTTCCTGCCTGGACAGTCTGGCTATGAGGTACGCGTTCATCTTAGCCCCGTACCTGTTGGTATGCGTCTGGTCCAGACCAGTGAGAACAAGATGATCTTTTTCTTTTCTTGCTCCGGTATAGGCATGCAGCCAGCATGCTGATTCGCCCAGAGCAATGTTCTTTCTGATTGTAGCCTCTGTCAAATCAACAAGCTCAATATTCACCTCTCTTTTTTTCAGCGTCATGACCATATTCCGCAGAGCCTGTGCATAGTCTCCGCCTCTGTACAGCCTGTCTCCAATGGTGATGTCCTGTGTTATATGGCCCGATTCTCCCTGATAGCTTTCCCATGTGTTCTCACCGGTAAGCCTTGCTATGGGTGTACAGATCACTGGTGTGACATGTCTGTCCAGTGCCGGCTTGACATAAAATGTATATACTGAATGGGCAAAGCTCCCTGCCTCCGTGTAATCCCCTGTTGGATCAGTAAACCTGGCTTCTTCTGTTTTTTCATCATTATGTCCAAAACCGATGACAAGGAACATATCATTGTGTGAATTGCCCAGCGCCGGAATGGTATCTGTACCATTCAGAAGTTCATTATATTCCGGCATCGCAGTGAAGTCCTTCGATGAAGCCCCAGAGCGTGCCAGATTATAGACTGCAGCGCGAAAATAGGCAGCCAGTTCTTCTCCATATCCTTCTCTGGGAAGGTAATACTGATCTGAAAAAGCGGAGACTGTAGAATCACCCACAACCCAAATTGTGGCTTCTTTTGATTCATTTGGAAATTGATCCGGATTTCTTACGGATTGGGGTGCATCTTTTGGTGAAACAGTATATTCCTTCACGATGACCACCTTTTCTTTCTGCAGTTTTCCATTCTGTTTTTTCAGAAGGTACGCTTGCATAATGTGTCTTTTCCCTTGGCCTGGGTGGGTTTTCGCAGTAATCTTCCCTTGCTTTGCCAGACCCTCCGGAAAAATCATTTTCCGGCACCAGAATAGCAGACTTCATCCCATTTTACAAACTGCAATCGCTGCGCCATTCCTGACGCTCAGCATGGGCACCTCCGCTCCAATTCCAATGACTGTCCCATGATACATATGTCGGTCCATGTCCTCCGCATCCTCATCTTTGTCTGCTCTTGTCAGAGCCGGGAAAGATGCAGTTCCTGCACTTCCTGAGTCAGCAGCATATGACAGATGGTCCGGCTCGTGCACAGTATGGAAATATGGCGTTTTGACAGTCCCTGTCCGTTCTTTCCTCTGACAGTCACTCCAATACTATGGGTATGCAGGCTGTCATCGTTCCACGAATCCCAACAGCACTGGCTCTGTCCCTTTTGCTTATATGGTGTTTCAGGAAACTGGGGCCTGTGTACATGATACCGCTGTTCCTTCCATTTTCATTTACCGCGTTCAGGAAACACAGTGTCCGTTATGCTTCGTTACTCCGGAACGGCTGTCTGTCCATTTGAACACAGCACCTTTCCTGTTTGACGGGCCTTTCCATTGTAAAAATATGAGGGCGCAGATGATAAACAGGCACAATCGTATGGTGACAAAAACAGCCAATTCTGGTATCATCGCCCATGCACTGTGTGTTTAATCTTCACAGGGATGATCTCCTCAGTGTAAATCGTTTCATGCATCCGCTACAGGCATCATGAACCGCTGATCAGGCAATTGCAAGCTCGGGCTTTTACCATCATTATCCGCAGTAAATGGGATGGAGATAGTTGTAAAGACTGTGGGCCATGCTGCCACACAGTCTTTTTCATGATAACCATTGTCTTTTCCCAGCAGGTTATGTCTCCTCAGGCGCACATTCATGCCGGACCGTTCCGTCACGATATACTGGCTCGTTCGCATCGTCTGTATCGTCCCATTGCCCATCCCTGTCAGGTATAGGCATGCTTGAATCGCTCCATGCGTCTTCCTGTTTCCTGCGCTTTTCCGGATCCATACTGTTATTCCCCCTTTCCCTGTTATTTTCTGTTACTATTGTAGTACCTGACATCTGAAAAATGCAAGCCGGAGGTCGAATGATTTTGAAAGGTGTGTATCGCATTGCAGCTGTTTTTCTGCTGCTTTTTTCCCTGGGATTCTTCTCCTCTGCACTGTGTGAATATACAACATTGCGCAAAGGAGATTCCGGTCCAGAAGTGGCCGCAATGAAACAGCGTATGTACGAATTGGGTTATTTCACATCCACCAAGTTCAGCTCATCCTTCAATGATACCACACAGAAACGGGTCAAGCTTTTACAGCGTATGAACGGCCTTGAGGAGACAGGAACGGCAGACCCTGCTCTTCTTGAGCTCCTTTTTTCGGATCAGGTCATTGCTGCAAACGGACAGTCCGCCTATGAGCTGGCTGCCAGCATCACCCCTGTTGCTTCTGCCACGCCTAAGCCAACAAAGGCACCTAAATCCACAAAGACACCCAAGCCAACGAAAACGCCCAGGCCAACGAAGACACCTAAAACAACAAAGACACCTCAGCCTCTCATTTCTCCCATCAACTCCCCTGTTCTCCCTGCACGGGATGAGGATGGTTTCCTTTCGGACGAAGAGTACCTTGATACTGAATTCGTTCATAAGGACCCTGATGACGGCCTGTGGATTTATCTTTCAAAGACCCTTCAGGTTGAAATCCGGCGTTACAATGACCCCAACGGACCCCTGGTCTGGTACGAGACAGAGGTCAAAACAAAAGATGGTGAACGCATGGGGACCCCGCACATTGCAAACATTGCCAGGGGAAAACTCTTTCACGGAGAAACGATTGCCAAAGAAAACCATGCCGTACTTGCCATTTCTGATGATTTTTATTTCTATCGTGTCCGCAACACCAAGTATCCCGGCGTAATTGTCAGAAACGGTGAGATCCTCTACGACAAAGCCAAGATCAAGGGTACTGGCGGTTTTCCCAAGCAGGAGGTTCTCGCTTATTTTCAGGACGGAAGCATGAAATGTTTTGATGTCGGGCAATATACTGCCGAAGAATACCTGCAGATGGGCGCCACTGACGTCTTCTCCTTCGGTCCGATCCTGGTTACAAATGGGCAGGCAGGAGAGCAGATGTCCAATCCCAAATATTATCACTACCGTGAACCACGCTGCGCCCTAGGCATGATCGAACCGGGACATTATATCATTCTGACAGTTAAAGGACGCTCTGACGATTCCAGGGGTTGCTATTTCTCTTTTCTGGCTGACCGTATGCTCTCACTGGGCGTTCAGGAGGCCCTCAATCTCGACGGCGGCGGCACAGCCTCCCTGATTTTCATGGGAGAACAGCTTAATTATAAAGGAACCGCATCACGCACCGTGGCCAGTCTCATCACCTTTGGCACTTCTGATCTGGTCCAGCCTGATCCCGAATAAGCAAAAGCACGGAAACGTCCGTGCTTTTTCATTTCAGTTAACCGTTTCAATCATAGCCAGGGTACGGATCTTCCACTGCCCCGCCTCTTTTGACAGGGTAACCCGATAACGGGCACTTGTCCAGGGCGGTGGATAGACAGCACTCTGTCCGTTCTTTTCAACAATTGCTTCTGCGCGGTCTGCGCGAACACGTCCATCAATACGCGGTATGCTTTCAGTAATCTCCACCCTGCAGGTTTCATCCCATGGCCACACCCAGACAAATCCCATATTAATCCGGTGATCTATACCACGGACCACATAATCCTGATAGGGAGAAGAACCATTCTGAACTGTAAGGAGAGTGGCATCCGTATTAAGAAACCCGCTCTGGAAATACTTATTCAGCTCATCCGCACTCTCCATACCCATGACATACTGTGCCCGTCTGGCCATGCCATCTTTAATAATAATCTGCATATTGGAGACATTCATGGCATAATAGAACACAATCACGCATAATCCGCTGATAAAGCTCAGAACAAACAGCCTTGAGGCCAGGAACCACATCAATCTGCGGAAGTATTTCAATCCGGCTTCACCTCTTTTGTGTCAATGCTACGGAGTATTTTCGGGAAGCGCCACAGGAAAAGACACATACAAAGCAGGGCACAGGTGCCATCTGCTATTGCCTCCGCCCAAAAGACACCCATTTCATCCAAAAAATGCGGAAGAACCAGCGCAAGCGGGATCAGAAGAATGACCTTGCGCAGCAGGGCAATAAACAGAGAAATGCCTGCCTGGCCTGTCGCTACAAAAGTATTCTGACAAGCGCGCTGCATACCGAAAATCGTCATTCCAAGAAGGAACACCGGCATGACCTGTTCTACAGTATCCAAAAGGACCCGGTCATCTGTGAAACAGCCAGCAACCACACCAGGAAAGAGGATCATAAGGAGAAATAAAACAAAGGTAAAAGTACACATAATGGAAAACTGTATCTTCACAGCTGAAACAACACGTTTCCGGTCTCCATGTCCAAAATTGTAGCTGATCACAGGTGAGACACCCTGCCCGAACCCATTGAGCGGTGCACTTACAAACTGCATGGCTGACTGCATGACTGTCAGAGCAGAAACATAGACATCGCCAAACTTCACCAGCTGCCCGTTCATCACAAAACCAATCAGGCTCTCCGTAGAGCCCATCACAAAAGGGGCGATTCCCAGCGAAAGGATGCGTTGGATGACCCGTTTTTCCGGATACATATGCCGTTTTTCAAGACGAAGAGAAGCTTTTTCCGATGTCAGGAAATGGAAGACCATGACTGCTGAAACCGCCTGACTCCCTACTGTGGCAAGGGCTGCTCCGCGCACACCCATTCCAAAAGTAAAAATGCACAGCGGATCAAGCAGCAGGTTCAGACCGGCTCCGGTCAGCACAGACAGCATCGCATAAAGCGGATGGCCCTGCAGCGCTATAAATGGATTCAGCCCGCTCGCTGTCATGACAAAGAAAGTGCCGAGCAGATAGATTTCAAGATAGGCCTTTGCAAAAGGCAATGTGACGGATGATGCCCCTACAAGCTTAAGAAGTGGTTCCATCAGAAAATACACAGGAACAGAAAGACACAGGCCAGAGATCAGCAGAAAGCTCATGCCATTGCCAAGAAGCTTGCCGGCTTCATCGCGATTGCCTTGCCCCAGCGCAATCCCGGTCAGAGGGGCTGCTCCGCCGCTGACAAAAGAGGCAAAGGCAGAGATCAGCATAATCACTGACCCGGTCACCCCAATGCCCGCAAGCGCCTGTGCGCCTTCACCAGGAATATGTCCAATATACATTCTGTCCACAATCAGGTAAAGCAGATTGACCAATTGGGCACAAATCTGAGGAATCGACATCTTTAAAAGCAGATGGCCCATACTGTCAGTGCCTAGTGCGTTTTCTTTACGATTTGCATCATCAGATGCCAAGCTCCTCCATCTCCTCCTTAACCAGCGCTTCCGTGTCAGCCATCGCATGAAGTGTGTCTTCCATCAGACGGTCCAGTTCCCATGAAAGGATATCTGCTCCTGTGCGGATCACTTCCCTTGAACAGCCCGCCGCGAACTTTTTATCTTTAAACTTCTTCTTCAGACTGCTCAGCTCCATATCTGTGCAGGAACGGGAAGGGCGCATTTTGGCAGCGGCTCCAATGAGCCCGGTGAGCTCATCGGATGCAAAAAGTATTTTTTCCATATCGCTCTCAGGTGCAACATCCACCGTCAGACCCCATCCATGGCTGCATACAGCATGGATCAGTTCTTCAGAGCAGCCTGCATCTCTCATCAGCCCGACACATTTTTTACAATGCTCATCCGGCCATTTTTCAAAATCCAGATCATGCAGCAGCCCTGCCATTGCCCAGAAATCTGCTTGCGCACCGTATCCCATGTGCTCAGCAAACCAGCGCATGACGGCTTCAACAGTCAGTGCATGCTGTAAATGAAAAGGTTCCTGATTGTATGTTCTCAGCAATTCAAGCGCCTTTTGCCTTGTTATACCCGTCTCCATGCCTGTGCCCTCCGTACCGTTTTACAGGAGTTTGATGAGCATAGTCTTCTGTTCGTCCATTTCCACTTCAACCATATGCTCCCGTTCGAGCTGTTTCATGACTTCCGAGAAACGTTTGAACCCAATCGTACGTTCATTGAAATCCGGATATGTCGTGAGAATATCCGCCTTGAGAATCGAAGGATTGATTCTGTCGAACCCGCCTTCTTTGTACGCATCAAGCTGAGCTTTGAAGGCTTCTCTCCAGTTGTCACGCGTTAATTGTGGTTCTTCCTCGCTGGTATCCTCCACTTTGGGCGTCAGCGTCACCATCACATTAAAGTTGTCATTTTTTACGTGCAGATCACCAAACTTGGACTGAAGCTTTGTGAGCAACTTAAAAAAAGTGGGACATCCGTATGATTTTTCATTGAAATCCGGGCGTAAGCGCATCAGGATGTTTTTAAGTTCTGCGGCATACATCCCGTCTGTATCCGACTGCTCTTCGCAGATATTCATCATGAGCTTATTGAGTTCAGCAAGGTCCATCATTTCATCTGAGACCTGACCCTGCTTCTGCTTGCGGGTGCCGGTCGTCTTTGCCGATGTTCTTCCGCCCATGCTCTCCAGGAACTGGAACTCATTGCAGGCATTGATAAAAATATTGCTTGCAGCCTCAGAACGTGAAATTCCCAGTACAAACTTGCCCATCGCCTTCAGGCGTCCGACTAAAGGCATATAATCGCTGTCACCGGAAACAATGCAGAACGAATCAATCAGCGGGTTGGTATAAGCGACTTCCAGGGCATCCACTACCAGCTGAATATCTGCATTGTTTTTCTGTGCAATTCCGTACCGTATGGAGGGAACCACCTGGAACGTATTGCTCAGAAGGATCTCTTTGAGATCTGAAAAGCGGTCTGTGTACCCGTATACACGTCCAAGAAGAATATCGCCGCGAATCTTCACTTTTT
Source organism: uncultured Clostridia bacterium (assembly GCA_946538615.1). Lineage (GTDB taxonomy): Bacteria > Bacillota > Clostridia > Christensenellales > Aristaeellaceae > UBA2943. Next base: position 16,528 of record CAMNGW010000029.1, read on the forward strand.
CCAGAATACTGTTGAGCGTAGCTACTTTCGCCCCGCAGTTTTCCAGATCAACAAACACTGCATATTTTGCCAAATCATCAAATCCTTTCTTTATATCTTTGGCATACAAAAACGCAGATCGTCCCTGCATGCCGCGCAAAAAGGGAGTATGGAACGCCCAGCGTCACCATGCTCCGGTTCTCAGATTCGGAACGTGAAGCGGTCACCACGCACATGCTGACAAGAGGTGTGCAATGGTTTGCCATGCTGATCAAAGATCGTTTCCACAACCTCAAGAAGGGCCTCACCTTCCTCTGTATCCAGCCACTTTGCATCCTCATTGTCAGCCCGGCAAAGCGATATTTCATGAATCGCCTTGTCAGGTTCAATCTTGTGCTGTTCCAGTGTCTGATACAGGGACTGGTTCAGGTTCTCCTCTAGGAGCCAGCTGTACTCAGCTGAAAAATGATTGATCTCAAGCATGACAGGCATATCATCTGCAAGGCATATTCTGCGGATCTCTACAATTTTATCCTGGGCAGTACATCCAAGTGCCTCAATATCCCTTGCATCAGGATTGACCAGCTGCATCCCCAGAACCCTGGCAGACCCATGAAGGCCCATAAGTTCACAGGATGCATGAAAACTGGTTACGCTTCTCAGGTCCCGCCGGATTCTTGGCATGCTCACAAATGTACCTTTCCCCTGGTGTTTCTCCAGCAGTCCCTCTGCTGTAAGCTCCTGGAGTGCACGCCTGACCGTCACCCGGGAAACATCGAACCGTTCCCCAAGTTCCTTTTCAGAAGGAATCCGGTCATGAACCTGGTAATCTCCTGCCTGAATGGATCTGCGCAGTTCATCCAAAAGCCGCTTATACTTAGGTGACTGCTTGTCTCCCGGTCTGTCTGCCATGCCATTCACGCTCCTTTTCATGGGAGTTTGCCCTTTCTGTTTTCGGACAGAAGACAAACGCCCACCTAGGGTAGTATAGCATAAGCCCTTTGAATTGAAAATGGAGAAGGTCATACGCTGATCTCCCTCTCCGAAGCCACTGCCCCTGTTGTGTAATAGAATGCTGCATACATCTTCTTGATTCCCCCTTCTTGCCAATTGTCTTCCTTGGGCGTACAATGCAGGCATGCTTTCTGGAGGTGTATTCTGTTGATAGATGATCCCCGTGTCTCCGCTTGTATTGTGCTGTACCATACACCAAGCACCGTCCTGGATACCGTCAAATGTGTGGTCAACTCCGATGAACGAATCCAGCTCTATGTCGTCGATAATTCCGCGGAACTCACTATTCAGCGCCTCATCGAAAACATGGATCCTTCCGCCATTTTCTACCCCCAGGCCAGAAATCTTGGCTACGGCAGAGCAAACAATGTTGTCATCCCCCATCTGAAGAGTGTATACCACCTGATCCTGAACCCTGATATCACTTTTGACCATACTCTGGTCTCCAGAATGGTCCAGTATATGGACGCGCATCCTGATATTGTCATCCTTTCCCCGCGCGTTTTTTCCCCGGATGGCCAGGAACAGCATCTCCCCCGCAGACGGCCCACAGTACGCTACCTGCTTGGCGGACCCCTGGAAAAATATGGAAAGCCGTTTTCCACATGGCGTGATGAATATACGATGAAGAATGAAGAAATCACAGTACCCATAGATGTTGAATTTGCAACTGGCTGCTTCATGCTGATCCGCACGCACGCGCTCTATCAGATGAAAGGCTTTGATGAGCGGTACTTCCTCTATCAGGAGGACAGTGATATCACCCTGAAAGCACTGCGCTACGGACATGTGGTATATCATCCGGACATGCATGTTACCCATGCCTGGAACCGTGAAGACTCACGTTCCAAAAAGCTCCGCTTCTATCACATTGTTTCTACATTCAAATTTTTCTGGAAATGGGGCCTGAGATGGTAAACAGCATCACGGTTCTTCTTGCAGCATATAATGGTTTGCCCTATCTGCATGACCAGCTTGCTTCATTGCGTGCGCAGACTTTCCCTTTCCGTGTAATCATGCAGGATGACGGGTCATCGGATGGTACGCAAAACATATTGCGTACCCTGTCTTCAGAAGATCAGCGGTTTGTCTTGGGGCAGGAACAGGGCAGGCATCTTGGCGCTGCCGGTAATTTTTTTTCACTCCTTGCACAGACTTCAGGGCCTGTCGCTCTTTGTGACCAGGACGATATCTGGAGAAGTGATAAACTTGAACGCCTTGCTTCTGCTATGGAAGCAGCGCAGCTGAAATATGGGGAGCATGTGCCCTTGCTGGTCCACTCTGATTTGCAGATTTCCGATGAAAATGGGCATGTGATCCATGACAGCTTTTTTGCCCACCAGCATTGGAACCCCCAATGCTGTTCCCTTTCTCAGCTCCTGGTCCAGAATCATGTCACAGGCTGCGCCTGTCTGCTTAATGAGCCTTTGCGGGCACTTGTCACTGGCCGCAGTCATGCCGGTACGTTTATGCATGATTGGTTCATTGCTCAGACAGCAGCTGCTTTCGGGCACATTGTGTTCGTTCCACAGACACTGGCCGTTTACCGTCAGCACGGGGACAATACCATTGGTGCCAGTAAAACCGGGCTTTTCAGACGTGTTTTAAAGGCAGTAGCCGCTCCTTCTAAAGCAGTAAGCCGCATCCGTCTCAATTATCAGCAGGCTGAAATTCTCCTGGAAAGCTACAAAGATATTCTCCCGCCTGAAGAACAAAACATCATCCGTGCCTTCCTGGAAATCCCCCGCAAGCCCAAATGGTCACGGGCCATTCTTCTGCGAAAAGGCAATTACCTCATGCAAACTCCGGCCTTACGTCTTGCCCAGTATATATTCACATGAGGATACAGAAGCTGTTCCCTCATGCAGTATCTTTCCCATTATTTACTGCAGCGAAAAAAAGCATTTCCTGATTTTTACTCTTATCTCAGGAAATGCTTTTTTATTACTTACAGGCAGTACATCTTCTCTCAGAGAATTCCGGCGTACCTCAGCACATCTTCAATTGTTTCAACTGGATGGATACTGAGTTTCCTGCGGATTTCTTCCGGAACTTCCTCAAGATCTTCCGTGTTCTCTTTGGGGACAAGAACAGTTTTCACGCCAGCACGCAGAGCTGCCATAAGTTTTTCAGGAAGCCCGCCTATGGCTGTCACCTGTCCTCTGAGCGTGATCTCACCGGTCATGGCAAGGCTCGGATCAACAGGCTTTCCTGTCACAAGGGAAGCAAGCGCTGTCGTCATTGTAATACCAGCACTTGGCCCATCCTTTGGCACCGCGCCGGAAGGCACATGGACATGCACATTATGTTTTTTCATCTTCGCGGCTTTATCCGGGAACAGGATCCGCACAAGGCTTAATGCGATCTGAGCCGACTCTTTCATTACATCGCCAAGCTGTCCGGTGAGTACAATCTGATCATTGCCATCAGTGAGAACAGCTTCGATAAAAAGAATGTCGCCCCCAGCAGCTGTCCAGGCAAGGCCTGTCACGACTCCGGCCTTTTGTTCCTGCGGGACATGCGTATGGCGGATAGGATGGCCCTCAATAAAACTGGAAAGGTTCCTTTTGGTCACCCGCAGGCTCTTTCCCTCTTCGCGCCAATTTCTTACAGCTGCCTGACGGCAGAGGGCGTCGAGGCGCTTGCGCAGCCCGCGTACTCCAGCCTCAGCTGTATATTCAGCAATAATCTGGTCCATGACCCCGGGGGTCAACGTCAGATCATCTGCACTCAGTCCTACAGCTTCTCTTGCGCGGGGCAGAAGATGTCTTTCACCAATTTCACGTTTTTCCACAGGTGTATAGCCTGGGAAGCGGATCACTTCCATACGGTTAAGCAATGGTTCCGGTATGGAATCTGTTGTGTTGGCCGTGCAGATAAAGAAGACATGGGAAAGATCAAAGGGCACGTTCATATAGTGATCTGTAAACGTTGTATTCTGCTCAGGGTCAAGGACCTCAAGCAGAGCGCTGGCGGGGTCCCCCTGCACGGATGCACAGAGCTTATCCACTTCATCAAGTACCATAACCGGATGATTGTTGCCGCATTTATGTATGGCGTCCATGATCCGGCCCGGCATAGCACCTATATATGTTCTGCGGTGTCCGCGGATGTCGGCCTCGTCCCGCACGCCGCCGAGGCTGACACGTACATACTTGCGTCCCATGGCTTCAGCTATGGAACGTCCAATGCTCGTCTTTCCTGTTCCGGGACTTCCCACAAACAAAAGAATGGAACCTGATACGTGCTTGGTCAGATTGATCACGGCAATCTGTTCAATTACGCGTCTTTTCGCCTCTTTCAGTCCATAGTGGTCCCGGTCGAGCACTTCTTCAGCGCGATCAAGGTCTATTGCGCTGAAAGGCGCGCTCTCCCAGTCCAGGGTCGTAATAAAATCCATATAATCTGTAAGCATGCCATATTCCGGGCTATGCTCATTTTCCTGCTTGAGTCTGGCCAGGACGCGTCCAGCTTCCTTTTTAGCCGTTTCATTGAGAGGCAGGGTCTCAAGACGTTTTTCAAATAAACGGGTATCAGAAATTGCTTCCGGGTGCATTTCCTCCAGCTGTTTTTCAAGAAAAGCAATCTGCTTGCGGATCGCACTCTCACGGTAATTATTCATATTTTCTGTTTCACGTTCAACCGCACCATCATGGCTGAGCTGTAGAGAAGCAAGCGATTCCTGCATCATGCTCTCCATCCGGGCAATTCTCGCCTCTTCACTGTCCTCTGAAAGCAGTTTTTCCCTGTCTTCCAGACTCCAGCTGAGCCATATGGACAGCAAAGCAAACAGATCCGTGATGGAATGCAGCTTTGGCAGAACATGATTTTTAATCACAGCCCCGCCGGGCACTTCTTCCAGAAACGCAGCATACTTATCATAGAGTCTGGCAAAACGCATGCCCGCTTCAAAGGGATTGAGCGGTTCTTTGTCCTCAATCGGTGTAACATCCGCCTCAAAGGTCCCATCCTTCTGTGTAAAATCAGACCAGATCATGCGGATATCTGTAGAGAATGCAAGATAATCCTGAAAGACAGAATCACTGATTACAGCTAAAACACCCATTGGGAAAAGTTTTTCTTGAATGGAATCATCTCCCGGTTCAGTGCCATCATCTTTGAGCGGAACCAGCAGGACCTGGTTCCCCGCCTCCAGGCTCTCTCCATCCTTGAGAAAAACTTCAGTCTGATGGATATATATTGTTGTATCAGGAAGAACAGCTCGGTTTTTTACGGGAATCAGTCGCATGGTCAGCCTCCAGAAATATATTCACCCGGCCAGAATGGTTGTCCTGGGTCCAGTCAGTCATCGATAAACAAAGAATCCGAAATATCATAAAGCCAAAGCTATTATAGCAAAAGGCAGATCGATCGTGTCTTGCACATCTCCAGTCACGTACCAGCATAAAATGCAAAAAAGACTTGCCTCCTGCCCAAAAAATGTGAAATACCTTTCATGGGCAGGAGGCATTATAAGCATTCATGACACGCTTTGCAAGAATATGGCATGCCATATCTTCTTAGCTTTTCTGTAATAATAGAAACTCCACGGAGTCTTTGCATTCATGCGTACTTCACGCCATATTCGTACAAACTTATTTCATCTGCTCCTACTGCTTCCCCGGCGAAATCTCCTGACACAGGGGCATGAAATACAGGTCCAGAAACAGACATTGCCTTTCAGCATAAAGCGCTTTTCCTTAAGCTTTGAATTCTCAAAAGCAATAAAGCCTTGCTATGACAGCAAGGCTTTATTGCTTTATTGAGCAGGGGCAGAAGGACTCGAACCCTCAACAAAGGTTTTGGAGACCCACGTGTTACCATTACACCATGCCCCTAGGCAACGAAGGCAATTATATTCATTTTCAAATGAATGTCAAGTACTTTTTCAACCGGCATAAAAACATCCAAAACCTGAAGCATACGCTGATCCGTTAACAGATTCTGTCATATGTTCTGCTATCTTAAACAATGAACACAGAACGCTTCATCTCCTGGATAAGCAGTCAGCTTCCGGACAGCAACGGCCTCTTTTTTATCCGGACTTATACAAACAAAACTGTTCCCACCGGAGCCTGGACTTCAAAAAAAGCAAACGCTTCATTCGCAAAAAGGATGGTAAAAAAGTCCGGGGGTGGAACAGCCAATGTCAATAAGTTAATCCGAATTGTTGATGTGTGGATTTCCAATGCTTTGGC
>CAMNGW010000030.1 GCA_946538615.1 uncultured Clostridia bacterium
TGTATGTAAGATCAATATTGACTCTGACCTTCGTCTTGCTTTCACCGCTGCAGTCCGGAAACATTATAATGAAAAGCCCGGTGATTTTGATCCCCGTCTGTATCTGGGTGAAGCACGCACCGCGATCAAAGAAATGGTTATGCATAAGATTGTCGATGTTCTTGGCTGCAATGATAAAGCCTGATGGACACAAAGAAAGAGGAGCTGCTGCTCCTCTTTTTTGTGTCCTATCGCGGTGTAACGCCTACATATATCCTTTCGGGTTTGGGATTATATACATCATTATACATAAAGATTCTTTCAGTTTCCACACCGTTAAGATAAGTCACACGCCAGCTGTCAACCGAACAGCCCGGACTTGCCTTACGGACAATCTTCTGCTGATCCGTGTATGTCACATACTCCGCTTTCTTATCTTTGACATATTCTGGTTCAGTCGGTGCGTCAATCTGTGTTTCCTGTGTGACAATATCATAGCTCACGCCGTTCATCCCCTCACCGTAGATGTTCACTACGCAAACCAGATTTGTCCGCCTCGTCGGGGATGACTGTACCGCGGCTGTAATATAGACCGGAGAGTTTGTGGTGTTTTTAAAAACCATGTCAATCTTATGATTGGAGTACCAGTATACTGTTGCATCCTTGCCATACTCAATATAGCTTACTGCGTCCGAATGCGGTTCACGTTTGACAATTTCCATGCCTGCCCGGACCGCTGCCAGATAAACTGTCGTACTGGCCTGGCACACACCTCCGCCAATTCCGTCAGACAGTTCGCCATAAGCATATTCGATCGCAGGGAGAAAACCATTCTTTTCCGTTCTTGGTCCCACAACATTATTGAAGGAAAACTGTGTGCCCGGCTGCAGGATCGTCCCTGAAATCTTACCAAAAGCTGTACGGATATTCTCATTGCGTTCTGCAGCTGAGGAGGATGAAATGGGAGTTGTTGCACTGCCCCGCAATGCCAGCTTTTCTTCTTTTATTTTGGCAACAGTTACCGAAGGCTGCGTGGTCTCAATTGTCAGCTCAATATCTTGGACCTCCATCTTTGAGAGGGAATGGTAAATTTCCTCTTTCAGCTTCTCTGTGTCCAGCTTTCTTCCTATTACCTCATCATTGAAAGTAAATGGATATGTCAGACTTGCATCAAAGGAAGCGATCGTGGCATCCTGAGGTGCGCGATAGACCATATCACTCAGTTCTTTAAGAATCCTGTCAATGGCTCTTGTATCTCCGCTTGGATTGGCTGTGTACGCTTCATACGGTGCAAGGATCAATGATTGCATTTCCTGCCTGCGTTCTTCATAGCTGCCCGTATGTCCCTTGGCCCATGCCTGCGCAAGGACAGGTTCCACATCGACAGTCATGCTAAGATCAGAGGCAGTGATCTCCCGCACCTGCTGACCGTTATACGTCAGGCGGACCGACCATTGTTCAGAGCGCTGCTGTGCCTGGCTTTCCACCATGGCTTTGGCCTGTGCTGTGTTCATGCCTTCAAGTGCAATCCCGTCAACATAAACCCCTGGTACATACAGCTCGTTATACGGCTCCACATATTCTCTTAATGCTTTTTCCGCTGCCCGTGATTGTGCGTTTCGGACAAGAAGAAGAACAAGCAACAAAACAAACAGGAATGCTATCACCGACACAATCACTTGGATTTTCCGGTTGCGATTGTTCTTCAGGGAGAAATTCCCTTTCCCATCCATTGGCTTTCCGGTGCTTTTACTATTTTCCATATGCGACTGCAGATCGGAGGCGTTTCCTGAATTCGTTCCCGTTTTCTGCTCTGCATCAGCGCTCTGCATATAGGGTTCTCCGGATACATGGCCTATATAACCGGATATTTCCGGTCCACTGATACCATTCTGGTTATCAACTGTCTGGACCGGACCTGTAATACGCATGCCCTGCTGAGGAATTGGACCTGTAGTCCGTATACCCTGCTGAGGGATTGGGCCAGTTGTACGAATACCCTGCTGTGGGATAGGACCCGTCGTACGCATCTCCTGCTGTGGAATCGGGCCGGTCGTACGAATACCCTGCTGTGGAATCGGGCCCGTCGTGCGCATACCCTGCTGTGGAATCGGACCCGTCGTACGAATACCCTGCTGTGGAATCGGACCCGTCGTGCGCATACCCTGCTGTGGAATCGGACCTGTGGTATGGACTTCCTGTCGGGAAACTGTCCCTGACTTCTGTCTGTTTGTCCGTCTTACTTCATGTCTGGAGATGTCATTATGGTCTGAGTCCTGATGATTGGAGGCATTCTGTTCTGAAACAGAAGAATCCGAAGGCAGCTTCTGGCCAAAACTCACAGCTTTGTCATTTGCTCTGTCATCTTCCAGACTGAAGCCGCCCTGCTCACCGGAGCGTGCAGCTGATCTGGATGCTTCTTTTCGCCGGTTGCGTTCAGCTCTGCCATTTGTATCATCGCTCTTTGATGTGTTCTGTTGCGATGATGTCTGTTTTTCGGAAGAAGCCGCTTCTGCCTCTCTCTTGCGGTCCATTCGGCGTCTGCGCTGTACAGTACCGCCTGCATACTCACTTTGTTCCATAGGGTTCTGGTTCAATTCATCCACGGCTCCTCACCTCACTTTCTGCGATGGACATGGTCTGTTCCATCTTCAGTAATTCCGCTTGAAATTGTGACATATCTTCCGTACATTTTTCCCATACTTGCATCATACAACCGATTTTTCCGTGTTTCCCATCATTTTCCTGGTGAAAATCACTTCCGCCAGTGACAAGCAGATGTCTTTCCTCAGCCATGTGTCTGAGACTTTCATACCCGTAGCTGCTGGCTGAAGGATGATACACTTCCAATCCGCGCAGTCCTAAATCACACAGTCTGTCAAGGAACCCTTGAAGGACCTGTTCTTCCAGATGAAGTTCCCTGGGATGTGCAAGCACAGGAATGAAACCTGACGCATTTACCAGAGGAATGGCATCTCGGATTGCCATACGAACAGAAGGAACATAAGCCGGCTTATTATTGCCTATATATTTTGCAAACGCTTCCTGCATGCTTTTGCAATAGCCGGCACGGACGAGGGCCCGCGCAATATGCGGTCTGCCAATTGTTGAATCCTGCCCACCTTCCAGTTTTCTCTTGTATGCAAGATCACGGTATGAAAGCTTCATACCAAGCACGGACAGTTTGCGTATCATTTCCTTTGCACGCTCCTCCCGCATGCTGGCCAGATAAGACAGTTTTTCTCGAAGCATATTCCCTTGAGCCGTACCGTATGCCAGAAGATGGAGCCCTGGCATATCTTCCATGCTCATCTCAACAGCAGGAATCACAACAACAGGAGGCGCCATTGACACAAGACTGTCTGACCCTGCCATCGTGTCATGATCAGTGACCGCAATATATGTAAGACCGTTCTGGATACATTCATGACACAGGAGCTCAGGTGACATGACGCCATCGGAACGATTCGTATGCAAGTGCAAATCAGCACGGATCATTCTTTTTCCTCCGGAATGAAGGAACTTGGCAATTCAGGTCTGTCCACACTTTTTACAGCCTCTTCCGGTTTTACTTCCGGGATAGGTTCAGCCGGTCTTGGCAGGTCTTCATCAGTTTCTTCGTTATAATCCCTGCCGTCCATGATAGCAACAAATGTCTTTCTTCCTATCGTTTCCTCTTTCAGAAGTGCCGTTACAAGTATCTCAATACACTCCTGGTTGTCGCTGATCAGTTTTTTTGCTTTTTCAAAGCAACCGGTCAGCATGGTACGGACCTCCTGATCGATATGCGCGGCAATTTCTTCTGAATACTCCCGGCTATGTCCAAATTCCATGCCGACAAATACTTCCTGGTCGCTGCCCAGATAGATCGGGCCCATCGTGTCACTCATCCCGTAACGCGTCACCATCTGTCTGCACATGTCCGTCGCTGATTTAAGGTCCGAGGAAGATCCGGTATATACCTCACCCAGTATCACCTGTTCTGCAGCAAGTCCGCCAAGGGCCATGGTCACCTGGTCGAGCATTCTGCTCCGGCTCATATTGTCATGCTCTTCCTCTGGCAAAGAAAGCGTATGTCCCGCACTCATGCCCCTTGGAACAATGGTGACAAGATGCACTTCATCGCACCCCGGCAGAATATGTCCGATGACAGCGTGCCCTGATTCATGTACAGCCACCATGCGTTTGTCCTTCTCCGAAACCTTGTGGCTGCGTTTCTCCGGTCCCATCTGGACCCTCGCAATGGCATCTATGAGTGTCTGCTGATCTATTTCGGTCCGTCTGGCCCTTGCCGTCAGAATAGCTGCCTCATTCATCACATTTTCCAGGTCTGCACCAGCGGAGAACGGCATGCGCTTGGCAAGATTATCCAGGTCGACATCTTTGGCCAGCGGCTTGCCCCTTGCATGTATTTTCAGGATTTCCACGCGCCCCGCCTGATCCGGATAGTTCACCGTTACCTGCCTGTCAAAACGCCCCGGCCGGAGGAGAGCAGGATCAAGAATATCTTTGCGGTTCGTCGCCGCCATAACAATGACGCCCTCGTTGAATGTGAACCCATCCATTTCAACCAGAAGCTGGTTCAGTGTCTGCTCCCTCTCATCATGGCCGCCTCCCAAACCAGCACCTCTGCGCCTCCCCACTGCGTCAATTTCATCAATAAAGATAATTGAGGGGGCATTGTGCTTTGCCTGGTCAAACAGGTCGCGGACACGGCTGGCGCCAACACCTACATACATTTCCACAAAGTCTGAACCAGAAATGGAGAAAAACGGTACATGTGCCTCTCCAGCCACAGCCTTGGCCAGCAGCGTTTTTCCCGTCCCGGGAGGACCGATCAGCAGCACGCCCTTGGGAATACGTGCGCCCACCTGTGTATAGGTCTTTGGGCTTCTGAGGAAATCCACCATTTCCTGCAGTTCTTCCTTTTCCTCCTGGGCACCTGCTACATCTTTGAAAGTAATATGGTTCTTTCTCCCATCGACAACCTGAACATTCGTCATTTTTCCGAAGCCAAAGGGGTTCCCCTTGCCTTTGCGGGATGAAAACATAAAGTAAATGAAAACACCTATAAAAATGACTTCTAATATGATGGGCAGAAAAGTCATCCAGTTCAGCCCATTGTTCTCTTTAAAGCTGACTTTATACGGCAAATCACCCACAGAAACAAGGTCCACAGGCTTGCCTGACTTCTGCGCAGCGATCTGACGTGCAGAAAGCAGGAAATCGTCCCCTATGGTTGACTGAAAATCATATCTGTCCGGAAACAGGGTGGAGGGAACTGCCGATTCACGTTTAAGTCCCACAAGGGTGTCACCCCGGATCGAGATCTGAGCAATTTCATCCTTCTCAACCATCTCTAACAGCTCAGAATAAGACAGTATTTTGGTATCTCTTTTTACATTCCGCGAATTCATGAACACCATAACCAGCATCATGACAAGCAGCAGAATGACATATACTGTAAAAGCCTGGTTAAACCGCTTCAGACAGCCCGCCTTCTTTCCGGTCCAATTTGATAAGATACCGCTTTACTTTTTGCCCTCATTTCATGGATTATGACTCTTTGGATGCATATATCTCCGGCTTGAGGACGCAAATATCCGGAAGGTTCCTGTATTTTTCTGCATAATCCAGTCCATAGCCGACCACAAATTCTTCCGGAACGGTAAAGCAGAAGTAGTCTGCTTTAATGTCCACTTTCCGTCCGGCCGGCTTATCCAGCAGAGTTGCAATCTTTACCGTGGAAGCTCCGCGTTCTTTCATGATCCTGGAAAGAAAAAACAATGTGACACCTGAGTCCACAATATCTTCAACGAGAATCACATCACGTCCAGCGACGTCCTCGTCAAGGTCGCGCCGGATACGCACATTCCCTGAACTTGTGGTTCCGTTCCCGTAGCTGGAAACAATCATAAAATCCATATGCACGGGAAGATCAACAGAACGCAGGAGATCAGCGTAAAAAATGGATGCTCCTTTGAGGATGCAGACCATAATCGGTTCTTTTCCTTTATAGTCGTGAGTGATCATATCTCCAAGCATCTTAACAGCATTGCTGATCTCTTCCCTGCGAATCAGAACTTCCTGAATATCCTGATACATAAATGGCTCCTGATGCATAACCCTATCCTCTTCTCTTTTATGTTTTCATTTCTCGGTATACCATGGAAAATCAGCACAGGACCAGTGCACGTACATGTTTCCATGAATGGATTCCAGGTCCACTCTGCCCGCTCCCACTCCGCATACAACAAGCACCTCATTTCCCTGACAGATCAAAGGTATCCTGTCACGAAAAGGCTGGTCCACTTTTTTGTCAATCAGATATGTCTTCAGCGGTTTCTTCCCTTTCTGTCCAAAAGGGCGGATATAATCACCCGGTTTCCTTGTCCGGATCTGGAGCAAAGGGAGCTGCGAAACCAGAAAGGCCTGCCCGGTCTTTCCATCCCCGAATGTACTGCATGCCTCAACATGAAAAACCGTTTCCTGAAATACAGCAGAATCTTCCAGCTGGACCGGTTCCGGCTGCTTTGAACTGCAAGCACCGATCAGATGAATATGCGTGTATCCACGGTAAGCTTTCACTTGCCCCGGTAATTGCAGAACAGATCCCGGAGCAGATTGTAAAAAACTGACAAATGCATGTGTGTGCTCCGAGCTCAAAGCGTGCTCTTTGCGCAAGCATGAGTGGCTCAGCCACCACGAGCGCAGCACGCGCCCGACAACCGCTTCAGGACAGTCCGCGAATAATGATAATGGGATCTCTTTTTTTGTCCTGAACGGACCGAGCAATGCCTCTGCGCGCCCGGAAATTGCCTCCGCATCTTCTCTGAGCAAGGCTGCACAAGCAGCAATTCTGCCTGTGCACCCGGGTGAGAGCTGTTCAAGCACAGGCAGTACCTCGTGTCTGACACGATTGCGCATATACCGGCTCTCAGCATTCGTATGATCTTCCCGCCACACCTGCCCCATTTCTGTCAATGCTTTCTGAAGCGAGCTGTGGCTGATTCCAAGAAGCGGTCTGCAAACCGGTATCCCCATCTCGCTGCTCTGTGGCGACATGCCGCACAAGCCATCCAATCCGGACCCGCGGAGCAAATGAAGAAGAAAGGTTTCCGCCTGATCGTCCTGATGATGTGCAAGAACCAGCGCATCAGCTCCGCATTCTGCCATTGCCCTGCGGAAAAAATCATAGCGGACTTTCCGCGCCCAGTCTTCTGATCCTGTATCATCGGGCTGCGCGCGGTAGCTCAGAAGAGGAAGATCATGGGCTCTGCAGAAAGCCTCAACAAAATCAGCATCCCCATCGGATTCTTCACCCCGGAGGCCATGGTTCACATGGACACAGCTGAGCTCATAACCTTCCGCCTCCTTTTTCTGAAGGAGCAGACATACCAGTGCTGTCGAGTCACATCCCCCTGAGAAGCCAATTAGCAGCTTGTGCGGAAGATCAGGCAAGGATTCCGCAAGCTCAGCAAGCAGGCTCATTTGCGCATAGGTGCCGCACAGCGCTGGCACACTTTAAGGTTGGCGTAAGCAGGTTCATTGATCTGCCCGTAGGTGAATGTCCCGGACAAAGGCCTGTATTTTTCATCCACGCTTGGACAATTGGGATCCGCATGATAAAAAGTTCCGCCGTCGGGGTTATAGTAGAGGACCATGCTGGCTTCAGCCGGCTGCGGTGTAGGCGGCTGGGTAATAATGACAGAAAATGTGGTGGCCTCCACCTCTTCATGTGACTTCAGTGACATCGGATCAACGTACCAGTTCTCATTTTCCTTAAGCATGATGACGTTGAAGATGAACACGGATTCGCCTTCATTGACATTCTTGTCCACGGTTGCCGTTACCGGAACCGTGCGCGATATATCATTGTCCGTGCCTGTTGGCGTGCCGGGCGTGTAGCTCTTCATGATCCTGTTGGCCAGAATGCCAAACAATTCTGACTTTGGATCTTCATATTTTTTGACCCAACTGGGCGCGCAGTAATTGACCATCTGATCAATATCGTTAATCGACCAGAAGAAGAAGAAAGACGACAGAGAATTGAGTGTGGCGCCATTCGTATCAGGTGTAGCGGTAACCACGTTGACCTGAACGTTCTCTGTTTCTTCCCATTCACCCAAACTGTCCACAGCGCCTTCTTCCAGGCTTGTCTCCCCAGCCAGGGCTTCTTCCGGCTCATCTGCCGCTGTTCTTTGCCGGGTATTGTCAGCAGCAGGCTGAAGGACCATGGATAAAACAGTGACGAGTACCGCCGCAACCAGTAATACTGTCGTGGTCATCTTAGGCCCCGTTTCCAGTACCGGGCGCAGCCAGATGAAAGCAGAAAACAGTACGGCGCATGCTATGAAAGCAATTTTAACCCCCAGGGCACCCATAGCCATGGACAGAATAAAAAGAACAACAAGAACAATGGCGGATGCCAGTACAACAAGCAAGTCCGGTTCAATAGGCAATGAGTGCCTCACTTTCCCATCTTTGCCCTGACCAGCCGGAGGTCTCTGTGGGTTCTGCGGCGACGGCGGATAAGGCCGTGCAGGACCAGGACCTCCCTGGGACTGGCCTTGCGGCTGCTGGTAGGGATAATACCCTCCGGCCTGCGGGTTGCCGTATGGAGGATAATAGCCGTTCTGAGGATTCCCATTTTGCGGATAGGGCGGATTCCCCTGGGCATAGCCCTGTGGGCTCTGTGGGCTCTGTGTGTTCTGCCTGTACTGCGTATATCCCGGAGGCGGATTTTGTGCGTAGACAGGATTGGGCTGTGCATAATTGGGCTGATTGTAGCCCCCCTGATTCTGTCTGTAGGGAGCATAGCCCCCTGCCTGGTTCATATAGGCAGGATTGGGCTGCGCATATCCGACTGGCTGCTGAGCATATACCGGTCCCTTCTGCGAATTTGGCGGATAAGGCTGGCCGGATGGCGCTGGTCCGGGAGTGGGCTGGCTGTAATTGCCCCCGTTCTGAAACTGTCCATAATTCTGATAGGGGTTATTCTGATTCTGTCCTCCGGTATAGGGCGGCTGATTGGAAGCCCCTTTCGGTTTATAGTTGCTCATGGTTCATCCACCTCGCTCGTTTCCAAGACCTGTTTTTCTTGAGTCTCTGCTTTTGTATAATGAAAGATTACTGCCGCAGTTTCCCGGATCATCGTGCCATCCGTCAGCAGGGAAAATGTCCAGACATCATCCCCGACAGGAACACAAAGATTCCCATCGCTGACCGAGCACGGCAAATCAACTGTCTTTTCATAGTTTGATCCCGTGAAAGAAATTATATTCTCCCCGATATCACAAACAATTTCCAGCTCATCTGCCGGGAGCCGGAAGCCGCCCGCTATGGCAAAATCGGCACGCCATCTGCCGCGGTAGGCAAAAGGGTCTTCCACGGACACGCGCTGGGGCAGAACAGTCTGGTTCTTCATCATGGGCCAGCTTTCACCTGATCTGTCTGTCAGAATCAGGAATCCGTCACTCAGCTTAAGCGTGCCCAGCAGTTCCTCATCCTGCCACAGACGACAGATCCGGTCCGTACCATACCCGTAAGAAACCGGAATTTCAACACCGTCTTTTATCCATGAGCCTTTCCCGTCTTCATTCAGGACAAGGACACGGAGATCTGAAAGGTCTGTGCCATCGCTCCAGGTGCCCGCAATCTCTTCAGCCCCCGCACAATTCAGCACAAAAAACGCTGCCAGAAGAATAAGAAGACATCTTTGCATGCCTCTGTCTCCCATCTCACAGAGAATGAATATAGAGAATGTCATCTTTAAGATGATCCGAACGGTAGATGGCCGTTCCCATGACGGCTATGTCAAGCCCTGCATCATGAAGCGCGGGTAAGTTATCCCTAGTCAGCCCCCCATCAGCTTCAATAAGGCCTGAAAAACCCATCTGTCTGAGCCTGCGGATTTTGGAAATCATGTCCCACCTGAAAGGCTGACCGCCAAAACCCGGTTCAACCGTCATAACCAGTACCATGTCCGTGCGGGGCAAAAGATCCATAACCGATTCCACCGGGGTCGCTGGCTTAAGGCTCAGTCCTGCCCTGCAGCCTTCGGTGTGGATAAAATCCAGCATGTCCCCAACGTTGTCCGGAATCTCTGCATGCACCGTAATCCCGTAGGCACACGGTGCAAAGGCCGAGATAAACCTGCCGGGATTATCCAGCATCAGGTGTACATCCAGTTTCAGTTCCGGAAATGCTTTATGGATCTCCCGGACCATATCCGGACCGAAGGATAGGTTCGGTACAAAATGCCCGTCCATCACATCAACATGGAGCAAATCACAGCCTGCATCAATCACCCGTCCAATTTCGTCTGCGATATGCATCTGGTCCGCAGCAAGAATCGATGGTGCAATTCTAATCATAGCGTTCCCTCCATCGTGTTCTGACTTCTGTGAGAAGCTCACGGTAGCGTGATACCCTCTCCGCATCAAGCGTGCCTTCAGTGACTGCCCGGGAAACTGCACAGCCAGGTTCTTTATCATGCAGACATGGGGAGAACCTGCATTTTCCTTCAAAAGGAACAAATTCCGGATAGGCCTCCCTCAGTTCAGCCGGATCCATTAATGTTTCTATTTCCAACAGAGAAAACCCTGCTGTGTCCAGTACCCGGATGTCATCCATTACAAACAATTCGGCTTTGCGCGTTGTGTTTTTTCCTCTGCGTATCTTCTCGGAGATATCCCCTGTCTGGAGATCAAGACCAAACATTGCGTTAAGCAGGGTGCTTTTCCCCACACCCGATTGTCCTGCTAAACAGCATGTAGACCCGCGCATGAACGAGCGCAGGCTGTCCAGTCCCTCGCCCGTGAGGCTGCTTACGGACAGGACCGGCATTCCGCTCGCGTGGTAAGATGCCCTCAGCCGCGGAGCAAGGTCCGGATCCAGATCAGATTTCGTAACGGCCAGGCATACTCTGATATTCTGCCTGATCGCCTGTACCATGAGCCGATCCACCAGTTTCAGGTCCGGGACAGGCTCAGGGCTCACCACCAGGACAAGAAGAGAAATGTTTGCCACAGGCGGCCTGACACACTGCGTTTTCCTTTCAAGGATCGTCTCAAGCCATCCATTCTCTTCATTCTTCCCAGGAAAAAATTCAACCTCGTCACCAACAAGAGGCGTAAGATGCTGATGCCGGAACTTCTTCTTTGCTCTCACAACATAGCGTTCTCCTTCTGGTGTGCAGACCGTATAAAAACTGCCGACCCCGCTGACCAGCGTACCCCGTCTGAGCGCCTCACTCATTCCATTGTAACCTCCTGCTGGTATGCGAACTGATTCCCAATGTACACTCTGAGGATAAAGGTGCCAGGAACCTGCGAAAATACCTGTATGACAGGTTCGCGTCCAGTATCCGGTGTAAAGTCCCCCTGGAAAACCATGTATTCCGTCCCCTCTGAAACCAGAGTGACGCGTACATGCTGTGCATCGCTGCTCTCCGGCAGCCGAAGGGGCACAGTGATCGCATAGGTCATGCTCGGCACCTGATAGACAGAAAGCCCGACTTCTGTGCTCTGAATCACCTGTGAACCGCTCGGCACAGATTGTCCGCACACAATATTGTGCAGATCAGGTTCCTGTGTCGCCACAAACTGAATGTCATCGCTCAGCGCCAGCCCTGCCTGGATCAGACTGAGGCGTGCCTCGGAAAATGACTTCCCTTTGAGATCCGGTACAATGGCAAGTCCCCCGGAGACTGTAACCTGTATGACTTCCCCGGTCTTGATCACCGTGCCGGGTTCAGGTACCTGGCTCATGACAAAATCATTCTGGACCTCGCTGCTGGTCAGCCGTTCAACCACATTGATCGACAGACCGCTCTGTCTTGCTTTCTGCACGGCATCCAGAAGCGTCATCCCTGTAACCTTGGGCGTCTCTGCACTTGCAGGTCCGGAAGAAATGGTCAGTACGACCGTATCCCCTTTTTTGAGAATGGTCCCTTCTTCGGGTGCCTGCATCACAACCGTTCCCGACGGTACAGTAGGATGATTAATTTTTATTTCCTCGATCCTGAGATTCGCCTTTTGCGCTGTCTTTTCTGCACTGATCAGCTCAAGCCCGACAAAAGCCGGTACTTCTGTGGAATTGACGACGCCATCATAGATCGCCATGCCTCCCCAGTATAATCCCAGCAGCACCAGACTTACAGTCAGTCCTGTAAAAATCCACCACGGCCAATTAATTTTCCGTCTTTCACGGGGCTTTTTCGTATTTTTCTTGACTTCCCCGTTATCGCCATAGTCACCGTACAGCCTCTCCCCGGTATCTCCGGGGCCCAGACGATAACCGCCTGTGATCTCAATATTGGTCGGCGGGCGTATCTTCCCGTCCATCACCAGTCTCAGGTCCGAGGCCATTTCTTTGGCTGTCTGGTACCGGTAAACCGGATTTTTGGCCAGTGCTTTCATGCATACTGCATTCAGGGAAGCAGGCACATCCGGAACAAGCTTCTCAATGGGCTCAGGACGATTATGGATGTGCTGCATGGCAATGGCAACCTGGTTGTCACCTTCAAACGGGACACGGCCGGTAAGCATTTCGTAGAGCACAACGCCTACCGAGTAAATGTCTGAACGCTCGTCCGCATTCTGCCCCGATGCCTGCTCCGGAGAAAAATAATGTACGGAGCCCATGACAACATCCCCTTTTGTGAGGGTTGCCGAATTCGCTATGCGTGCAATTCCAAAGTCCGCAACCTTGATCAGTCCTTCTGTGTTCACAAGGATATTCTGCGGTTTGATGTCTCTGTGTATGATTCCGTTTTCATGGGCATGCTGAAGGGCCGAAAGGATTCTGATCGTGATCTGGGTCGCTGTCCGCGGTGAGATCCTTCCTTTTTCCTGGATGAGCTGCTTGAGCGTTTTCCCTTGTACATATTCCATGACAAGGAAACGGTTTTCCCCATCGAGTCCGACATCTGTCAGATTGACTATGTTGTGATGTGTCATCTTTGAGGCCGCCTCAGCCTCCCGCTGGAAGCGTGTGACATAATCGCTGTCATGGGCAAAATCCGGGCGAAGGAGCTTAACGGCTACATCATGTCCTGTATTCAGGTCTGTGGCCCGATACACAATGGCCATTCCGCCGACCCCGATCTGTTCCTTCAGCTGATAACGACCGGCAAGTATTCTGCCAATCATGTTTCTGCCTCCTCACAGGCATCGCACAAAAGGACGAAGGAGACATTATCCGGTGCTCCTGCCTCCAGTGTTTCCCTGAGCAGCGTATCCGCAGCTTCCTCAAGCGGCATCTCTGTAAGAATGGTCTGCATTCTCTCTTCCGGGACTTGCCCGTATAAGCCATCTGAGCAGATCAGATACACATCGTCCTTCCTGCGCTTGTTTTCCAGAATGTCAACTTCAATGGAGCGGTCTGTCCCAATTGCCCGGGTGATCACGTTCCTCATCGGATGTACTGCCGCCTGTTCTTTCGTGAGGATCCCGGCCCTGTACATTTCCATGACCATCGAATGGTCATTCGTCAATTGCGTGAGCTTATGGTCCCTGAACAGGTAGCAGCGGCTGTCTCCAACATGTGCGATAAAGGCGGTATCGCTCCCGGCCCACAGTACAGTAAGCGTAGTCCCCATACCCTGCAGGGAGGCATTCTCTGTGGACTGGATGTAAATCCTCCGGTTGATCAGTTTGACCGCTTTCTCAAGCAGCTCATGGTCGGCTTTCTTCCCTTCCAGAAAGGAAATCAGCCCATCTCTGCACAAAGCCGAGGCAATCTCTCCGCCCTTGTGTCCCCCCATGCCATCGGCGACTCCGAACAAGGGAGGCGTATCAAGGACGGCGTCCTGGTTCACCTGCCGGACTTTCCCCACATCCGTGCGTGCAACGGCCCTCATTTGGCAATCCTCGGTTACAGCCGGGACGTCGGGGTGCGGTTCCGGAAAAAGGACCGGTACCGGCTTTGTCGGCTCCGGCTGCGGCGTCTGGCCTCCATCCTCACGTAGAGAAAAATCTGTCAGATGTCTGACTGCCTCATCACTCATATTCATTGAATAGTTGTGTTTCATTCTTGTCACCCCCGTCTGCCGTCAAGGCCGCTGTCTTCTGATCAGGCTGTCTGAGCACTTTGCGCCTCAGCTGCCCGCACGCCCCCGCAATATCATCGCCCATTTCTCTGCGTCTTGTTACAGAAATATGCAGCTTTTCAAGGTTATGCAGAAACCTTTGTACAGTCTGTTCATCCACGCCTTTCAGATTGCGTTCCTTAACTGTGTTCAAAGGGATCAGATTCACATGGCACTGTAAACCGCGGAGTCTTCCTGCAAGTTCCTTTGCATCCTCGTCCCGGTCGTTCACGCCCCCGATCAGGGCATACTCGAAAATCACGCGCCGGCCCGTGGTTTCTACATAATAACGGCACGCAGAGAGCACTTCATCCATACTGTAACGGTTCGCAACCGGCATAATCGTCTTCCGGATCCTGTCATTCGGAGCATGCAATGAAAGTGAAAGCGTAACCGGAAGGTGCGTATCGGCCAGATCGCGGATGCGTTCCACAAGTCCGCATGTCGAAAGGGAAATGTTCCGCAGCCCCACCCCGCAGCTTTCTTCACGGCTGACCAGTCGGAGGAAACGGATCACTTCATCATAGTTGTCAAGGGGCTCCCCTGCCCCCATCAGCACAATATGCCCGACTCTGCCCTTATGCCCAAGGTCGCGGTTTGCACAAATCACTTCGCCGATCATTTCCGCGCAGGAGAGGTTCCTTACGCACCCCTCAAGCGTACTCGCACAGAATTTGCACCCCATTTTGCACCCCACCTGTGTGGAGATACACAGCGAATAGCCATAGTGGTAGTGCATCAGCACACCTTCAACACAGTTCCCGTCCCTGAGCGCAAAGAGATATTTCACGGTATCGTCACTTTGTGAAACGTACCGGGACATGATACGCACCGGCTGGGCAACAGCATGCAAAGCCAGTTGCTCCCTGAGGGATACAGGAAGGACCGTCATCTCTTCAAAAGTCAGTCCTTTCTGGATGGCCTGACAGATCTGGTTGCCGCGAAAAGCAGGAAGGCCCTGTGATACGGCGTATTCTCTCATTTCCTCAAGATTCAGACCCGTAAGCGCAATCATACCCTCTTCCTCCGCATACGGCAGATAAAGAATCCTCCGGAAGCATGAACACCCGGCATGAGCTGGACACCAGTGGCATAATCCTTCCGGATGTGCTCCGGTATGGTATCCGGAAGCGGGTCAATGCTGAACTGGGGATGTTCTTCCAGAAAGCGGAGGACCTGCCTCTCATTCTCATCCTTTAACACGGAACAGGTTGAATACACCAGGATTCCGCCGGGTTTAACATAGCGCGAAACGGTGTCCAGCAAAATCTTCTGCAAATCCCTCAGTTCCTGAAGGCTTTCCGGTTTCAGCCTGTATTTGCTGTCCGGTTTGTCATGCAGCTCGCCTGTTCCCGTGCATGGTGCATCCAGAAGCACAAGATCGGCAGCATCCAGAAGGTCTTCTCTGAAAACAGTCGCGTCCCTTGTCATAGGGCGCACATTGTCCAGTCCCAGGCGCTTCACCTGAGAAGCAATAATCTCGGTGCGGTGCTCATGGAGCTCCCAGGCCTGCACCCGGCCCGTACCATCCATCATTTCAGCCAGATAGCAGGCCTTGCCGCCCGGTGCAGCACAGGTATCTATGACAAGTGACCCCCGCCTGGGCGAGCAGGCAAGACATGCCATTTGAGACTGCTCTGACTGAATTGAGAAGTTGCCCGAGAGGAAATCACTGTCCTCCCCTATATTGGCAGCATTCATGATGTACCAGCTGTCAGGGAGCTGCCCTTTTTTGACTTCCCAGACTTTCTTGGAAAGGAGCTTTTCAAAAGATTCCGCGGTAGTTCGCAGCAGATTCCGGCGCACCGTCAGAGCACTCTCACTCCCACTGATGGACAGCATGCGCTGTGCTTCATCCATTCCATAGTCATCAGCCAATTGCCTGACAAGAAACTCCGGTACAGAAAGACGGACAGAGACAGCACGAACCGGATCCTCGTCAAAAGAGGGCAGTTTCAGTTCATCCTTTTTCCGGATCAGGTTGCGCAAAATGCCATTGCACACCCCTGCCAGACCGTCCAGTCCTATCTCCCGGCAAAGCTCAACGCTTGTATCTGTTGCCGCCATTTCCGGAATATGGTCCTCCAGGAGCAGCTGGCAGGCCCCCAGACGCAGAATATTCCTCAGCCGGATATCTGTGTCCTCCCTTGCCATAACCTGGGAAAGCATATGGTCAAGATAATACAGCCTGTCAATGGTGTCATAGGCAAGCCTTGCAGCCAGACGTCTGTCCCTTGTGTTAAGCCCTGCTTTTTTCAGTTCCCTGTCCAGAGCGATTGATGCCCAGGTCCCTTTTTCCGTCACAGCACTGATCACATGATAGGCACTGCGCCGGCTCGCAAGCCCTTCAACCACACGTATCTCACGCCTGTCCCTGGTCTCAAAAGGCTTCCTTTCACCGTTACGTCCTCCGTAAGGCTTGCGGAACTCCGTTTTTTTCTCTCCGGAATAAGGCCGGCCGGAAAAACGTTTTTCCGGCGTCCTACCCGTACGGCTGTCACGCTGGTCCGCTCCGGGCCTGAATGCACTGCTTTTTCCGGTCCTTGAGCCATTCTTGTCTGTCCCTGCCCGGTCCGGAGACTGTTTTCCTTTTGGGCCCCGGAAACCTGCTTTATTATCCGAATGGTATGTGCTGCGATGTTTTGTATCCTGCCTGTTATCTGCCATGCTTGTCCTCTTTCTGTCTGTAACACGGTATGCTTATTCTCTGAAATCTGTGCCCTCTGCAATGGGATGGCCACGAAGGAAGTCCGCCGCGGACATCGCTTTTCCCCCAGGCGCCTGCAGCTGTGTGACAAGCAGGATGTTTTTCCCGCAAGCAATTCTGAGGCCCTGCTTGTCGAAAGGAAGCGTGCGTCCCACTTCCCCGCTCCCTTCCAGCACTTTTGCCCTTAACAGTTTCAAACGGCCATCCTGATAGGGCACAGAACAGCCTGGCCATGGGTTCAGTGCCAGGATCTGATTGGCGAGTTCACGTGCATCCTTTGTAAAATCCAGATGGCCCATTTCCTTTTTCAGCATGGGATCGTATGTCATCTCATCTTCGCACTGGACAACAGGACGGAGCGTTCCAACTTCGAGTGCCTGCAGGGTTTCCACAAGGAGCTGTGCACCTTTCCCGCTGAGCAGTTCTGTCAGTTCACCGCAGGTCGCGTCGACGGGCCTGGGCATAGCAAAGTGCAGGAGCATATCGCCGTCATCAATCCCTTTGGCTGTCATCATGGTCGTCACGCCAACTTCATCGTCCCCCTGGAGGATAGCATAGGCGATCGGAGCGCTTCCCCTGTGCCTGGGGAGCAGGGAGGCATGAACATTGATCGTGCCCAACCTGGGGATATCCAGTATCTCCTGGGAGAGGATCTGGCCAAAAGCCGCTGTCACGCACAGGTCCGGCTTCAGGTTCCTGAGATCTTCAACGCCGTCCCTGCGGATCTTCTCCGGCTGGAACACAGGGATATCATGGTCCAGAGCAACGCGTTTGACCGGGCTCATCTGCATTTTGTTGCCCCGTCCTTTGGGACGGTCAGGCTGTGTAAAAACACCCACGACCTCATAGTGTTCCAAAAGTGCATTCAGACTCGGAACGGCAAAGTCCGGTGTCCCCATAAAGACAATTCTCAAGTTGCCTCATCCTCCTGAACGGGCCCGTCTTCAGGTACATGGCCCTCGATTTCCTCAGGCGTAAGCTCGCGGTCCATACAGTCGATATACAGCTTTCCATCAAGATGGTCCAATTCATGGCAGAACGCTCTTGCCAGCAGGTCCTCGCCTGTGATCTCGAAATGGTTTCCGTGCCTGTCCTGCGCGCGGACCGTGACAACCTTCGGACGTGTCACAATGCCCTGGCGTTCCGGAAGGCTCAGGCAGCCCTCACGGCCAGTCTGTGTTTCTGTGCTGACTTTCACAATTTCCGGATTAATCAGCTCAATGACGCCATTTTCATCGCCGACATCAATCACTACAATCCTGCGGAGAATGCCCACCTGAGGTGCCGCCAGTCCTACGCCATCTGCATCATGCATAGTATCAGCCATATCTTTCAGCAGGAGCGCAAGGCGAAGGTCAAACTTTTCGACTTTTTTGCAGGTTTTGCGAAGGACTTCATCCCCGAGTTTCACAATTTTGCGAGTTGCCATTTTTCTGTTCCTTCCTGTTGTTGTGCTAATCTGTTTACATCATTGTTGACGGATTGTATTCAAAATAGACATCAGCGCCCGGATACGGCTCACGGCTCATGTCTGACAGGTCACGGGAAAAAAGTTCCGTCACGTCTCCCGCGATCAGTTTAAAGAGCAGCTGATACCGTGTTTTCCCTCTCAGCATGGTCATTGTAGGCTGTTCCTCATGCATGAGCAGGCAGATCTCACGGTATTCCGGATGTGTATGAAGGAGCTGGTCCACTTTCTGGTGAAGCACCTCTATGACTTTCACGGCCAAGGATGCATCCTGAGATTCCACGAGCAGACGCGCCATGGCTGTAAAAGGCGGATAAAGGGCAATGCGTCTGCGCTCAATCTCTTCTTCAAAAAAACCTCTGTAATCCTGCCGTGCGCTCGCAAGCAGGACCGGTTCCTCCGGACGGTAGGTCTGTATAATGACTTCTCCCGGCTTGTCTCCCCGTCCAGCACGTCCCGATACCTGCGTCAGCAGCTGGAACGTTCTCTCCCTGGCCCTGTAGTCAGGAAAATGCAGCGTCATGTCAGCCGCAATGACCCCCACAAGCGTCACCTTTGGAAAATCCAGGCCTTTCGCAATCATTTGCGTCCCGACCAGCACATTACATGTGCCATCACGGAAAGACTCAAGGATTTTTGCGTGCCCTTCCTTTCCGGATGTGGTGTCTGTATCCATCCTGGCCACTCTGACACCCGGAAAGGACCGGTTGAGTTCGGCTTCCACCTGCTGCGTGCCAGCGCCAAAATGCCGTATCTTCTGGCTCCCGCATTCAGGGCACAGCGTTGGGACAGCCTCTGTGTGCCCGCAATAGTGGCAGTGAAGAAGGTTCTGCCCCCCGACATGATAGGTCAGCGAAACATCGCAGTTGGGACACTTGACCGTTGTCCCGCAGGCACGGCATGAGACAAAAGAATAATAGCCTCTGTGGTTCATCAGAAGCATGACCTGCTCGCCCTGCCTGACAGTCTGACGGATCGCCGCGGAAAGCGCCCGCGAGAATATGCTTCTGTTCCCCGCCTCCAGTTCCTTGCGCATATCCACCAGCTGCACCTGAGGCAAGGGACGGTTCCCGACACGTTCCGGCATATCAAGAAGAGTGTACTCTCCTTTTTTTGCCCGGTAAAATGAGGTGACAGAAGGGGTTGCGCTGGCCATGACAAGCGTCGCATGCTCCCGCGAGCACCGTGACAGAGCAACATCCCTCGCATCATACCTGGGATGTCTGTCAGAGAGATAGCTGGTCTCGTGTTCCTCATCAATGACGATAAGGCCCAGCTTCTCAACAGGTGCAAATACAGCAGAGCGCGCTCCGATGACTACCTTCGCATCTCCTCTCCGGATCCGCCTCCATTCATCAAAACGTTCCCCTGCCGATAGGCGGGAATGCAAAACGGCGGAGCATTCGCCAAACCTTGCACGGAACCAGTCCACCATCTGCGGCGTCAAGGCAATTTCCGGCACCAGAATGACCGCACCGCGGCCCTGTTTCAGTGTTTCCTGGACCAGCCGGATAAAAACCTCCGTTTTGCCTGAGCCCGTGACCCCATGAAGCAGGTATTTTCCTTCGCCCCTTGAAAGCGAAGGCAGGACCTGTTCAAGGATCTCCTGCTGAAGGCTGGTGAGGTCCGGTACAAATGCCCTTCTGCTGTCAATCTTTCCTCCGGGCTGGCGCAGGAACTCTTCCCTGCTCAGGCTGATGTACCCTTCCTCTTCCAGTTTTCTGAGGTCAGCAAGAGGCTGGCGCACATCAAGGGCAAGATCGGAAACCAGGTGTTTATCACCGTCGCTGAGCATCAGCAGCAGAAGGCGTCTGCGCTGGGACCTTCCCTGCCTGAGCAGAGCCTCCTCAAGGTCTGCCCCGGAAATGCACAGTCTGGCCACTGTCTGCAATTTGACATGCACTCTTCCGCCGCGCATCTCAGAAGGGATCATAAGGCGCAATGTTTCCGCCAGCGGGCAATGGCTGGATTGCGCCATGGACTTTGCCAGTTCCATCAGGGAGGGCAGTACGGCGGGATAATCTTCCAGAACATCCTTGACTGGCTTGATTTTCTCTTCAGACAAATCAGTCTCCTGAGAAAGATCAATCACATAGCCTTCTTTGGTCTGATGTCCAAAAGGCACAAGAACACGCTGCCCGGGGGATAGCTCCATGTCCGGCGGGACCGAATAAGTGAAGGTATGTGCGACATTTTCATGAATGATGTCGACAATCACATTCGCGTACATTTCCCGTCCCACCTCCTGACACGCCTATCCATTGTGCATTATAACGAGTAAACGCTTGCATGACAAGCTCGCATGGGTACCCTTGATTCATACCAAAAAAGACAGGCCATATTTTCAGCCTGTCTTATTGGGAGACAATCAGTTGAATGCCTCTTTCAGTTTGTCAAAAAAGTTCTTTTTGCCTTCATATTCATGGCCTGTCAGCGTGTCATCAAACTGACGGAGAAGTTCTTTCTGCTTTTCTGTCAGCTTTTTCGGAATCTCAACATGCACGCGGACAATCAGGTCGCCTTTTCCTGAAGTGCGCAGAATCTGAACACCCTGCCCGCGGATGCGGAACTCGGTATCATTCTGTGTCCCCTCAGGGATACGGTATTTTACTGAACCGTGCAGGGTAGGCACATCGACTTCCGCGCCCAGAGCGGCCTGTGTAAAGGATATCGGAAAATCAATGAACAAATTATACCCATCACGTTTGAACAGTTTATGCGGGCGCACAGAAATGGTCACATACAGGTCGCCGTTGGGGCCGCCGTTGCGTCCCGGCTCACCCTGCCCATTCTGTATGATTGTCTGTCCGTGGGCAATGCCTGCCGGAATCTTGATGGTCGCGGTTCTCTTTTTCCGTACTCTTCCGCTTCCGCCGCAGTCAGGGCACTTGTCTTTAATGATTTTGCCTGTACCATTGCAATTCGAACACGTACGTACCATGGACATAAAGCCATTGGATGTACGTACCTGGCCCTGGCCATTGCAAGTCGGGCACGTGCTCGGCTGGCTTCCCGGCTTGGCACCTGACCCATGACAGGTTTCACAATTTTCCAGCCGGTAAAAATCAAAGGATTTTTCACAGCCATCTGCAGCTTCTTCGAACGTTATCTTGAGCTCATATCTCAGATCGTTGCCGGCTACAGGCGCATTGCTCGTACGTCTTGAGCCCATGCCTCCCATGCCACCAAAGAAGGTATCGAAAATATCGCCCATGCCAGAAAAATCAAATCCGGCACCGCCAAACGGATTTCCGCCCTGCGTCGGATCATTGAACCCAAACTGGTCGTAACGCGCGCGCTTATCCGGATCTGAGAGGACTTCATTGGCTTCATTCAATTCCTTGAAACGCTCTTCGGCCTGTTTGTCGCCGGGATGAAGATCAGGATGGCATTCCTTTGCTTTTTTTCTGTACGCCTTTTTGATCTCTTCCTCCGTCGCCTTTTTATCGACGCCAAGGACTTCATAATAGTCACGTTTGTTTGCCATATTTCACCTCATAGGTTGCACAGTGCGCACAAATGCCGGAGGCATTGCTGCCTCCGGTATTTGACTTGATTAGTGAACTTCACCGTCAGCATTAATGGTTCCATCAGGATTCATGCCGCCATTGTTCTGTGCATCTGGTGCGCCTTGTGCGTTGGGCTGCTGCTGATAGATCTTACCGAAGATTGCATATACCTTCTGGCTGAAGGATTCCTCAGCGTTCTTGATCTCATCCACGTTGCCGCCATCACGGACCTTCTTGAAAGCATCCACTTCACTCTGAAGCGTGTTCTTATCTTCATCGGACAGCTTGTCAGCGTTGTCGCGCAGCTGCTTTTCGGTCTCATAGATCAGTGAGTCAGCACGGTTGAGTGTTTCAGCTTCCTCTTTGCGCTTCTTATCCTGCTCTGCATACTGTTCGGCTTCCTTGACGCGCTGATTGATCTCATCCTCGCTCAGGTTCGTGGAAGCTGTGATTGTGATATCCTGAGCATTGCCTGTCGCTTTATCCTTTGCAGATACGTGGACAATGCCGTTGCGGTCAATGGAGAAAGTGACTTCAATCTGCGGAACGCCGCGAGGAGCAGGAGCAATATTGGTCAGCTGGAAGCGGCCAAGTGACTTGTTGTCATAAGCCATCTGACGTTCGCCCTGGAGCACATTGATTTCAACGCTTGTCTGTCCATCAGCTGCCGTGGAGAAGATCTGGCTCTTCTCGCAGGGGATTGTCGTGTTGCGGTCAATCAGG
>CAMNGW010000031.1 GCA_946538615.1 uncultured Clostridia bacterium
CGTGTCCCCCAGCCTCGAAGAAGCCGCATATATTGATGGTGCAAACACATTCACCACATTCTACCGGATCATCCTTCCTCTGATGAAACCGATTCTGGCCACTGTCATGATCAAGGAAGGCCTGGCCCTGTGGAACGACTATATGCTCCCGCTCATCATTCTGAACCGTTCCAAAACCATGTGGACCCTGACTCTTTTCCAGAAAAACTACCAGGGTGAGTTCAACGTTGACTACAACCTTTCATTCGCATGCATGGTGCTCTGCTGCCTCCCTGTAGTTGTCCTGTACATCATCATGCAGAAACAGATTATCGGAGGCCTTACAAGTGGTGCAGTCAAAGGATAATCTTAAACTGCTCACGCTCAATGTCCATGGCTGGCAGGAAACCGATAATGCCCTCTGTCTGCGTCAGGCGGCCGAAGCCATCAGGCAGGAAAAGCCGGACATCATCGCCCTGCAGGAAGTCAATCAGCGTGAAAACAGCCCTTATCTTTCACAAAACGATCTGCGTGATTCAAATTTTGTCCCTGCCGGTTCTGACATCCGTGAAGACAACTGGGCATTCTGCCTGACACTGCTTGCCAGAGGATACCACTGGAGCTGGATCCATACGCATCTTGCTTACGGAAAATGGGAAGAAGGCGTAGCTGTCCTCAGTCTGGCCCCCATTGCAGAAACCCGTTTTTTTGATCTGTCCCCAAAAGGTGTACATCTCAGGAGGCGGGTGCTGGCCATAAGGAACAAATATGGTTGGTTCTGCTCTGCTCATCTGGGATGGTGGAACGACACCCGTGATCCCTTCTCCGGGCAATGGGAAAAGCTTCAGGTTTTTACAGACAGCCTCAGCAGACCCTGTTATCTTATGGGGGATTTCAATTCTCCTGTACAGCTGCAAAATGAAGGCTATGAAATGATTGTACGGTCCGGATGGCAGGATTGCTATACCCGGGCAGAAGAAAAGGACAGCGGCATCACCGTACCGGGGCAGATTGATGGATGGAGGGACAAAGAGGTCGACGGCTTCCGGATGGATCTTTGTCTGGCCGCTCAGAACGGCAGGACGCGCCGCTCAAAAGTCATGTTCAACGGCAGCTTTTATCCCGCTGTTTCCGATCATTTTGGTGTCCTGACAGAAGAATCCTTTGATCCACAGTGAGACTTCCTGTCAGATGTTCCACCGGTCCGTTACGCTCGTTTTTACCGGAAAAAGGCCCAAACAAAGACTCCCTGTACATCAGGGAGTTTTTGTTTGGGCCCTTCCTTCATGCCTAGCTTGTCCAGCCCTTACCGCAGCACGCATCCTTCCCATGGCCGGAGACAGATCAGATCGCCCGTCCTCCTCGGTGGTGTTTCATAGCTGTCGATCAGGCAATCGTTTCCTCCCTGATAAGGGACCCGCTGTTCATGGCCGGTGAAGTTGCAAAGCACCGTGAGAATATCCTTGCCACAGAAGCGTTCATAGGCAATGACACCCTCAGTCTCTGGCAGTATAAAGCGGATCCCTCCGCACGAAATGGTCTTTTCTTCTTTCCGCAAACGGATCAAACGCCTGTAATAGCCAAAAATGGAAGATGTATCGTCAATCTCCGCTTTCACATTTGCCTCTTTTTTTACTTCCGGTACACTGATCCACGGCGTGCCTGATGTAAATCCCGCATTTTCCGAGTCGTCCCACTGCATGGGGGTACGTCCATTATCCCGTGAACGGGCCATGAGGATATCAATGGCTTCCTCCCGGGTAAGCCCTTTTTCCTGAAGAATGCGGTAATAATTAATGCTCTCCACATCCCGGTACTTTTCTATTTCATGAAAGCCCGCATTTGTCATGCCCAGCTCTTCACCCTGATAAATGTAAGGTGTGCCACGCATCATATGGTTGCAGGTCGCAAGCATTTTAGCGGATTCTTTCCAGTAATGGCACGTGTCTCCCAACCGAGACACGACTCTGGGCTGGTCATGATTGCACCAGAACAGGGCGTTCCAGCCGCCGCCTTTTTCCATGCCTTCCTGCCAGGCCGCAAAAAGGCTGCGGAGCTTTTTTATATCCGGGGCCTGCAATTGCCATTTATCCCCGTCTTTGTAATCCACCTTCAGATGATGGAAGCTGAAGACCATGGACAGCTCATGGTTCTCAGGAGCTGAATAGCCGATGCAATTGTCAAGGTCTGTCGAACTCATCTCCCCCACAGTGATCATGTCCCCAATCCCTGTGTCCCTGACAAGTTCCTGCAGGTAAGCATGGACACGCGGCCCATCTGTATAAAAACGTCTGCCGTCCCCATGGTCGTCATCACAGTAAATATCAGGTTTTGAAATCAGGTTGACAACGTCAAACCGGAACCCTTGGACGCCTCTTCCTTTCCAGAAGCGGATCACCTGCTTCAGTTCTTCCCGGACCTGCGGGTTCTCCCAGTTGAGGTCGGCCTGCGAGACATCAAAAAGATGCAGGTACCATTTTTTGAGAGAAGGAACATACGCCCATGCACTGCCTCCGAACTTGGACACCCAGTTTGTGGGCGGCTGGTCCGGAGGGCCCTCCCGGAAAATGTAATAAGCCTGGTATTTTTCATCCCCTGCAAGCGCTTTCTGGAACCATTCATGCGAGGTCGAGGTATGATTGAACACCATGTCCAGCATAATGCCAATTTTCCGTGTGCCGGCTTTCTGGATCAGTTCATCAAGGTCCCCCATCTTCCCAAAAACAGGGTCAAGACTGCAATAATCCTGCACATCATAGCCGTTATCCTTTTGCGGGGATGTAAAAACCGGTGTGAGCCAAAGGTAATCTGCTCCAAGTTTCTGAAAATAATCAAGCCGCTTAGTGATCCCTTTCAGATCACCGATCCCGTCCCCGTTGCTGTCGCAGAAAGAACGCGGATAGATCTGATAGACCACCTTATCCTGAAACTGTGACATATCCTTTCTCCTCTATTCCTCCAAAAGTCCGAGCTTGTGAAAAGCCCAGGATAAACCGTCCTCCGTAACCGCAGGACAGACCATACTGCTTATTTTCTTCAGTTCCGGGCTGCCGTTGTCCATACATACGGAAATACCTGTTGTCTGGATCATCTCCAGATCATTCATGCTGTCCCCAAAGCCAATTGTGTCTTCCAGGGAGAAGCCCAATGCTTCCGCAATGATCCGCACGCCACGGCCCTTATCGAATTTGCGGTTGATCATCTCTCCGTTTATGCACCCCGGGAACTGACTGTCCTGAATAACAAAATGGAAATCTTCTTCCATTGCCCGTCTGGCGGGCTCCAGCTGGCTGAGGGTATGGCACATAAAAACAATTTTATAAAGCGGACGCCCGTCATATTCCTTCATAGGAAGGATACCGAGTTCTTCAGAAAGCTTTTTTCTCCATCTTTCAAGCTCACTGTTGCCTTCCGGCATCATGGATAGAAAGCCCGTCAGATCCTCATCGCTCCATGTTCTGTCGCGGGACTCAATGGTCCGGATCACGCCATTTTCTTTAAGCAGACGCATACCAAGGTCACACTGCTGCGCTGTCATGGGGCAGTCAAACAGGACATCCTTCCCCGCAAATACATATCCCCCTGCACTGGCTACAGCACCTTCGAAGCCTAAAGACAGAACCGGCGCGAGCATGCCCTGATTGCGGCCGGTACACAGGAATATCCTGTGTCCCAATGCCTGCGCACGTCTGACCGCCTGCATAGCGGAATCAGGCGGTGTGTTGGTTCCGGGCGGGGTCAGTGTTCCATCGATATCCAGAAAAATCAGTTTGTGCTCCATACATTTTCCCTTTCCTGTCATGTTCCGGACAGAATCATCAGCCTCGAGCTTTCCTGTCCCGGACCTTTCCTTTTTTTCAGTGTGCAGAACTTTCAGCGGACATATGCCTCCAGAGTTCACCCGTGTGAATGTAACTGACTGGCAGGACATGGTCCAGGCACTGCCCGATCCATTCTGCTGCGTACCTCGCGCCCAGTTCCTCAAGATTGAAATGGCCGATATTGATACAGGCCACACTTCTGCCCAGCATAGCAGCATCTGCAATATAAGAGAGCAGGTTCCATTCAATAATCTCGCCCGGAATCACTGCTTCGACACCATGGTGTTCTATGAGGCGGATAATCTCAGTGGCATAATCCGTGTAGATTCCATTTTTTTCTTCAGGAGCTACAAACGCGCCTGGATACAAATGGGCAACAATGGCGACCCTCCTGACCTTCGCAGCCGGAGAGCCGATATAGCGTACGCCCCGCATGCCGATTTTTTCCATAAGGTGCTGACAGAGCGCTTCCACACTTGTCTTGGGTAAATCAAACAGATAGCAGGCCGGAAGGTCAGGCGAAGGAATCTGATAGGCTTCCCATCCCAGATATCTGATCACACCCGAAAAGATGCCATCCGGCTCATGGGCATGCGTATGGTCATGGTCCCTGAAAACAGCGATGCCATGCTTATCGAGAAGACGTCTTTTTTCTTCGTATACCGTGTTCCGGAACCCGCCTTTCCACACAGGATAATCCGGTGTCAGATAGTAGCTTGGCTCATGAACATACAGAAGATTGTATCCCATCTCCGCTGTCTTACGGATCACATCGACTGTGGGGACAAGCGCACAGGCTATACCTGTGCACACCATGTCCGGGTCACCGGATTTAAACCCATCGCACCCGCAGTAATCCGGAAGCTGAGGATGGCAGGACATGATTTTTTGTACTGTCTGTGCAATTGTCATTGTCTTTTTTTCCTTTTCTTACAGACTGGATCCTGTAGCGTCCTGTGTCTGTCATCCCGCATCCATACAGATGACGGTGCCATACTGAGTATACCTCAAAGAAAGAAAAAAATCTGCTGCGGGACAAATATTCTCTTATAAGCAAGTACAGGAGAAATACAAAGCCAGCGCTTGACACTGTTTCAAACTGAGGATATGATAGAACTGTCAATAGCAAACCGCAGATGGAGAGAAGTAGCACAGACGTCGCATCAAAGGGAGCTGCTGAGAGTGAAACGGCAGTATGTGGAATTTGTGTGAATGGACTCCTGAGGGTTCTTCCGAAACAGCTTTGCTTGAGTAGGAAGAAACGGCTTCCGCTGCCGTTATCCTGCGGCGCATATGTTAGTATGCGTTGAGTGCATTCGTACAGAATGAAACTGAGTGGCACCACGGAAATTCCGCCTCAGTCAGAGTAAAATCTGATTGAGGCGTTTTTCATTTCTGAGACAATTTATTTTGAAAGGAAGGCTCCAATATGAAAAAGTTTTTCTCTGTACTCCTTATCCTTGCTCTTTCCATCTCCCTTCTCTCCAGTGCCATGGCCGATGAAAAATACACCATCGGCGTGTCGCAGTTTGCCGTTCATGGCTCATTGGACAACTGCTTCCTTGGGTTTAAGGAAGGTCTGGCTGCAGAAGGCTTTATTGAAGGGGAAAATATCATTTTTGACTTTGAAAACGCAAATGCTGATACTGGCATAGCTGCACAAATTGCCGACAAGTTTGCCAATGCAAACGTCAATCTGATCTGTGCGATCGCTACCCCAAGCGCCATGAGCGCCTATAATGCGGCTCAGGACAAAGGCATTCCTGTGATCTACACCGCTGTCTCTGACCCGGTTGCTGCTCAGCTGGCAAATGCCGATGGCACTAACCCCGGAGAGATTACCGGTACAAGTGATGCCCTCCCCGTAGAAGCTCAGCTGAAACTGATCCGTGCCCTTCAGCCCGATGCAAAAAAAATCGGCATCCTCCACACCACCTCCGAAACCAACTCAGACTCAAGTCTTGCAACATACCGGGAATATGCACCTTTATACGGGTTTGAAATCGTGGATAAGGGCATCTCCACCGGAGCTGACATCCCGCTTGCTCTTGAAGCCCTTCTGCCTCAGGTTGACTGCACAACCAACCTGACTGACAATACTGTGGTCCAGTCTTTGCCCGTTGTCCTTGAGCTCTCTGCAGAAGCAGGCAAACCTGTCTATGGTTCAGAGATTGAACAGGTACGTCTCGGCTGCATCGCCAGTGAAGGTCTTGAATATGTTGAGCTTGGCCGTCAGACAGGACGTATGGCTGCCCGTGTGCTCCGCGGTGAAAGCGCTGCCTCCATTCCTTTCGAGGTCATTGAGAACTCTTATCTGTATATCAATGAAAGCGCTCTTGCCCAGTTCTCCATAACTGTTCCCTCTGAACTTATGGAACGTGCCATTCCCGTTGAAGCCCAATAATAAACAATCAAATGAAAGCAGGCCGATGTATGCTGATGAGTATCCTGGAGCAGGGGCTGATTTATGGTATTCTTGCCCTTGGCCTTCTGATCACTTACCGTATCCTTGATTTTCCGGACCTGACGGTCGACAGCAGTTTCCCGCTGGGGGCTGCTGTCTCCGCTGTGCTCACTGTTCGTGGCATGCCGCCTGTGCTGACACTGTTTTTTGCCATTTTGGCCGGCACAGCCGCTGGTCTGGTTACCGGACTGATCCATGTCAAGTGCCATGTCCGTGACCTTCTCAGCGGCATCATAACCATGACTGGCCTCTATTCCATCAATCTGAACATCGCAGGCAAGGCCAATGTACCCCTGTTCAGCGGAGATACTCTGTTCCGCAACGCTTTCGTAAAATCGTTTCCTGCACCCATCGCACCCTACTCTACCCTTCTGATTATTATCATTATCACTCTTGCCGCCAAACTCCTCATGGACTGGTTCCTGTCCACCAAGGCCGGCTTCCTTCTCCGCGCCGCAGGTGATAACCCCGCTCTTGTCACGAGCCTCGCTAAGGATCAGGGAAAGGTCAAAATTCTTGGGCTCATGATTGCCAATGCCCTCGTCGCCCTGTCAGGTGCTGTGATGTGCCAGCAACAGCGGTACTTTGACATTTCCATGGGAACCGGGGCCATGGTCATTGGCCTTGCCTCCGTGATCATCGGCACGAACCTCTTCCGGCGCGCCCATTTTATG
The DNA here is from genome assembly GCA_946538615.1 of uncultured Clostridia bacterium. Classification (GTDB taxonomy): domain Bacteria; phylum Bacillota; class Clostridia; order Christensenellales; family Aristaeellaceae; genus UBA2943. The sequence continues at coordinate 6,939 of CAMNGW010000031.1, forward strand.
AAATCAACCACCATGGCTGTCATCGGCTCAATCTTCTATAAAGCCTGCGTGGCCGTCGCCCTCCAGCTTGGTCTGGATGCCTCTTTTATGAAGCTGATCACCGCTGTCCTCTTCCTGATTATTCTTGTGACCTCACAGTTCCGTCCAAAGAAGGTGCGTTTGCATGTTTGAAGTCCGGCATATCGACAAAACCTACAGTCCCGGCACTGTTCAGGAAACCTGTCTGTTTTCCGACTTTACCCTCGCCATTGAGCCCCACAGTTTCGTATCAGTAGTCGGAAGCAACGGCTCCGGGAAAACAAGCCTTCTCAACATCCTCTGCGGGTCCATCGGCGTCGACCATGGCACCATACTCATGAACGGCACAGACATCACAAAGATGAAAGAGTACCGCAGATACAGGAAGATCGGGCGCGTTTATCAGAACCCGGCACTCGGTACCTGTCCTTCCATGACCATCCTTGAAAATCTCTCCATGGCTGATAACAAAGGAAAACATTTTGGCCTCTCCTCCGGGGTCAACAAAAAGCGCATTCAGGCCTATCAGGATATGCTCTCGCAGCTGGGCCTGGGCCTTGAAGAGAAGCTCTCTGTGCCGGTAGGCATGCTCTCCGGAGGACAGCGTCAGGTGCTTGCTCTCATTATGGCAACCATGACACAGCTTGACTTCCTGATCCTCGATGAGCATACCGCTGCCCTTGATCCCAAAACAGCTGAAATCGTCATGAAGCTCACAGATCAGATTGTCCGTGAAAAGAAACTCACAACACTGATGGTGACCCATAACCTGCGCCATGCCACAGAGTACGGCGACCGCATCCTCATGATGCACCAGGGAAAGGTAGTTCTTGACAAAGGCGGGGACGAAAAGAAAAACTTGAAGGTTGAGGACCTGCTGGGTTTATTCAACACAATTTCCATCGAATGCGGGAACTGAAAATTGACACAAAAAAAGCGTGGACCCCCACGCTTATTTGTGTGTCAATTTTCTTTCATAAACTGTACAGCCTTATCAAAAAGATTTTCCACTTCAGCCCCCGGTTTTTCCGTACAGAGCGTCACTGCTACAGCAACAAGCAGTCCGCTCAGGAACCCCGGTATAATTTCATACACGCCTGTACCGGACAGGAACGCCAGCCAAAGGATATCCACCAGTGCCCCTGTCACAATGCCCGCCATGGCCCCCTCAAAATTCAGGCGCTTCCAGTACAGGCTCAACATAATCACCGGACCGAAGGCTGCGCCGAACACGCCCCATGCGTTTGAAACAAGGCTCATGATCGTACCCGCAGCAGGATTGCTTGCAATCACCAGCGCGATCACAGCAATGATCAGAACAACCATCCTGCCTGTCCAGAGCATTTCTCTGTCGCTGGCTTTGTTGCCGCGGACAACCGGTTTGTATACATCGGATGAGAAAGCAGAAGCCGCAGACAGGAGCTGGCTGTCAGCTGTTGACATAGACGCCGCTAAGATAGCGGAGAGCAGGATGCCGGAGATGGTACTGGGGAAAATCTTCCGGACCATCGTGATAAAAACAAGGCTCTGGCTGTTGATTTTTTCATCAAACCCAAGCAGTTCACGGCCAAAGATGCCTACAAGTGCAGCAAACAAAAGAATGAGCGTCGTCCAGCTGATGCCGATCACGGCAGACTTCTTCAGGGACTTCTGCGATTCAACTGACATGAAGCGGATAATGATATGGGGCATTCCAAAGTACCCAAGGCCCCATCCGAAACCTGACACGATTTCCTGCCAGCTCGTCAGCGGATTGAAAAAATTGGGAGTTTCTGCAATGATCTGCGCCCGGTCCGGCTGGATCATTGATGCTGCAAACAGCGGTGCCAGGAGCAGGGCGCCCAGCATCAGCATCCCCTGGAAAAAGTCCGTCCAGCACACGGCTGAAAAGCCGCCAAGGAAAGTATAAGCTATGATAATGCCTGCAGCCAGATACATCGCTGTCGTCTCTTCCATGCCAATCACAGTATGGAAGAGTGTCCCTGCTGCCTTGATGCTGGATGCTGCATATACGGTATAGGCAATGAGGAAAATAACCGCGCAGACCAGCTGCAGCGCGTATGACTTAGCCTGAAAACGCCTTGTCAGGTACTGAGGTACAGTAATCGAATCTGACGCAGTGATGGAAAATGCCCTCAGCCGCGGAGCTTCATACACCCAGCTCAGGGCGTAGCCAATGGCAAGGCCGACGGAGATCCAGATCTGTCCCAGGCCCATGGCGTATATGGCAGTCGGAAGCCCCATAAGGACCCAGGCACTCATATCGGAGGCACCTGCCGACAGGGCGCTTACCCAAGGACCCATTTTCCTTCCGCCCAGGAAGTATTCCTTTTCCCCGGCATTCTTGTTCTTAAAAAAGAAAAACAGGCCAATGCCTAACATAAATGCCAGATAGACTATAAATACCACAACTTCTGATAGATTGTTCAACGTTCCATCCTCCTTTATTGTTTGTATGCACTAAAGTATACATTCTATAAATGTATTTTAGAATACAATAAGGCAGCAGAACATAAAAGAAACATTATTCAAGCACCAGGCCAGCCAATTCTCCGCTCTTCTCCGGTCTTTCCTGTACACTTCCAGATAATTGTACAGTCAGTAACCTGCCAGATATGCGCGATTGCGGCAAGCTATGAGAAAAGCAGAAAAAGAAAGGCCCAGCTGCATAGTATGCTCTGGGCCAGGAAAGGAAGGCCGGCTCCTGAAGATGCCGGATCAGAATGTGATTTCATATTCTAATATGCGCCGCGCTTCATTCTGTACTTCCCTTGCGACAGAAAGGCTGCCCGATGCTCTCATCGTCTTCATCAGGGCATCGATTTTAACTGCATCTTTCAGCCTGATCCCTGAAGAGTTGCTCATCTCAATAATAAAATGCTGATATTGCAGCGGCGACAGGGAGTTCATGCGCATTTCAATCAGATTCGCAATATTGATTTCTTTTTTCAGATAGTACAGGTCCGGTTTTACGGGTGCATGTCCGGGAAAATCCATCTCCGCTTCAACACGAACAGCTGACGCAGAGGAATTGCTGGCCGTGTGCTGGACTTCAGCACCTCCTCCTGCGCCGGGCCCCTTCGCCGAGACAGATGCATTTACAGAAAGAGAAGACGAAGACCGGTTTTTTTCTTTATATGTAACCTTAAAGTGCTTTGCTCCAAGCGACTGGGCAATCCGCTGCAATTCAGCCACCCGCTGCATTTTAAGGTATGCGAAAAATGTATCCATCAGAACATAGCGCCTGCCATCGCACGGGTCCGCATAATATACGCCATGATCAAGTTCCGGATAAAATGACAGACCAAAACCATCAATCCGGTCCCGATAGATTGTGACGGCTGAAAGATCCTCCAGGACGGTCCGGAACCCAACAGATCCTCTGCAGGCCGCACTCTCCGCGTGGGGTTTGTCGATTTCAGCTATACAGAGAATTTTAGGCATTGTAAACGCTGACTGCTCAAAGTCTTCCGGAAAAAGCGGTTTCAGGCGTTCGAGGTCCATTTTCCACTGGTTTTCTGCCTGAGCCGCCTGATTCCTGTCAATTACCGTTTGTATATCAGACAAATCCAGTTTTCCATCCCCATTCTGGTCGAATGTTTTTACGATGTCATCGCCGGCTTTCACGATATCATCACCAGCTTTTACGAAAAAATCAGACACTCCTTTACCCACATCAGAAAGCATTTTTCCAAAATCAATGCCCATAGGATCACTCCTTCATCCATCATGAAGTTCAGTATGCTGTTTTTGAAAGCTTATCCCTGATAAACCCATTCTTATAGAACCAATCTGTTCCTGTGCCGGATCCCTGTGTGTTCCCCGTAAAAATGCCGCTGTGGCCCTCACGGCAAACACTCCCTGAAAGCCGCAGCTTCAGATGATCCGGGCGGTTCTGGTGTCAGGCAGCAGAAAAAGCAGTCTCCTTTCAAAATCAACTGAGAAACCAGCTGCCTTCATCCGAATTGTGACCTCGTGGCTGTACAGGACACACAGGACGGCGTGTGGGCATGAATCGCATCACTGTGCACTTTTCCCTTTGAGCGAACGCCCCGAACTGCACATTCCATTCATGCATCTGTCCCTCTTTTGTATCCAGATATTTTTCATTTTGGGCGCTGTGCCTTTGCCCGGCCCATGTCCTCTCAGAAAAAGTACCGAAATGGCCTCTTTAAGTCATCTCTGTACCATACATATGCTGTTTACAATGGTTATCCGCTGATACTGTGGGTGCATTCTCAGACGTCCCCATCAAATACATCATCCTGAAGGGGCAGAATTCTGTCCCCGAGTTCGATTCCACCTTTTTCCAGTCTGCTTCCCTTCGGCACTCTGACCCACAGGTGCGTCTTTTTCCCCTTACTTACCCAGCTTACAAATACCGGGCCAAGCGGCGTAGGGACTGTCCCTGACAGGTTCCGTACCAGGTCCGGCCTTGGACGGATGCGAAGCGTCTTCCACCCTGCCTGAGCGGCATCCACCCCGAGAATTTTAGCCGGGAACTCATAGCAGGCCAGAGCTCCCCATCCATGGCAATCGGACCTTGGATGGTTTGGTTCCTCAGGGATGGTAGTAAGGTGGTCCGCCTCAAGACCGCGCCACTTATCCCAAAGCGCAAGAGTTTCCTCATAGATTCCGGCTTTCTCATAAGCCCTGAAAACATAGAACTGATAAACAAACGAACAGGGCACCACCTCCGGGTCCGAAAAAGCCTTTCTGAGAGCCTTGCGTGCCATCTCACCTTCAAGAAGTCCTGACAGAACAGCCCATACCTGCGTATGCTGACTGAACTGCCTTGTTTCCGGTCCCTCGCGATACAGGCCGCATGCATCCCAGCAGGCCTTGTGCACAGCTGTCTGAATCCTGCCTGACAGCATGTGCATTTCCCTGGCTTCGTTTGTCCGTCCCACCGCTTTGAGGAGTTCAGCGAACCGGTTCAGCGTATAGCAGAAATGCAGATTGTGCAGTGCACTTGGCCCATTCTCCATAGCTGTTGGCACACCATATGAGGGGTTCCACTGCGGTGTCCAGTCCGCAAACTCCCATTTTCCCATATCACGGATCATTCCGTTTTCGCCTGTGTTCCGCAGAAAGGCCTGAATGACACCAAAAGCAGTCGGAAGGAACGGCTGGATGAACGAAAGGTCTGCCGTCTGGAGATAATCATCACAGAGCATCTCGATCCAGTATAGTGAAAAGCCGGGGATCACCTGAGGAACGCGCGTCGGGTACCTCGCCTGGATCAGTCCAGAAGGCTGTCTGGAAGCTGCGAAAAGACGGATGGCCTGGCGTGAAAGCCTTACATCCCCGCACAGACGGTGTGTGTAAAGCCCTTCAAGCCTCGCATCCATATCGTACATCATCTGCTCGTAGTAGGGGCAGTCTTCGTAGCTATCGTGCATACAGTTGCGGAGCGTCTGGACACTGATATCAAACACATAGCCGACCCATGGCTCTGTGGACTGGATTGCCATGGGGGACATGGGGTACCTTGTCTCAAGGAAGGGCATCGGCGTTACCTGCAGATCTTCTTTTCCCCCATTGAACTCAAGTTCCATCACCCGTACAGCACGCAGGTCAAAAGGAGAATATGTCTGCACTTCCCCATTGAGAAAGACCGTGTCGCAGATGCCTTCAACTTCTCCTGCCCTGTCATCCCTCACGCCTTTGATATCACCGTGTGTAACAGACTCTGCGTAACAGATCCGCAGACATGTGCCGCTTCCTCCTTCAAAGCGGAAGGCAGGGTACCCTGTAGTCAGTTCCGGCAGATAGAACCGTATCTTCTTCATTTCATCTTTTTTTACAGTGAATGGCTGACCATAAAGGATCCCTCGGCTTTCCAGATTTGGCACGGGCCTTGGAAGGATCTCGGGAAATTTCAGTTCCCCCCATGGATTGCGATGTGCGCCTCCAAGGACCTGGGCCTGGACAGGAGCAGAATAACCTTTTCTGAAATCGCACACCTCAGAAGGTCCCGCGATCAGATGGCAGGAATAATCCGGTGCATAGCCCAGGTCTGCCCGTACCTCCCACGAAAGCGGACCTGAACCATCCATCTCAGCGGCAACCATTGGCCCCAGATCATATCCATAATCCTTCATCGGAGGAAGCTTTCCCTCTTCGCTTGCATATGGGTAAGAAGCCACCACGACACGGATCTCATGACTGCCTGTCAGGGCAATTCCGCTCAGATCAATCTCATCATAATAGGCCGTCATATACGGTGCCCGGCATGGTCCAGCAAGCACAAACTGTCCATTCACGTACAGCTTATAGCGGTTGACACACGCGAGCCGCATGCGTGTCTGTCTTCCAGTTATTCTTGCTGTAAAAACTGCCCGTACAATGTCTTCCCTGGGATGAACACCCAGGGATTTCCATGTCTCCAGTGAAAGCCCCATCCATTCCATTTACATAACCTCCTCAGAAAGTGCCGGTTTAGATGTTTCTTCATCGCCCAGTGCGAAAAGCAGAAGCGCTATATAGAACAGGAGCATATAGACGATATGTATGAATGGATCATTGAAAAGGGCGTGGAATACCCCAAGCAATGCATCCGAAACAACAAACATTCTCCCTGCGTACCGGATGCGGTTCCTCTGCCTGCTTGCACTGTATGCCATAAGGAACAGAACCGGAGCATAGATGGCTGCGGCCCATGCTCTGACCCCATACGAAGGAACAAAACGGGTCACAACAAAGGCAAATACAACAAGGGATACAGTCGCCCACTGAATCCATTTCCCTTTTGGCATGGGCGCACGGTGCAGAAAGGAGAAGATCATCAGAACATGTCCGATCAGGAAAAGAACGACTCCGGGAACAAATGCGTAGCCGATCGCAATGTCTGCCAGGACCGCCATCACAAAACCCGGGAACAGACTATGGAACCAGCTGTTTTTCGGACGGTGATAGCGGATATACAGGAAAAGCAGGGCAAACATTATGACCGCTTTCCACAAAGCACGGATCCAGACCCTGTCCGCAAAAAACCAGAAGGCCATTTCTGTTTCTATGACAGCGGCACTGAACACACCAAGGACCGTCCATGTCAGGATGCCATATTTCTTTCCCTTGCGCTTTCTGTGGACAAGCAGACCCATCAGACCCGCAAACATCAGGCCTGCCAACGCTCCGGTCAGCATCAGAAGTATGCGCCAGTTGATGCCCACTGAGGTAAACCCGATAAAGCGTGCAATGTCGACGCCTCCAAAATGCTTCGCTGTAAGCCCTGTAAGGTCCCTCTCTCCATACTTCTGCAGATAAGCACACCCCTTGTCCCCCGCCTTGACTTCCCGGGGCCCGCTATAATAGCCCGGATAGCTTTTCATGGCGCGTACATTGCAGTCCGCCTGGAGCACTTCCACCTTTCCGTCCCCTGCCGCTTCCCAGACGACACGGTAATCAACATCATGCGGTACAGCCAGAACGGTTACAGAACCCAGGCGCTCCATATAATAGGGCTCATCGCTCTGCATCCCATCCTCTCCACTGGCCAATTCCATAAATCCACGGACCTCTTCCGAGTAGACGGTTTCTCCGGACGCTGTTACCTTCATCCATAATTCTGGCAATTCTTCTGCAGACAGGGTCACTTCCACAGGACCTCTGACAGCTACATATGTAAAATCCTCAGACGGCTCAAAATTCGAGAACCGGAAGGAATCCGTGCTTGCCAGATAGGTATCCTCCCTGTGCTCATTCAGCAGTCTGAGGCCTGTGCCCCCGCTGTTATTGTTTGCAGATGCAAGGCCCGTGCGTGTCAGGGCCTGGCTGAAAACACGCACAAGATAGTCAAGGAGCACATCAAGGTTCTGCTTGTCCTCACGGTCGCTGCCATTCATGGTCAGGAGAAGCTTTCGCAGCGTGGTGAGAGCATTCGGTATATTCTTGTTCTGCATAAGGCCCACAACCGCAGGCTGAAATTGGGCATTATATGCTTCGCGGCTGTCAATCAGTTCCAGAATCATGGAGGTCGCGAGGCGCATGCGTAAATTCAGCGCAGCGCTGTAGTTCGTGGTCACTCCATAGCTTTTTTCCACAGCAGAACGGACAGATGTGCTTATGCTCCCAACCAAAGAGGAAAACTCGATCACCGGCAGGTACAGGTTGATACCATAGCGCCCATATCCCCAGTCTGCAGGCATGACCTGAGGAACCAGGTCCATAGGGCTGATGATATTGAAAATGTTTTCATAGCCTGTTTCAGGCGGGTTGAGAACCGCGGACGGTGTGGCAAAGGTATAGGCATACACGTCTTCTTTAGGCAGCATGCCATACCTTACCAGATTGCCTGCTACCAGATTGGAAACCGCTGCCGCCCGGCTGAATCCGGATATCCATACCTTGACTCTTCCCCCGATCCCATGTGTAAGGATGTAGCCTGACAGCCGGTCGACCGCCAGCTGGGCGGCATAGGCAAAGCCCTCGTGCAGCTCACCTTCTCCAGGTGACATGTTTGACTGCCATTCGTTTTTATAGTAAGCCCCGCAAACGCCCACAGCCAGCAGCGTGAAAGGTTCTTCACCCTCATGTGTCATCTGTTTTGACCCTATGGCCGTAGCAACGGTGTACATGCTGGTTTCCTTGGAATAGTCATCCTTGCGGATATCTTCAAAGCCTGCATCATGCAGAAAGCGTTCCAGGTTCTCAGAAGGATCGAAGGCTGCCTCGTTTGTCTCCTCAAGGTTCAGGGCACGGTTCGCACTGAGGGCCAGGGCCATGGACATCGTCGCAAGGTTGCCGTCATAGACTGTGGCAGACTGCCAGAATGGATAATCCACAAACTCCGTTGTGAACTGATGGGCATGCGAAGTCGAGCGGATATTCAGTCCTGCCCGGACTTCCCGTACAGGATATCCGTTGACCGATACAGGATTCAGATGTTCATCCCTTACAACAACAGCCTCATTTCCAAACATTTCTGTGTCCAGCTGCTCAATGAAAAGTGCATCCGCTTCCTTTTTTTCTTCTTCTGCCCTGGCATGCAATTCTGGCGCCAGGATCAGGAACAGCGCCAGGATCAAACTTGCTGCGCGTCTGGAGAACATAATAAAACATCTCCTTTTCCCCCACAAATAGGTCTGTCTGCTTTCATGCCTTGTGCTTTTTCCCCTCCTGTGCTATCCTTGCCTACGGTGTACCAAATTCAAAGGAGGAACGCTCTCATGCTTTCATCAAATATCCGCTATATCGGTGTGGATGATATCGATATTGATCTTTTTGAAGGCCAGTATTATGTGCCTTCCGGTATGTCCTACAACAGCTATGTCATTCTCGACGATAAGGTCTGCGTCATGGATACGGTTGATATACGTAAAGCCGACGTGTATCTTTCCCATCTCAAAGAAGCCCTCGACGGCCGGAATCCTGACTATATTGTGGTGCACCACGTAGAACCGGACCATGCATCCTCTCTGCAGCGTTTTCTCGACCAGTATCCTGATGTGACCATTGTCGGAAACGCAAAGACCTTCCAAATGCTGGAAAACTATTTTGCACTTGGCTCTGCCGCCCGCCTTGTTGTAAAAGAAGGCGAAAAGCTGAACCTGGGCTCACATGAGCTTACCTTTGTCATGGCACCTATGGTCCACTGGCCCGAAGTCATGATGAGCTATGAAGGGACAGAAAAGGTTCTCTTCTCTGCTGACGCTTTCGGCAAGTTCGGTGCACGTGCCGCTGATGAACCCTGGGACGATGAGGCCCGCAGGTATTATCTGAACATCGTCGGAAAATATGGCCCTCAGGTCCAATCCGTTCTTAAAAAAGCCAGTGCTCTGGATATCGCCGCAATCTGTCCCCTGCATGGGCCCGAACTGGACGAGACCATCCCTCATGTGCTGGACCTCTATGAAAAATGGAGCACATATACCTCAGAAGATGACCAGGGCGTGTTTATCGCCTATGCCACGCTTCACGGCAATACGGGCTGTGCTGCTGAGACCCTGGCCAATCTGATTGATCAGACTTATGACAGGGACGTCATGGTCGCCGACCTTGCCCGCGTTGATTCTGCTGAATCACTTGCCTGCGCCTTCCAGTACAAGCGGATCATACTCTGTGCTTCCACTTATAACGCAGGTCTAATGCCGTTTATGGAAGACTTCCTGCACCACCTTAAAGCCAAAAACTGGCAGGGCCGCGTGGTGGGCCTTGTGGAAAACGGGTCCTGGGCCCCCATGGCAGCCAAGGTTATGAAGGGAGAACTTGAAGGCCTTAAAAACATGACGATCGTGGAGCCCGTTGTGACACTGCGCGGTGCCATGAAAGATACTTATATTCCGGATATGAAACAAATGATCGAATCACTTCTGAATGCCTGATTCCGAAAGAAAGGACAGCCAAGTTTTCCTGGTTGTCCTTTCTTTTCAGTTCAAAGCTCAGTCAAAAGGATACACTACACCCAATTGCCTGCGGATCCCGTCCATCTGCTCCATGATCCCGCAGGTTGCCGCATGCGGCATCTCTTCGCATTCCGTCTTTCCGTCCCTGAGTGCTTCCATACATGCACGCACTTCATACTCATACCCGGTAATCTGCCGTGGGACAGGGTAAATGTGTGTCGGGTACAGACTGCTCTTTTGGGTCTCCCAGACTTCGATCCGTGAAGGATTGTTAATATTCTCCACACGGATGAAGCCCTTTTCGCCATAGACAATGCCCATACGGTCCGGCATGCCGCGTGCCGTTGTGAAAAGTGAAGCAACAATGTTTCCGGGATAAATGCAGGTGATCGTATCTGTAAGGTCCACACCGGTATCCATGAGGACACCTGATGCCCGGATACTGTCCGGCTCCTCACCCAGGACCATCGCTGAAAAATTCAGGCAGTAAACACCCACATCCAGCAGAGCCCCGCCCGCCAGTTCCGGTTCACGAATGCGCGGGATCCGGTCAATGGCATAGCCAAGGTTGCAGGTAAGGCCCGTGACAGGTCCAATTGTCCCATCATTGACCAGTTCCGTGACCATCTTCCGGCTCGGCATATAGCGGGTCCATATCGCTTCTGTGACAAACAGGCCAGCTTTTTCAAAGGATGCAAGGACATCTTTTGCCTGCGCCGCGTTCCCTGTGAAAGCTTTTTCGCAAAGGACAGCTTTGCCTCTCTCCAGGCACATGCGCATGTGGGCAGCATGATGGGAGTGCGGCGTTGCGATATACACCAGGTCGATTTTATCGTCTGCAAGAAGTTCCTCATAACTTCCGTAGAAACGTGTCACGCCTTCCCTTTGGGCAAACTGTTCCGCCCGCTCCGCGTCCCGGGAGCCTACGGCATACAGTTCCACATCCTCGCCCGCATATCTCATGCCACGCAGGGTGGCTGCCATGGAGCGGGCAATGGAACCCGCTCCCAGAATAGCCACACGCATCGCTTACAGGTCTGCGGCGATATCCAGGTTTTCGCCGGTCAATGCGATTTTGGCTCCTTCACTTGCCTCTGAGGAGGAAGCATGCGCAAGCAGCCACTTATTGCGTGCCCAGAGCATCTGGTCCATGATGTTCGCACCATCCTCCGGCCGGTAATCCGTGTTGGTGCCTGCGGGAAGTGCGACAAGGACCTGGAAGCCCGCTTTGGGATCCGTATGGCAGGGGGCATAATGCAGCGTCGTTGCATACACTTCAACCATCACGCCGGCAGGGACACGGAACGCTTTGACGACCGAGGTGTCCAGGCGGCCTGATATGATCTCGCTCTGCTTGGCCAGAAGAAGAATGAAATCCTGCGTTCCGAGATTGAACTCCGAATCACGGTGGAACTCCAGACAATTGAGCTTCGTATTATGGCCGTTGCAGTAGCCGAACTGGAAAGGCATCCCGCCGAAAAGCCCTAAACCGACTTCCTCTGCGCCTTCTGCTTTATGCAGCGCATCTTCTCTGGGCGTATAGATCACATTTTCAGGCACCGGCGTTTTTTTCAGGGCCTCGAGAATGCCCTGGGTGGGGTAGCCTTCCACGATCCGCCCGTAAGGACGGAATGCTTCATCTGTCACATTATAGATTATCATAATAGTTCCTCCTTTTTGGTTCCGACTAAACTGTATCAACGGGATTATAGGAGATGAGCACAGGCTTTGTCAAACGAAATCCAAGCCTGATCCCCAACAGCATAAATCTTTTTGTTGACCGGACAGTTATCCGCTATCTTAACAAGCGTGTCGCCGACCCTGACATGATAATTCTGGTAAGAACCCATAAAGCAGCTCAGCTCCACTTTGCATGGCAGAAGCCCTGAATCACCAATGGTGATTGCCTCGGGCCGCAGGACCATTTTGTGCTTCTCGCCAGCCTGTACAGGTGCATATGCTGTTTCAACCTTATGTCCGTCGATATCAAGCACTGTATAACTGTCAGCTGTCTGAGAGACTGTGCCCTCAAGGAAATTGCACTCGCCAATGAAATCAGCAACAAATTCCGAATTCGGATGGTAATAGATTTCCATAGGCGGGCCCATCTGGGCGATCACCCCATTTTTCATGAGGATAATCTGATCTGATATGGACATGGCTTCTGACTGATCATGTGTCACATAGATGGCTGTGATGCCGAGGATCTGCTGGATCCTGCGGATCTCGGTGCGCATCTGCACGCGCAGTTTGGCATCGAGGTTGGAAAGCGGTTCATCAAAGAGGAGCACGCCCGGTTCGACAACCAGGGCCCGGGCAAGGGCGACGCGCTGCTGCTGACCGCCGGAGAGCTGGTTGGTCATGCGCGCTTCCATCCCTGAAAGCTCCACAAGTTTCAGGATCTCCGTGACGCGCTTTGTGATCTCATCCTTTGGGACTTTGCGCAGTTTCAGTCCGTAGGCCACGTTGTCAAAAACATTATAGTGGGGGAACAGCGCATAGCTCTGGAACACCATAGCCGTATCACGTTTATTGGGCGTCAGGGCATTGATCGGTTCGCCGCCAAGGTAAATTTCACCTTCATCCGGCGACTCAAACCCGGCGATCATGCGCAGGGTTGTGGTTTTTCCGCAGCCGGACGGACCAAGAAGCGTGATAAATGCCCCCGGCTGTATATCAATGGAAACATCCTTGACAGCATAAAAATTTTCATGGGTCTTGGGGTCCTGGTAGATCTTTGAAATATGGTCGAGCCGGACACCCTTTTTTTCTTTCAGAGCTTCTTTACTGGCCATGCTATCTCTCCTTTCAGGTTGTCTGGCCGGTGGTCCGGCTTGTGCCAAAGCGTTTGATAACACCGTTCATGATGAGAATCGCTGCATAGGTGATGAGAATGAGAATCGTGGCATAGGCACAGGCAACGCCAAATTCACCCTTCTCAGCATATTCGTTAATGCGGCAGGTGATCAGAAGGTACCTTGGTGTGACCAGCAGAATGACCGCTGAAATAGCCGTGATCGAACGGACAAACGTGGTAACAAGTCCGCTGAAGAAGGAATCCTTAATCAAAGGCAGCGTGACAGAGAGAAACACCTTCCCGCTTCCTGCGCCAAGGTCATAGGCAGATTCCTCAATCGACTTGTCAATTTGCCTGAGTGCGGAAATGCCCGATCGCGTGCCCACGGGCAGGGAGCGGACGACAAAGACGATAACGAGGATCAGGCCTGTTCCATAGATCCCCTGCAGGAATCCTGTGCGGAACACGCCTCCGGCAAACCCTCGGATATACCCGACACCAAGCACTGTGCCCGGCACAGCCATGGCAAGCATGGATACAAATTCGATAAATGCCTTTCCATGGAACTTCCGCTTGACTACAAGATAAGAAATGATCATGGACAAAAGCGCTGTGACAGGGCTTGCGATGAGGGAAAGCATGAAGGAATCCTGGAAAGCTTTCCATCCTCCCTCGCGGAACATCTGCTCGAACCATTTGAAGCTCAGAGAATAATCCCTGCCCCAAAGCTTGAACAGCGCACCAAAAGGTACGGCTATATACATCATGACAACAAAGAGGGAGACAAGGGCACAGAAGAAAGTCAGCGGGTAGCGGACAGACTTGTCCTCAATCAGCATGCGCACACGGCTCGCTTTTCCTGACAGCGTGGCTGCCGTTTTCTTTTCCAGAACATATTTCTGGATCATGAAAAGGACCAGTGTCAGGGCTAGCAGGACAACTGTCATTGCCGAAGCACCATTGATATCGTAGGTCCCGCCTGTGATACGCAGGTAAATGGTGGTAGCCAGCGTGTCGTAGGAACCGCCAATGATCATGGGATTGGCAAAGTCTGCTACAGACTCAATGAAGGTCACCAGGAAGGCGTTCCCAAGGCCCGGGAGCATCAGCGGAAGCGTGACTGTCATGAACACATGGGCACGACTTGCCCCCATGTCCCTTGCTGCTTCCTCCATGGAAGGGTCAATGTTTTTTAGGAGGCCTTTGAGCATGAGATAGACGACCGGGAAGAATGTCAGTGTCTGAACAATGGCAATTCCCCACAGTCCATAAATATCCGAGTCATATATACCCAGAATCTGCCTCGTCAGCAGGCCTGAACGTCCGAAAAGAAGGATCATGGAAAGGGACAGGACAAAAGGTGGTGAAACAACAGGGAGCATGGACACAACGTCAAACAGCTTTTTGGTCAGCCTTGACCGGATATGCACATAGACATCCACATAAGCAAAGAGAAGGCCGATGAGTAGGCTGCCGAACCCTGTGATAAAGCCGAGCAGCAGCGTGTTATGCAAGGCTCTGTTGAAGGTATAGTCACGGAAGATCCTCGGGAACGCATCCAGCGTCCAGGTGTCCGCATTGAACTGAACACACACTTCGCCAGGCTCTATTCCATCCATTTTTTTGATCAGACGGTTGTTCTGCCTGTATGTCAGAGGCGTCTGCTGAACAGTCAGAAGATCACTGATGGCAACATATGCGCTTCGTTCCTTATGATTGACCACCTTGAGATAAAGGGGCTTCCCTATATCTTCATAGGCTGCTTTCTGGGCAAAAAGGACCGTGCTCCTGTAGAGTGG
>CAMNGW010000032.1 GCA_946538615.1 uncultured Clostridia bacterium
GTGAATGCTCAGTCCGAAAGGGCTGTCGAGCAAGAAGCCCCCACTTCTGAGCGAAACGGAAAGTGGTGGGAGCATGTCACGGTCTTATAACAGTACAGAACTGTCACAGGATCAGCGGCCTTCACAAAGACGGCTGAGGGTCCAGCCTCAGGCTGGCCTCTGACCGTAGGCTACAGCTTGAAAACAAGTTTTTTATAGAAACAATATTGTCAATGCTTTTCTCGGTATTACCTGATACCGAAGTTTTACGGGGTACTGTTCATCACCTTACCACCCCCTGAAAATGGATATGTGAACGGGAAACTCCATCTGAAACGGTCAGCCGGGCCATGGCCAATGAAAGGACGGCAGCTGCACGCTGTATCATGCCCTGCTGTTTTAGGCCCCCTCCGGTAAAGAGGAGATGCCGCTCATGGACGGGCTGAGGCTGGGCGGAGTGGGCTGGATGGACGGAAGGCTCCATGTGCAGCTGCACATGCTTTCCGGGGCCTATGTGGAAGAAAACGAGGGGGGAGTCATCACCTGGACGGAAGGCATACACAGCCGGGTATACCTGCTCGGAAAGGACGGCAGGGAGATCGGGATGAGCAACAGCGATGCATATGACGCGCCGGACCTCAAGTGGAGCGACGGAGATGACGGAACGCGTGAGGAGCTGGTTTTCGATACTGATCCGTCGGAGATGGAGGAATTTGATATCATCGGAGAGTTCACTGACCTGCGTGAGAGCCTGAAGAACCACGCACAATATGAGTGGCGTGTGACTTTTCCCACAGACATCATCCGGGCCCCGAAATGACAGAGCCGGGCCGGAGGAGGCAGCAGAGCAGGGGCTGCATGCCTCGTTTATTGTTTTCCGGCTGCGGTTCAGCACAGGTCCCGGTGTTCCGGAAAAACGGAAGTCCATCGCAATGAGAGCATCACCCGGGCATCGCCTGACGCTCTTTTTGCCTGACTGATTTCCCCCGGGGGAGCCGAATGGGTCAGAGGTCCGCCGGAGAACACCCGGTGCTGTACTGACCGGAGGGCAAAAAAAGGGGAGCCCCTGATCTGCAAGGACTCCGGACAGGTAAAGACAAATGGATCCTGAAGGAACTGCCGATGGGAGACGGGCCATCTGAGCGGATGGCCACCGGGTCTTATTCGCCAGCAGCCTCAGCGCCGGTTAACTGGAGACGATCAGGGCGGCGATGGCCGCAATGACGATCCAGAGGATCCCGACAAAGACAGTCACACGACAGCCGGAGATGTTCTTTTCAAACTCTTTCTCCAGGTGAAAGTGGCTGGGGTCGTCTGCATCGTAGAGGATTTCGACCCTTTCACCGACAGAAAATTGACCTGACATGTATCCCTCACGGCTTTCATGGCGGAGGGTCTGTCCCCCGGCAGGGAACTCTACCACCGGGTAAAAGGATGTGAGCGGCTTGCCCCGTCCCAGTGAATGGCGCCTGACCAGATCGACCACTGTCCCGGAAGCTCTGGCGCGTTCCTGTTCCGCCTGCTTGCGCGCTGTACGGATGCCTGAGCGGCCAATCATAACAAGACAAATGCCCCCAACGGATAACAGGGGGAACAGTACCAGGAAGAGAAGGATATGATCGTCCATACTTTGGTACCCTCCTTGTGCGGATCAGCTGATGTTTCTGGCTGGAATTATACCATGGCATATGCAAGAAAAAAAGCGTACCGGACGGTGATGTGCGTAAAGAGAATATACCCGGGGACCCGGTTGATGGCAAAGCGGAGAGCACCGGATGCAAGGTGCAGAGTCATGGAATCGGTTTTCCAGGCACGTGCCACGGAGAAGAAAAGGATGGTGACCAAATACGATCCTTCTGTGCGTACGGGCCCCGGAGCAGGACGTGGAAAGCATTATGTGTGCATGCTGTCATCCGGGCAATTGAATTGACTGAGCAAAATGTGGTAGAATGAAAGGGAACGGTCCAATGGAGTAAGGTTCCCTTATCCTGATGAACAGGCAAAGTGTCCTTGCTTCCATGAGGGCACCGCTGAAGTCATTCTCAGCGGGATGAGCGCTGAAGAACACTATATCCCGGGCACATACTGCCCCAATTTCTGATCTGAAGTGAGGAACAGCCAATGAGAAAGCTATCTGGCCGTACAGCGGAATTCACGGATTCTGTGATCCGCAGGATGACCCGTGTCTCCTTGAAGTATAACGCTGTGAACCTGTCGCAGGGGTTCCCGGATTTTGATCCGCCCAGGCAGCTGACGGACCGTCTGGCGCAGGTCGCTGCTGAAGGACCGCATCAGTATGCCGTGACCTGGGGCGCGCAGAATTTCCGTGAAGCTCTGGCAGCCAAACAGCGCCATTTTATGGGCACAGACATCAATCCGGATACGGATATCGTGGTGACCTGCGGCTCCACTGAGGCTATGATGGCAGCCATGATGACTGTGACCGATCCCGGAGATAAGGTGGTCATTTTCTCTCCTTTCTATGAGAATTACGGCGCGGATACCATCCTGTGCGGCGCTGAGCCCATCTATGTGCCTCTGGTCCCTCCGGAATTCAGCTTTGATCCGGAAGTGCTGGAGGATGCGTTCCGAAAGGGTGCCACGGCACTGGTGCTTTGCAATCCCTCCAATCCCTGCGGCAAGGTGTTCACCCGGGAGGAACTGCTGCTGATCGCGGGCCTGGCAGAAAAATATGATGCCTGGATCATCACCGATGAGGTGTACGAGCATATCCTTTATGCACCGAATGTGCACACGTATTTTGCCGCTCTGCCGGGCATGCGGGAGAGGACCATAAGCTGTTCCAGTCTGTCCAAGACGTATTCCATTACCGGCTGGCGGCTGGGCTATATCATCGCTGCGCCGGACGTGATTGACCGTGCACGCAAAGTGCACGACTTCCTGACGGTAGGCGCCGCCGCGCCCCTGATGGAGGCTGCGGTGACCGGGCTTCAGATGGGTGATGATTACTATGAGGCCCTTCAGGCCACCTATACCCGCAAGAGGGACCTGTTCCTCCGCGGCCTGGATGACCTGGGCATTGCCCATACAGTCCCCCAGGGTGCCTACTATATTATGCTGGACATCAGCAAATATGGCTATGACAGCGATCTGACGTTCTGTGAGCAGCTGGCGGAAAAGGTCGGCGTGGGCGCAGTGCCAGGTTCCAGCTTCTTCCGTGAGCCGGTCAACCATCTGATCCGCCTGCATTTTGCCAAGCAGGAGTCCACATTGTGCGAGGCACTGAACCGTCTGGCTGACATGGACAGCGTCATGTGACCTGTACAGAAAGAAAACAGGAGCAAGCTTCGGCCTGCTCCTGTTTTTGAGGTGTGGAATACCGTCTTATCCGGCAAAAGGCAGCAGCCAGACCCTCATCCTGGAACGGGAAACGTTCTGTCTCCGGTGCCGGGTTCCTCAGCAGGAGGATGTTCAGGCAGGGACGTCCGGACACTCTGAGGATGGTGCTCAGTGCACTTTTATTTGTACAAACCATTGACCCAATCGATGAAATTTTCAGTGGAGCTGCCAGTGCGTTCCGCCTGCGTGTGCCCCTGTCCCCAGACCGTTTCAAAGTCCACATCTGTCCCGTATGCATTCAGGGCCAGAGCCAGGTTGATCTCGGTCGTCAGGGGTGTGTCGCTCTGGATAATGCCGGTGCGGATGCGCCAGTGCTCAGCCACGGTTGAACTGCCGTAATCCTGACTGGTTTCCATCAGGAAGGAAAGCGGTGAAAACATTCTCAGACGGTAGGCAGCGTCGAAGCCTAAAGCGTCTGTACGGGTGAGGTCATCGGTAAAATCCGCTTCGTATGAGGTTCCCTTCACGATCTCATACAGCGTGGCATCAAAGTGCGTGCATTCGCCGTCACCTGTGTTGAACAGTTCATGTCCGCCTGCCTCCAGCTTGTCAAAGGCTGCTACGGGCTTGGATGCCTTCTTCAGCCGGGTCACAAAATCAGCGATGCTGGAAATGGTTACTTTGCCGCTTACGGTATCATAGCTTACCCACTCGCCGCTGCTGTTCAGGGCGCTGATATAATCCTGAGGGGACTGATACGTGACGGAAGCGCTCTTTTTACCGGAAGATGCGGTCGTGGGGAAGGTTGTGTCCGTCAGATAATGTTCCAGCGATTCCTCGATGACACGCTTTACATATTCATAATATGTGCCCGACTGGTAGATTCCGCTGCCGGAAGGATCTAGGGTGAGGGGATTTCCTGATTCATCTGTAAAGTTCATGGCATTGACATATTCTGCGTAAGCCGCTGCAAGCGCATCGGAGATGCTCTGCATCTCATCTGTCAGAGAACTCCGCGTTACACCCATCATCCATTCGTGCCCTTCATCGGCGGAATCAAAGCCTGTGATCGGACACCAGCACATGGCGGCATTGACAGCGTCACTTGCCTGTGCTGCACCGATTGCCTCCAGGTACGGCGCATACAATGCGCTGTTGCCGCTTGCGCCAAGCACTGCGGTCTGACTGCCGCCTCCACTGTGCCCATAAGCAACGAAACGGTCGGCAGCGCCAGGAAGAATGTTCAGATTGGAACGGATAAAGCGTATCGCGGCCTTCAGGTCTGTAACCCCGGCCGGAATGCCCGCATCCTTGCCCCGGCACCCTGCAACCACATAAATGAAACCTTGATTGGTCCATGTGGAGGTTCCTTTGGCATAGCCGGACGGAGCAGACTGTGCCTTGTGCCCTGGTGTATTCACAGGAAACAGAATGGGAGCTGTAGAGGAGATATAGCCGTTGACAGTGCCTGTTTCCGACACTGTGCAGGTAAAGGTCCCATCACCATTGGAAGTGGCGTCAAAATAATTTCCCGGCACAAAAATTCCCAGGGACTCGTACACGGGATCAGCAGGATTTGAACAGTACGGGATGCCGATCTGCCAGTAGACGTTATCTGAAGCACTGTACTGCCATTTGGTCATGTCAACGGAAAGTGTGTTTTCTGCCACGGACAGAGGCAGACATGACATGACGGCAAAGACAGCAAGCAGAATGGATATCAGTCTTTTTTTCATGCTTTTCTCCTTTTGTATCACTACAGGAACTGCCGGGAGACGGATCTCCCGGCAGTATGGGATATTACTTTGCGGCAAGAAGTGCATCGTACTCTGCCTGGGTGATGATACCATCTTTCAGCAGGTCAGACAGAAGGCCACCGATTTCGGGCATTTCATCTTCAGCCGGCTGCTCACCGTTCATCACGGGAAGATCGGCAGGCTTTTCGCCAGATGGAGCCTGGCCGTTCATCTCTGGCAGATCTGCAGGCTTATGTTCTTCCATATAGGCTTTGATCTTGTCGCAGGTTTCCTGGGAGATAACACCGCTGCTGACCATGGAGTCAAAATCAATCATGTCGGGTGCGGTCCCTTTGGGAAAAGCGCTGTTCATCTGATGTATGTCAGCAGGCATATTACCGGAGGGTGCCTGATTGTTCATCTGAGGCATATCAGGCATATTACCGGAGGAAGTCTGACTGTTTGTCTGAGACGCGTCAGCAGGCATATTATCGGAAGGAGCCTGATTGTTCATCTGGGGCATATCAGGCGTATTACCGGAGGGAGCCTGACCGTTCATCTGGGGCATATCAGGCATATTACCGGAGGGAGCCTGACCGTTCATCTGAGGCATATCAGGCGTATTACCGGAGGGAGCCTGACCGTTCATCTGGGGCATGTCAGGCGTATTACCGGAGGGAGCCTGACCGTTCATCTGAGGCATATCAGGCATATTACCGGAGGGAGCCTGACCGTTCTGCATTCTATGAGAGGGCTGTCCCATGGAACGGCTGCCAGTGTGCGGACCGCGCTGCATTTGTGCAGGACGTCCGTTGCTTGGGGCTGTGCTGGTGGTTTCTGCAATGGCTGCTGCTGACAGTGCCAGTATCGTGAGTGCCAGAATGGCTGCAAGAATTTTTTTCATAATCGTTTCCTCCTTGTTATTTCGAGGGATAAATCCCTTTCTGTACTGTGTACCGTCGTCAGGAAACGTGCACTTTTCCTTTCGACACCTGCAGTCTATCAGAGCTGGCTTAAAGAAAGATTGAAGTCCGAAATCTTTTTTGGATCATCTCTTTACTGATTCGCCCGTTGGAAAAAAGACGGAAAAAGCTGGATATTGGAGAAGGTACGCAGTAAAAAAAGCAGGTCTCATGTACCTGCTTCAATGTATAGCTACTTATATCCATCTGTATGCAGCACCCCTGCGGTCCATGGCATATCTGTGGGAGAGCGGGACATGCAGCGGTGATTGCAGTGAGATGGACAGTTACCGTTCTCTTCTTTTCTGCAGGAATACCTGCCATGCCAGTGTCAGCAAAGTATAAAGAGCGATTGTCAGCAGCACAATACTGATAAAGTCACGCTCCATAAAGTCACTTGCTGTACGGGCTCCTTTGATCAGAAAATGAGCGGCAAGATAGGACGTGGGGGCGAAGAATACCTGGCGGACGATCCAGCTTTTATTACGGTGGCGAAGAATGAACCAGACGGCACCGGAGACCGCCGCAAGGAATGCAGCCAGGATCACATAATAGGCCAGTGCCAGCCGGGGCAATGTTTCTACGCCCCCATTGAGAGGTGAGCCCCATATGAGCTGCTGCTGTCCGCCACCGTCATAGATCAGGCGGTCCGGTACCGGACAGAGTACCATCTCGTTGGTATCTTTTACAAAGTTCCCGCTGACATGGCTGGTCCATCCCTGCAGTAAGACAGTTTGCGTACCATCTTCATCTTTGAAGGATGTCTCACGGGTCCCGTTGATCCGGCTGCTCACCTGAAGGACAAGCACTTCTGCTGTCAGGGCATGGGAGTCCTCAGGGGCCACCTGATGTCCGTACATTTCTTCATAAGGCCTTTCTTCTGCCCCTTTTACTTCAATCAGGCCTTCTTCCCATGGCACTAGTTTCCATTCGTTCACGTGGTAGAACCAGGTATAAACTGCGACAAAAACGCATAGCGAAGCAATTATGGCTGCATACCAGCGCCTCTTACGGATTTCTTTTTTCAATGTCATCAGAGGCTTTGCGGATTCAACCGTGGCAACGGTCTTTGTATCCAATTCCTCGAGCCTTCCTCGACATTCTGCACAGCCCTGCAGATGTTCATTGATCATTATTTTTGTTTCTTCTTCTGTAAGATTCTCTGCATACAGAGGAAGGAGGTCCCTGACAACAGCACAAGGCAGCTTCATATTCATGCCTCCATTTCTTCTTTGAGTCTGGTGCGGGCACGATGATAGACCACACAGGCCCAATTCTCAGTTTTACCGAATATCTCCCCAATGTCCCGGAAACTCAATTGTCCCAGTGTCCGCAGAGTAAAAACCTCACGGTACGGCTCATCAAGACGGTGGAGCAGCCGATGGATGCGCATGCTTTCATCCTGACGGACAATGGACTCTTCCGGGCTTATGTCGGGATCGGGAAGAGCCGATGCTTCGTCAATGGGCTGCGTTTTCTTTTTTCTCTGTTCGGACAGCCAGATGTTCTTTGCTATGGCGCACAGCCAGCTTTTCACGCTGCTGTCGCCCCGGAACCGGTCCAATGACCGCAGAGCTTTAAAGAAAGCGTCCTGAGTGATTTCTTCCGCGACATGCGGGTCTCTGGAAAGGGAAAGCACGTACCGGTAGACCGGATCAAAATAACTCTGATAAATTTCATCAAAAAGTTCTGTCTCCATGGGGTGCCCCTCCTTTCACTATATTGGACGCGTGTGCTGCAGAAATCTTACAAATCTTTTGAAAAAATTTTTTTTGAGAGCAATATGATCTGTGCGAAAGGCGTGACTCACCCTGACCGGCGTTTACACAACACATCGCTTCACCAGCTTTTGACTTCTTCTATCCATTCAATCTGGCTTTCAAAAATACACAGTATGTCACCGCTTGGCATTTTAAGATCTATCGCATCTTCTTCTGCTTCCAGATCTTCAGCCGGAGAGACATTAATACATGTGCCTTCATAAATTGTTTCGCTGATCTTTCATTTCATTCGGATGTCTTTATACCGATAATCCCAAATGTTCACTTGGGTTTCACCTCCTTGGGTTTATTCTTTTCTGCAGAGAAAGTGCATTTTCCTGTGCCGGGAGGTTTCGTTTCCTGATATAAATGGAACAGTCAATCATTTTGCTGACTCGGTTCGATGTGAAGTGTTTGCCGGGCAGACACGCTTCCTGCAAGAACAGGAACCGCTGAAAATAAAAAAGTCGGAAATCGCGTATACCAGTCGGGTGGCATCGGAAAGCCACACTGAAAAAAACGTTTTTTGCGTCGGATAATTTTTCTTGTGGATTCTTCATAATTGCCGTCTAATTGATTGAAAGGAGGTGCAGGCGGACATGCAAACGGTCAAGGGCCCTGACCGCACACCGGAAGAAGAAATTACCCGTATGGTAAATGAACATCAGCTTGCTTTGCTTCGTCTCTGCTTTATCTATTTGCATGACAGAGAGCTGGCAAAAGATGCAGTTCAGGACACTTTTTTGAAGGCTTACCGCAGCCTGAAGAAATTCAGATATGAGGCCAATGAAAGGACCTGGCTTTCCCGAATTGCGATCAACTGCTGCCGGGACTTAAGCAGGAGCAGCTGGTTCAGACATACGGACCGGTCTGTAACTCCGGATATGCTTCCCGAACCAACAGTACAGCCATCCTATGAGGACGACACATTGACAGTTGAAATCATGAAGCTGTCCAGAAGGCTGCGAGAAGTCATCTTACTGTATTACTTTGAAAACATGACAACACCCGAGATCGCGGAGACTTTACAAATCTCACAACAGGCAGTCAGCGATCGGCTGGTTCGTGCGAGATCGAGGCTCCGCAAAGCGCTGGGAATAGAATTCGAGGGAGATGAATGAAACAATGAGGAAAGAAGAAGTACAGGAAGCCTTAAACCGCTCTCTTTCTGGCTTGCAGGAGGATCCCTGGCTTGCTCAGCGCATCATTGCAACAGAGGAGGATAAGCCAGTGGCGAAAAAGGTATCTGTATCTATCGTATTTGCGTGCATTCTGGTGGCGACAACGGTGTCTTTCGCCTTAGCAGTCAGTCAGTTTCTTCCTGGCATTCGTGAGATGCTGGGTCTTCATTCTGACAGCGGCATCGAAAAAAGGTTTGAAACGATGGATTACAGCTGGGAAACAGATTTTACTGCTGCGCATGTACGGGAAATGTTATATGACGGACAAGGTGCGTATATCGCAGTTGATGTTCAAAAGAAGGACAGGGAAGATATTCTCCTGATTCCGGGCGGAGACAGAAAAATGACCCTGAGCGGTCCCGCGAGTGCTTTGGGAAGAGAGGATGCTGGACAAGAAGAATCCATTGCAGAATATGCACAGCGCAAAGGACTGTCTGTCGTTTACTTTACAGTAATGGCACAAAACCCCGATAAGTCTTTCACTGCGGTTGCAAACCCGGGGGACCGCATACCCATCGGGCGGGATGCCTGGACAATGGTCCTTCGTTTTCCTGCTGTGGATCAGAACGAAAAGATCAACGTACGTCTGTATACGACGGTCTATGACAGCCCATTATCTCAAGCATCCCTTCCTGCTGGTGAGAGGCCAATCGCAGAACCGCACAGTATAACCGTGCATGTACCCGATTTCAAAAACATCGCTGAACAAAAGACGGTGATGAATGCCGTCTCAGTCGTTGAAAACGCTCCTCTGACAGGTCTGACAATTCAGGATGCAAAGCTGGTCCGGACGCCGGTTGCAACGTATCTTGATTTGCTGATCGGAAATAAAGACCGGACAGAATACGCTTCGGTTGCTGCAGTGATCACACCGCTTGGCATGCCTGAAGGCGGACAGGGTTCTGTCGAAAGCAGGCACTTTGGCTCGCCTGTGGTGTTTTCAGAAGGTTATTCCTCAGGGACCCGTGAAATAGAGATCTACCCATCGGAAGATTTTACCTGTACAGATTTTCAGGTAGAGCTGAAAGTATCACCTGTGTTGGGAGCCGATGAACTGGGGGATGTTCAGTTTATAAGTGCCGGCTCGGTTACAATTGCTTTCGGGGTCCGTGAGAACTGAGTTTGATACAGATGAATGCAAAAACAGCGTCGTCCATATGGGCGGCGCTGTTTTGTACGGTGCATCCGGGCTGATGGAGGCAGGGCACTGTGATCCATCTGGAATGCCCGGAAACATGCCAGAGCTTCTGATGCATCCTTTGCCTGCTTGTTTTAACCCTCTTCCTTCTCAGAAACATTTTTCTTTTCTGCTTTTTTGACACTGTTCGATGCTGCCGCAGCGGTAGCACAGCTCGTTATCGCATATACCGTCTTTTTCAAAGCATGACAGGATATTGCTGACTGTTGTCTGAGCAATGTTGTTCAGGGCTTCTTCTGTCAGGAACGCCTGATGGGAGGTGACGATCACGTTAGGCATGGAAATCAGGCGGGAAAGCAGGTCATCACCCAGAATGTGTCCCGAGCGGTCCTCAAAGAAAATATCCGCTTCCTCCTCATATACATCCAGGCATGCTGCACCAATCTTCCTTTCCTTGATGCCTTCCAGCAGCGCCTCGGCATCAATCAGCCCGCCCCTGGAAGTGTTGAGGATGACAACGCCTTTTTTCATCTTGCCGATGGCAGAGGAATCAATCATGTGCCTCGTTTCGCTGGTCAGCGGGCAGTGCAGGGAGATCACGTCGCTGCGGGAGAACAGTTCATCCAGCGGGACGTATTCAATACCGCTGTCTTTTGCAGGAAAACGGTCATACGCGATCACGTTCATGCCAAAGCCGCGGCAGATGCCAATAAAGATCTGTCCTATTTTTCCTGTGCCGATCACGCCCACAGTTTTCCCGTGCAGGTCAAATCCTGTCAGGCCGTTGAGAGAAAAGTTGAACTCCCTTGTCCGGTTGTATGCCTTGTGGATGCGCCGCACCGAGGTCAGCAGCAGGGCCATGGTATGCTCCGCAACAGAGTAAGGTGAATATGCCGGAACATGCACCACATGGATTTTGCCGAATGCGGACCGCACGTCCACGTTGTTGTAGCCTGCAGAGCGCAGGGCAATCAGGCGGACACCGTATGCATACAGCTGATCAATCACGGAAGCATTCACGGTGTCATTGACGAAAACACATACGGCATCGCAGCCTTTAGCCAGCTGCACGGTGTCCTCATTCAGTTTTGTTTCAAGGAACCTGAACTCGATCCCTTGCCCGCTGCCATAGTGCTCAAAGGAAGGCCTGTCATAAGCCTTTGTGTCAAAGAAAGCAACCTTGATCATTCATAAGCCTCCTAAAGAAATGCTGGGCATCCTGTGGCCAGCCGGAACCAGGACATGTTGTGCACCTTCATATCCTGGGTGTATCAGCGTGATTTTCAGCGCCTGCAGGTCCCAACGGGCCCTTTGCCGCCGGACCTTTTGTGGGCCATATACGGCCGCATCATGCTCTCCTTCCGCCAGGCGGGGGCAGCGGTGCACGGGAGGGAAAGGGGACCGCAGAGGGCTGTTTTTGTATAGGAAACTTTTTCTTTATGCGGTGTGAACCGCGACTGTTCCATCAGTCCAGTATTTTCCCGTCACGCGAGACCGTGACGACTTGCCAGGGAATGAACTTTCCGCTGGACTGCAGAGCATTCTGGGCCGCACGCTGGAGCCCGCCGCAGCAGGGTACTTCCATGCGGACGATAGTCACGCTCCGGATCTGGTTATCGCGGATGATTGCTGTAAGCTTTTCCGTGTAATCCACATCATCCAGCTTGGGGCACCCGATGAGGGTCACCTTGCCTCTCATAAAATCCTCATGCATGTTTGCGTAAGCATACGCTGTGCAGTCCGCTGCGATCAGCAGTCTGGCACCGTCAAAGAAAGGGGCCTGTGTCGGTACCAGCTTGATCTGACAGGGCCACTGGGTCAGACGGGAGACAGGCTTTCCGGCAATCACCGGGGCCGTTTCCTGCTCCTGCCGGGCAAACTGCATCATGGCCGAACCTGGGCAGCCCTCACGGTGCCCTTGCTTTACCGTTTCCATCTTCTTTGCCTCCTGTGCTTTTTTGACAGCCTGTTCATCATATTCCGGGGCTTCCCGTTCCTCGAAGGAGATCGCCCCGGCGGGGCACCCGGGCAGGCAGTCGCCGAAGCCGTCGCAGAAATTCTCCCGCACGAGCCTGGCTTTCCCGTTTACCATCTCTATGGCTCCCTCGTGGCAGGCGGCAGCACAGGCGCCGCAGCCGTTGCATTTTTCTTCGTCAATGTGAATGATCTTACGGATCATGGACAGCACCTCCTTGCGTTTACAGTTGTATTATAGTATGATCAGCATGAAAAGTATGTGGTTATAACCACATTCGGAAAAGATCGGAGAGAAAAGTGGACACGCAGTCATTACAGAAAACCCTGCTCTTCCGGGGCATGAGCGAAGAGGCCATATCCGGGGCTCTGCAGGTGCTGAAAGCCCGGGAAAAGAGGTTTGAGAAGGGCGAGAGCCTTTTTACGGCCGGTACAGTCACAGAGCAGTTCGGGCTGGTGCTGGAAGGCAGTGTGACAGTTGAGAGCAACGACGCCTGGGGGAACCGCACCATCATCAGCCACATAGGATGCGGGCAGGTCTTTGCGGAAACCTATGCGATGCTGGAAAATGAGCCCATGCTGGTGGACGTGACGGCAAACGAGGACTGCCAGATCCTTTTTCTGAAGTACCGCAGCATCAAGGACGAGCCGTGGGCCATGAAGTTTCTTACAAACCTGCTGACGATCTCCGCCCATAAGAACCTGAACCTTTCAAGGCGCAGCTTCCATACCTCGCCGAAAACCATCCGCGGCAGGGTGATGTCATATCTCAATTCAGTGTCCCTGCACGAGGGCAGCCGGGAGTTCGATATCCCCTTTGACCGCCAGCAGCTGGCGGACTACCTGAACCTGGAGCGCAGCGCCCTGTCCAAGGAGATCGGGAAAATGCAAAGAGACGGTCTGATTGACGTCAGGAAGAACCACTTTATCCTCCGCGGACCTTCTTTCTGACAGGAAGGAAAAGCTGCAGAACCCATCTGCCCCTTTTACGGCACTCGGACAGGGTGCCGCCAGGTTTCATGACCATTCAGGGCGCTGGCCATGGGCCCCGAGAGAAGGGCGGAAGGTGCATGCCGGACCTTGGACCTGTTTCATAACACAGTACGCTTTGCCGGTGAGCAGAAATCTCCCGGAACCATGGACACGGTCAGCCCTTGCCTGAACGGACAAAATGCGTTTCAGGGGCCGGCCACGCGGAACAGACGGTCTGGAAACAGAACCCAGCAAGGGGACTTAAGCAGTCCGGACAGATGGCACAAAGGAAGGGAAACATGGCTTACAGTGAATTAATCAAAAATTTCAGCCGCATCCGCGATTACATGCGGGATTTCTATGTCTACGGGTTCAGAAGCCGGAACGAGTTCACCGCGAAGAGCGCACGTTCGTATGATGACGAGCGCAGGCGACTGGAGAGCTGGCTTGGCGATTCTATGCGTTTCCGCCAGACACCAGAGGGGAAGAACATTTTTATTTCCATAGACAGCCGTGTTTCGCGCCATAACCCGCTTTTCGCTGCGTGGAAAACCAAAAGCTTTACAGACGGCGATATTACCCTTCACTTTATCATCTTTGATATTCTTCACGATCCTCAAAAGGTCTTTACACTGACTGAGATGACAGAAGCTGTCGATGAGTACCTGAGTGCCTTTGAGACGGCAAGGACCTTTGATGAATCCACTGTCCGTAAGAAGATGCAGGAGTATGTCAGGGAAGGCCTCATCCTTGCACAGAGAAAAGGAAAAACCGTTTATTACCGCAGAGCCCCGGATTCACCCCTGCCGCAGAGGGACATTCTTGATTTCTTTTCCGAAACTGCTCCCTGCGGGGTAATCGGGTCCTACCTGCTTGACAAATCTGTTCCACAAGAGAGCCATTTTGCTTTTAAGCACCACTATATCACATCCGTGATGGACAGTGAGGTGCTGTGCAGCATCTTTGAAGCCATGTCTGATCAAAAATACATCACCATGGAAACCATCAACAGGCGGAAGGACCGCATTGCCGAGAACCATGTCGTCCCGCTGCGCATCATGATCAGTGTCCAGAGCGGGAGACAGTACCTGATGGCCTACACGCCCCGGATGCGGAAGATCTCTTCCTTCCGGATAGACAATATTGTCTCTGTGCATGTGGATGATGTCTGCAGTGAGTTCGGTGAACTGCGCCGGGCCCTCCTGGACATGATGCCGCATCTGTGGGGCGTCAGCACCCATGGAAGGTCGGGACAGGGGCTGGAGCATGTGGCGTTCACAGTAACGTATGGCGATGATGAGATGCACATCCCCCAAAGGCTGGAGAGAGAAAAAAGATGCGGTAAAGTGACTGAAATCGATGGCCATTCCAGCCGCTTTTCGGCGGATGTCTATGATGCCAGCGAGCTGATCCCATGGATCCGGACATTCATCTGCCGCATCACAGATTTTGAATGCTCCAACCATGTGCTGGAGGCACAGTTCAACGATGATCTCCGGAGGATGTACACGCTCTACGGACTGGAGGGAGGCGGGGACAGATGATTTTCAGTGAATGGTACGGTGCCTATTATCAGACCGTGGCAGCGATCCTCAGGGAGGCCTGTACCCACCCTGTCAGCACAGCGGAGCTGCGCAGGATCGTGGCTCAGAACGCCTTCGGGGAGAGCGTGCTGAACATTGAGCCTGCACTGCTTGAACAGCGCTGGCAGCTGCTCAGGCATGACGGGAGCACACCGGTCCGGCACGCTCCTTCCATGCCTCTGACCAATCTGCAGAAAAGATGGCTCAACGCGATCGCCTCAGACCCGCGCATCAGGCTTTTTGATGACCATCCTCCTTATTTTCCTGAGGTGGAACCGCTCTTTACGCAGGATGATATCGTGGTCTTTGACAGGTACCTGGATGGCGACCCCTATGAGGACGAAGCATACATCCGGGTCTTCCGGCAAATCCTTGAGGCGATCCGCAGCAGGACAGCGCTGAGCATTGACAGCGTGAACCGCAATGGAAAAAACATGCGCCGCACCCTGATGCCCGAGTATCTTGAATACTCTGAAAAGGACGATAAATTCAGACTGATCGGTTCCGGTTGCAGATACAGCGGTGTTGTGAACCTGGCGAGAATTGTCCGGTGCGTTCCGTTCAAGGGGGAATTCATGAAAAGCCCCGGCCGGAAGGTCCAGGAGGAGAACAGGACCGTAGAGCTTGAGGTACATGATGAGAGAAATGCCCTTGAGCGTGTGCTGCTGCATTTTGCACACTTTGAAAAGCAGGCGGAAAGGACCGGGGAGGACAGCTACAGGGTTTCGGTCGTCTATGATGTCAAAGATGAAACAGAGATGGTGATCCGGGTCCTGTCCTTCGGACCTATGGTAAAGGTGACTGCACCGGAGCATTTTGTCGGTCTGATCAAAGACAGGCTGGTCCGGCAAAAAAATGGCGGGCAGCAGGCGCGTACTGAATAACAGAAGATACTGCTGCTGGATGCATCTGAGCTCCAGTCATTTCAAGGCAAACGGCGTGATTCGGGTCACGCTGTTTGATGTCCGGACGGGCCGTACCTGATGTGTCCGCTGCTCTTGGCAGGAGGTTCCACACAGATGGCATGGACCATGCAGAGAAAAGTGACAGATTTCCGAATAAGGGGCAATGGGCAGAAGGACTTTTTCAGGCGTGTGCCCGGACAGAGGATGAGTAGCGTATCAGAACAGATGGGACAGGCCGGCTGTTTTCCCTTTCTGTAAACCTGCCTTCATCAGCGGGGCATATACAGATGGTGCCAGGAAACAGGCGGTGCCCCCTTGCGTTTCAGAAGAAGCTCCGGACAGGTCTGCTGCACGAAGAACCAGTGGGGGCATACTGTGCTGTATGAATGATTCTGTAAATTCAGGGGACAAACACCATCCGGGCCCGGTCCGGAGCGGGCGTTTTTGTGAGTCACCGTCATTCTCTCCGGATCCGGGTCTGACCGGTCCGGTGCACAGATGCGAATTTTGCATGGCTCGGGTTCCGGAAAGTATTTCAGGCCCTGCGATGAAGGTCCGCAAGTTTTTTTCCGTGATCTGACAGGGCACGGCGTATATCATGGTGACAGCCGGATGAGGAAACGCCCATGGACGGCACGCTCCGGGAGCAGATGGCCGTGCAGGGAATACCGTGTTCCCGGAAGGCCAGAGGGCACCGGACAGTTGATGCAAGGGCTGAAGAGCGTCCCGGAAGATCACTTTATTTTCTGAATCAGGCGGCTGTTTCTGATATGTCCGCCTGTTACCGGACGATCCGGAAGGGAGGGTCCATATGTTTGAAATTCAAGGAAAAGTAACAGCAGCTGTCTGCTATGCGAAAGTGGTGGAAGACGAGGCTGTTGAGCAGATCCGAAGGATGTGTGACTATGAGTTCACAAAAGACTGCAAGGTCAGGATCATGCCGGATGTGCATGCGGGAAAAGGGTGCACGGTTGGCACCACAATGACTGTGACCGATAAGGTCTGCCCTAACATCGTGGGCGTGGACATCGGGTGCGGGATGTACACTGTGCGCCTTGCGCAGACAGAACTGGATTATGCCGCCGTGGACAGAGCTGCCCATCTGATCCCTTCGGGGATGAATACCTGGGAGGGCAGAAGAGAAAAGTTTGATCTGACGGATCTGAGATGTTTCCGCGATCTGAGGGACACAAAACGCCTGGAGAGGTCCCTGGGGACACTCGGTGGCGGAAACCATTTCATTGAAATTGACAGAGCGTCTGATGGCACATATTACCTTGTCATCCATTCCGGAAGCCGGAACCTGGGCAAGCAGGTAGCTGAATATTACCAGCGCCTGGCCATTGACCTGCATAAAGGCAAAGAAGAGTATTTCAGACAGTATGACGAAATCATCCGTTCCTATAAGGAACAGGGACGGCGTTCAGAAATCCAGAAAGCGCTGAAAGAACTGGAGAAAAATTTCAAAACGCACGAGGTGGATGTGCCGGAGGAAATCTGCTGGCTGTACGGCGCACATGTTGAAGATTATCTCCACGATGTCGGAATCTGCCAGCATTTCGCCCGGAGGAACAGAGAAATCATGTCAGAGATCATCCTGGAGCACACAGGGATGACCGCCGTTGATGCTTTCCACACGGTCCATAACTATATCGATACAGAGGAGATGATCCTGCGCAAAGGGGCAATCGCGGCCCACAAGGGGGAGAAAGTGCTGATCCCCATCAACATGCGGGATGGCTCTGTCATTGCTGTGGGCAAGGGGAATCCCGATTGGAACGAATCTGCTCCCCATGGCGCGGGGCGCATCATGTCCAGGAAAAAAGCCAGAGATACCATAGACCTGAAGGAATATGTCTCAGCCATGGCAGGGATCTATTCCACTTCCATCAATGAAAACACGCTGGATGAGGCACCTATGGCGTACAAATCGCTGGAGGACATCATCGATGTGATCCGTGATACGGTTGAAATCATCGACATCATGAAACCTGTATATAATTTTAAGGCTTCAGATGATGAGCTCCCGTGGAAGAAAAAGAAGGGAGAAGAGGCAGACAGCCCCTCGGATGGCTGAACCCGCATAACGGAAGATGCTCCGGCAGGATATGGACCATGAGACAGCTGACCGGATGCGCGCCGGCCTTTGTGTAAGCAGCAAAGGGAGAATCTGAAAAGGGAAGCGGGTCCATTATCCGGCGGCACGGGACCGTGGACAGCTTTGAAGGGAAGGAGCGCCCCGGACCCGGAAGCAGAAGTGCTGGGGTAGGCTGTGACGGGTGCCTGCAGGCACTGCCATCGGAAACGCCGGATGAATGTGCGGGACAGTCCGCCTGAAAAGAGAACGGAGGAGACCCAAATGGAGACTTTGCCCACAGGGCAGAGTCTTTTTGCATTTGGCAGGGCACAGAAGGGCCTGAGCACATAGGGACAGTCAGAATACGTAGGGAAAAGACGATCAGCGGCACAGCTGAGAACATCATACAGAATACGAACTGCATGAAAAAAAGAAAACCCTGCCGGAGCACACCGGCAGGTTTATGGCTATTGACCAACAGGTTCGAGATATTCTGAAAGTATATATCCATACTCGTCCTGGTACACACAGAGGATAAAACCATTCTCATCCCCGTATTCAGGGTAAGCGAGGACGAGCGCGCCCAGGGGCACACGGGCAAGACGGGCAGATGACTTTGACCGCTTTTCCCTCAGGGAAACATAAGACTTGCAGTTGACAATGCGCATATTTGGCCCTTCCTCTCTGTGAAAGGCAATGCTGTCGCCATAACCGTAAACATCTTCAAATGGAGAGATGCCGCTGGTGTGGACAGACTCAAGGATCATATAAGTATGCTCCACATCCTGTTCCACCCAGCTTTCCGCATAGACATTGTATACGCATTCCAGCGGTTCCGTGCCTGCGGTCTGGGAAGAATGATCTGCAGGGGCAAACCGCAGTGTCATCCGGTCCATGGCGTTGGGGACCAGTTCAAACGACCAGGTGCCATGAAGGGAATAGGCTTTATCCTGATAAGCACTGTCAACACGCAGGGTCATGTTTCCATTTTCCTCAAAGGTAAGGACCAGGTCCGTTTTGTATTCATTGTCGTTTTCATCTGTTACGTCATCGCTGCAGACCCATTGGCCAGGCAGGCTTCTGAGCAGTTCGGCATCATCTGCGGAGGCAGGTGGCGGACAGATGTTTGCCATGAGAGTCAGGATGCACAGCAGAGCAAGCATATGTGCGAACATCAGTCTGTTTGTCATGTCGAAGGACTCCTCTCTAAATAATAACAAAAGGCGCTCCGGTCTTTGAAGGATCATGATGAAGAATCAGCGGGAGACAGGGGAGCGGTCCGCAAGGGACGTATTCAGGATACGGCTGCTTTCAGACTCCTCACAGGGACAGAAGGCAGCGGGTAAGGGGACATAGGGAAAATGTCAGGTTGAAACAGTACATTATCTGCATGGATATTGTACCTGAGAAATGATTTTTATAAAAGCTTTGTTCTGCGTTTTTTTCTGTCTGGTCTATAGGTGAAGCGGGACTGAACGGCTCTGAAGACCAGGATGCCGGGTGGAACGGGAAACGTTTTTCTGCAAGAATGGTCACAAATCAACGTACAGGCTGCTGAACATCCGGAATGCATTCTGTCTGATGCGGGACAGGATACATGCAGCAATGGTATCCTGTTCCATGGCCAGTGACGGACAGGCGGAGAAGCAGATGGAGAAGGAAGAAATCATTCACAGATATGGAGGGGAAAAAGGCGGGTCCCGGACAGGGAACATGAAGAGAAAGGCAGATGTCCCTGTTCATGGAAAAAATGGGGATATCTGTTGGAAAAGAGTCAGAAAATGCCTGGAACACGATGGCATTTGTGCATCTCCCGTGTTATACTCAAAAGGAATGTCAGTGCCGATTGATCCGGAAGAAAGTAGGACAGATATGAGGCAGCTTCTTAAACATGCGAAGATTTATGACGGAACAGGAGCAGAACCTTTTACCGGGGATATCCTTATTGAAGAAGACCGGATCGCGCAGATTGCGCCATCTTTGGATGCGGATTCGGACCGGATTATTGATCTGAGCGGGCTTTCCATTGCCCCGGGCTTTATAGATGGGCACTCACACAATGACTGGTTTGCGATCAGGCAGGATCCTCTGCCATACTTCAGACCTTTTCTGCTTCAGGGAATCACGACTTTCATTTCGGGCAACTGCGGATTGTCCGCGGTGGGTTTTGAAAACCGGGACCATCTTGATCACATAGGAGGCGGACTGTTTTCTTTTGACGGGACAGTCGGACAGTATGGTACAGTAGCTTCTTTCATGGATGCCGTTGACCACCACATGCCCTGTAATCTCGCCATACTCGCAGGTCACTGCACAGCGAGGGCTGCAGCAGGAGGTATTGACAACCGCCCGCTGACGGCTCAGGAAGAGCAGGATATGCTCGCTATTCTGGAGAAGGCACTTCAGGAAGGTGCGGCAGGCATTTCCCTTGGACTGATGTACGAGCCTGGTCTTTATGCAGGGACCGATGAATTGAAAAAAGTTGCAGAACTGTGTGTGAAGTACAACAAGCCACTGACCGTTCACCCGCGTGCAGAGTCTAAAGTTTCCATGTCCTACCCGCAGCTTCTGGGCAGGTCGCACCTGCTGCGTGCATTCGACGAACTGGCGGAGATTGCCCGCGGCACAAAGCTGAAGCTGCAATATTCCCATGCGATCTTTGTGGGACGCAGCTCTTTTGCCTCGAAAGATGAGCTCATGCGGATGGTGGAGGAACTGCGCCAGGAAGGCGTGGACGTGATGTTTGATATCTACAACGAGTGTCTCGGTGTGTCGGTGATCACGGTGATCCTTCCTGCATGGTACCAGGGCATGACAGAGAAGGAAAAGAAAAAGCCGTTGACCCGGCTGAAGCTTGCATTGCTTGTGAAGGCATCGAGCCTTCTCCTTGGCTTTGGGTTCCGGGATATCCAGATTGCATATATCGGGCCCGGCTATGAAAAGTATGAAGGAAAAACGGTTCACGAGATCGCAGAAATGGAAGGCATGAGTGATCTGAATGCTTATCTGATGCTCAGCGAGGCGAGCCACTTCAAGGGGCGTGTCAACATGGGCCCGTATTCCACACCGGAGATCATATCGGAGTTCGAACATGATCCGCATTGTCTGTATATGACCGACGCCTGGGTGGAAGAGCATGGTGTACAGAATCCTGCAATCTATGACTGCTTCCCGAAGTTCCTGCGGGATTCCTTGAGGGGCACCGGGGATACGATGCCGGCAACGATCCGCCGTATGACCGGTGCAACGGCTGACCGCTTCCAGCTGAAAGAACGTGGCTATCTGCGGAATGGCTATTATGCTGATCTGACGGTTTTCAGCGAGGAAGAAATCCGGAATGCCATACCCGATCAGGAAAAGTCTTTTGGCATCAAAGGACTGTTCATCAACGGCGTGCAGGTTCTGGAAGATGATGTGCTCGATGAAAAGGCCCTGTGCACGACCGGAATGGCACTGAAAGTGTAAAAAGAGCTGCAGAAAGGAGCAGCCGGTCTTCGCTCTGTTCCGGACTGCGGAGATTTTCAGATGTTACTTTGTACGATCAGGGAGAGTGCGTTGTAGAAGCGCACTCTTTTTGATCTGCAGGGCTGTTCTGTTCCGGGTTCTGCGGCCTGAGAGATTTTTGCAGGGGGATATACGCAGGAAGCAAGCCTGAGTTTCGGGATCGCCTTGGGTATGGCAACAGGGGGCTGATCTCAGCTGTTTCCATGTGTTCCAGATTATTTTTAGAATACAAGGTAACAACAGAACACAAGCTGAAATCAAGTAAAAAGACTGAAGGATGGAATTATAACAATCAAAACAGACAATCGAAATTAAAAAGGAAAAATGGATTGACTCAAACCCGAACCAGTGATATGATACATAAGCTGCTTCGAGAGAGCAGCGCATGAACCTTGAAAACGATACAGAAAAGACAAACGCGAAAG
>CAMNGW010000033.1 GCA_946538615.1 uncultured Clostridia bacterium
TGACCCCCTGCGGATGCACGGGCGTCATTGTGGAAGTCAACTGCGAAACCGACTTTGTTGCCAAGACCGATAATTTCCAGGCTTTCGCCAACAACGTCGCAAAGCATATCGCCAAGGCAGATCCTGCCGATGTGGACGATCTGATGAACCAGAAGTTCGTCGACGATGAGACCAAGACGATCTCTGACCTTGTCTCTGAAGCTACTGTTGCCATCGGCGAGAAGATTTCTGTCCGCCGGTTTGTCCGCTATAAGACTGAGGGTGTCGTTTCCACCTATATCCATATGGGTGGCAAAGTCGGCGTTATCGTCGATGTGAAGTGCGACGAAGCCGGCAAGGACAATGACGACGTCAAGCAGTTCGCCCATGACCTCGCTCTGCAGATTGCAGCCGCTAAGCCTGAAGCTGTGCGCCGCGAGGAAGTTGATTCCGAAAAGCTCGAGAAAGAGCGCGAGATCCAGCGTGCCAAGGCTCTTGAAGCCGGCAAGCCCGAAAAGATTGTTGACCGCATTGTCGACGGCCAGATCGAAAAGTATTACAAAGAAGTCTGCCTGCTTGATCAGGCCTTCGTCAAGGACCCCGACAAGAGCATCAAGCAGCTCATGGGTGAAGTGGCCAAGGCAAGCGGCTGCACACTTGATGTAGTACGTTTCGCACGCTATGAGCGCGGCGAAGGCATTGAGAAGCGCAAGGATGATCTTGCCGCTGAGATTGCCGCTATGCAGAAAGCATAATTGGAACCATTGTAAGGGACTGTATGTATTACAGTCCCTTATTTATACCACCAATAAAGGAGAGTTACCTTATGAAATACAGGCGAGTTATGCTCAAGCTCAGCGGAGAAGCGCTGAAGAGCGGCAGTGAACTGTTCGATTTTGATAAGGTCCGGGAGATGGCCGGCATCATCAGGGACATGCATGATATCGTTCCTGAGATCGGGATCGTCATTGGCGCCGGAAACATCTGGCGCGGCCGCCAGGGCCCAAGTGCCAGTATGGACGCTGTGACAGCTGATCAGATGGGCATGCTGGGCACCGTCATCAACTGCCTTTGCGTCGCTGATTATCTGCGCAAGGCTGGCCTTGATGCTGTCGTCATGTCTGCTGTGGATATGGACCGGTTCTGTGAACCTTTCAACGCCATGACCGCCCGCCGCTATCTTTCCGAAGGCAAAGTTGTGCTTTTTGCTGCAGGTTCAGGCAACCCTTTCTTCTCCACCGATACAGCCGTGGCCCTGCGTGCCATTGAAATGCAGTCCGACGTCATTCTCATGGCCAAAAACATCGACGGCGTCTATACCGCCGATCCCAATAAGGACCCGTCTGCCAAACTGATCCCTGATATTACCTATCAGGACGCTCTGTCCATGGGCCTGAAAGTCATGGATGCTGCAGCGTTCCAGCTCTGCCTGGACAATCATGTGCCCTTTATCCGTGTCTTTGCGCTCAACGATCCCCGCAACCTTGTCCGCGTCCTTGAAGGCGACCCTATGGGTACAGTTGTCCACCCATGATTTGACGCTTGCCATATCCATGAAAAAAGGCTACAATACCCGTAAATCAATTCAGACTTCTATGAGATTGCATGAGTTTAAAGGAGGCTAAGCCTATGACAGTCAAGGAAATTATGGACCAGGCAAAAGATAAGATGGGTAAATCCCGGGATGTCTATCAACGCGATATGCAGGCCCTGCGTGCAGGCCGTGCCAATCCACAGCTGCTCGACCGGATTACCGTGGACTATTATGGCGAGGCTACACCCATCAATCAGGTTGCCGGTGTTTCTTCTCCGGAAGCCCGGCTGCTCCTCATCTCCCCCTGGGAAGCAAAAATGATCCCTGCCATTGAAAAGGCCATTCAGAAAAGTGACCTGGGGATCAATCCTCAGAATGACGGCAAAGTGATCCGTCTTGTCTTCCCGCCCACCAACGAAGAGCGCCGCAAGGAACTGACAAAGGTGGCCCGCAAGGGAGCTGAAGACACCAAGGTCGCTGTCCGTTCCATCCGCCGTGATGCCATCGAACAGTTCAAGAAACTCAAGAAGAACTCTGAGATCACTGAAGATGATGAGCGTAAGGCAGAGGAAGACATGCAGAAAATGACTGACAAAGCGATCAAAGAGATCGACGAGGTATGTGCCGCCAAAGAAAAGGAGATCATGGAAATCTGATGACATTTTCTTCCCTTCTCGGGCTGCCGCTCGAAGAAGCGCTGTTGCGCATTGAAGGTGATAAGCCCCCTGTCGTCTGTACACAGGACCCGCATGGGCATGCCGGCGGTACGCTCAGAGTGATCCGTGCGGACCGCAGTGCACTGGTTGTTGCCGCCTTCCATGACCAATGGCCACGTGAGCCCCAAAACGTCTGATCCGATGCGCAGGCCCCGGCATGGGACTTGCGCATTTTTCACCTTTTTCCCTTAAGAAGGAGGTCTCCCATGAACCTGTCCCGGCTTGTGAAACTGCTGCAGAAGCATTCCAAAGATACAACGGTCCCCGGCAAGAAAAGCACGATGGGCAAAAGCCGGGCGGACTTTTCAAGGCTCCCCCAGCATGTTGCCATCATCATGGATGGGAACGGCCGCTGGGCCAAAAAACACAAACTTGCCATCTCTCTTGGCCACCGTCAGGGCACCGAAAACCTGCGCGAGATCATTCGGCACACTGATGATCTTGGCATCAAATCCCTCTCCCTGTACGCCTTCTCCACGGAAAACTGGTCAAGGCCCCAGGAAGAAGTTGACGCACTCATGCAGCTGATCCTTGATTTTTTTGCCTCCGAAATTGATGAGCTTGATGCCAAAAACGTCAAGATCCTCATCATGGGGGATAAGTCGCGCCTTCCCGAAAAACAGCGCCTCACCCTCATTGAGGCTGAGACGCGCACAGGCGGCAATACCGGCCTGCACCTGAACATAGCCATCAATTACGGTGGAAGGGACGAACTGACCCGGGCGGCCCGTGAACTTGCGGATGCCTGTGTGCAAGGACAGATCCGTCCGGACCAGATCACGGAGAAAATGCTCTCCGAACACCTCTACACCCGCAATCAGCCGGATGTGGACCTGCTGATCCGTACCAGCGGGGAGATGCGTCTGAGCAACTTTCTGCTTTATCAGTGCGCTTATGCCGAATTTCTTTTTCCTAAAACACTCTGGCCGGATTTTTCCGTAAAGCTCTATGACGAGGCCCTGGAGACCTTTGGCGGACGGCAGCGCCGCTTTGGCGGACGATAGTTCATATTCTCTTCGCATTTTCCCCTTATTGTCATACTGAGGTGATTTCATGACCCAACGGATTGTAACCGGGGCTTTTATGTTCGTATTCGGCCTGCTTATGGTGTATTTTGGTGGTACAGTGTTCTCTGTGGGCGCTATCCTTTGCTTTATCATTGCCTTCCGTGAGGAGTACCGGGCCCTGACTGTCGCGGGCCACAGACCGGTATCCTGGCCAACCTGGGTCGCCCTGATTGCCTGTATCCCATCAGCCCTGCTCTTCGGTATGACAAGTATTGTACCTTTTCTGGCCGCAACCTGTCTTGTCACTATAGCCTGTGTCATCTTCAGGCGTGACCCGCATCTGGAAGACGCGCTGATGAGCCTGCTTCCCCTGTTTTCCATTCTGCTTCCGGGGCTGTGCATTGTTTCCCTTTCCCTGATCCAGCCCCTTTCCGTACAGCGAACGCTCATCGGACTGTTTATTATTGTGCCGGTCCTTGGTGACACCATGGCTTATTTTGTCGGCAGCCGTGTGGGCGGACCTAAGCTGTGCCCGTACGTGAGCCCCAACAAAACAGTATCCGGCGCCCTGGGCGGCCTTGTCGGATCAGTTGCAGGCGCACTTCTTGTCTGTCTCATCTCTAACCTGCTTTGCGGTCCTGCCACACAGCCTCTTCTCCCTACATGGTGGCAATGCTTGCTGATCGGCTTTTTTGGCGGGCTTGCAAGCCAGCTGGGCGACCTGTTTGCCTCTTTGATCAAACGGCACTGCAATATCAAAGATTTTTCCAATCTTTTCCCAGGACACGGCGGAATGATGGACCGTCTGGATTCCCTTCTGTTCATGGCCATCATCATCTTCGTGTTCCGCGCTGTTTTTTGGTGACAGATATGACAAAAATAGCTATTCTCGGGTCCACCGGCTCCATTGGCACCCAGGCCCTGGACCTTGTCCGTCAGCACCCTGACCGGTACCAGGTAAGTGCCCTCACCGCGAATACCAGCAAAGAGAAGCTCTTTGCCCAGGTCCGCGAGTTCCGTCCTGTTATGGCCGGTCTTTTATGTGATCTGAAAGATGAGGAGATCCCTGACGATCTCCGTTTCTGTTCCTTTGTCTGCGGTCCCCAGGCCCTCAGGATTGCGGCGTCCGAGGTGCCAGCCGATCAGGTGCTCATTGCTATTGTCGGCATCGCGGGCCTTCAGAGCGTCATGGATGCGATCCATGCCGGAAGACAGGTCCTCCTTGCCAACAAGGAAGCGCTCGTCACCGGCGGCCATCTTGTGATGGATGCCGCCAGACAGATGGGGAAGATTCTTCTGCCTGTCGACAGTGAACACAGTGCTATTTTCCAGTGTCTGCAGGATGCGGGCGGTAACCGTCCCACCCGCCTGTTCCTGACCGCTTCCGGCGGTCCTTTCCGGACATGGCCGAGGGAGAAAATCGAGAGGGCAACTGTCGCGGAGGCCCTCAACCACCCCAATTGGAGCATGGGCGCCAAAATCACAATCGATTCTGCAAGCATGTTCAACAAAGCGCTTGAAATCATCGAGGCCAGATGGCTGTTTGACATGCAGCCTGACTCCATCCAGGTGGTCGTGCACCCCCAGTCCGTCATTCATTCCGCCGTTGAGTTCGAGGACGGTGCAGTCCTTGCCCAACTCGGTGTGCCCGATATGCGTGTCCCCATCGCCTATGCCATGTCTTATCCTTCGCGTATGACAACCGGTTCTAAGCCGCTTGATCTGTTCTCCATCGGCTCCCTGACTTTTGAAAAAGGGGACCCGGTGCGTTTCCCCGCCCTCCGTCTTGCCGGGGAATGCCTCAGGGCCGGCGGTGCAAGCTGCACCATACTCAATGCTGCCAACGAAGTGGCCAACCTTGCTTTCCGGGAGAACCGCATCACTTTCGGGGATATCACCAGGACGGTTGAGGAAACCCTTCACAGGGTCGGCCCTCTTTCTGCCGATTCGCTGCAGGCCATCTTCGAAGCGGACCGGACCGCCCGTCAGACAGCCACATCGCTCATCGCAAAGATGTGACCCCTATCTTACTGACCTGAAAGGAACTGCTATGTTTTCTGTCCTCATTGCCCTTCTGCTGCTGGGCATCCTTGTAACCGTTCATGAATTCGGGCACTTCTTTTTTGCCCGGCTGTGCGGGATCAGTGTGCGTGAATACGCCATCGGATTCGGTCCGGTGCTCTTTCAGCGCACCGGAAAAAAAGGTACGACCTTTTCCCTGCGTCTGATTCCTGTAGGCGGCTATTGCGCTTTTTATGGTGAAGATTCCCTGGACAAAGCCGATCAGGAGGACCCTCGTGCCTTCTCCAGGCAGCGCGTATGGAAAAGGATGATCACGGTCCTCATGGGACCCGGCATGAACTTCCTGCTCGCTTTCCTTGTCCTGTTCTTCTATGTCTGG
The DNA here is from genome assembly GCA_946538615.1 of uncultured Clostridia bacterium. Lineage (GTDB taxonomy): Bacteria > Bacillota > Clostridia > Christensenellales > Aristaeellaceae > UBA2943. Next base: position 5,638 of record CAMNGW010000033.1, read on the forward strand.
ATCGGCGGAACAGCTTCTACCGTTCCCTGTGTGAGCACCGTGGAAGCGCAGAGCCCGGCCGAACAGGCTGGCCTTATGGCAGGGGATGAAATCATCGCCATTGAAGATCAGAGCCTGATCGACGCCAGCCTCAGCACATTTACCGAGGCAATCACTGCCCATCAGGACGCGCTTCTGCCCTCCCCTATTGGCCTGACCGTCATGCGCGGCGGCGAGCAGCTGCAGCTCTCCCTTACTCCTTTTTATGATGAAGCCTACGGGAGGTTCCGCATCGGTATTTCTGTGGGCCTCATCAGCCGCACCGAACGCAGGGCAGATGGTTCCACGCACATCATCACCAATCCCGCAACCTTTGTACAGGCTGGCGCCCTTGCCTGGAACAACTGCACGTACGCCGGTACCGCCATGGTTTCCGCACTGAAAGCGCTTATCACTACCGGAGAAGGTCTTGAGAACACCAGCGGCCCTGTGGGTATCGTAAGTCTCGTCTCCGACCAGGTACAGACAGGCGGGTTCGATGCCTTCATCAACCTGCTGATTATGATTTCCATCAATCTTGGCATCATGAACCTGCTCCCCATTCCTGGTCTTGACGGTTCCCGTCTGATCTTCCTGCTCATTGAAGTGATCAGGCGCAAGCCCGTTCCGCCTGAAAAGGAAGCCGCGGTCCATCTGGCAGGGTTCGTGCTCCTCATCGGCCTTATGCTCTTTTTTACCTATAACGATATCATGAAACTGATCCACTGATCACAGGAGGCAACATGACAAAGCTTGTGCATATTGCTTCCCTGCCTTTGGGCGGCGGAAGCCCGGTCCTAGTCCAGTCCATGACCAATACAGACACGAGAGATACAGAAAAAACGCTTTCTCAGATCCGTGCCCTCGCAGATGCGGGCTGCGACCTTGTCCGTGTCTCTGTCTATGATGAAGCCTGCGCTCAGGCTGTGCGCACACTCGTGGACGGCTCTCCCGTACCTTTGGTGGCTGATATCCATTTTAATTACAGGCTCGCCATCCTCGCCGCAGAGAACGGGATCGCCAAGCTGCGCCTGAACCCGGGGAACATCGGCGGTGAGGAAAATGTCAGACGCGTGGCAGACTGTGCCAAGGCCCACCACATCCCGATCCGCATCGGCGTGAATTCAGGTTCCGTAGAAAAAGACATCCTGGCACGGGATGGCGGGGTGACGCCCAAGGGTATGGTGGATTCCGCGCTGCGGCACGCGCGCATGCTTGAGGATGCCGGTTTCTCCGATATCGTCCTTTCCATGAAAGCCAGCGGTGTCCGCGACACGATCGCCGCTTACCGTCTCGCCAGTGAGGTTTGCGATTATCCCCTGCACGTCGGCGTGACTGAGGCAGGGCTTCCGGGACAGGGCACAATCAAAAGCGCCATCGGCATCGGCGCCCTGCTCGCTGACGGCATCGGTGACACCATCCGCGTCTCCCTTACCGGGGACCCCGTTCCTGAGGCAAAGGCTGCCTGGGACATTCTCCGCGCCCTGGACATCCGTCAGAAGGGCGTGCAGTTTATCAGCTGTCCGACATGCGGCCGCACACGCATCAATCTGCCCGAGATTGCCGCAAAAGTTTATGAGGGTGTTTCTGATATCACAGTGCCTATGAAGGTTGCAGTGATGGGGTGTGTCGTCAATGGTCCCGGTGAGGCCCATGAGGCCGATATCGGAATTGCCGGAGGCGACGGGTACGGTGCCCTGTTTGTGAAAGGCCAGGAACCGAGGCGGATCGAAGGCGATCTTGCCCAGATTCTGATTGATGAGGCACACGCCCTGGCCCGGCGCATGGCAGGTCACGTATGAGCTATCAGGACCTCCTTGCTTTGATTTTCCAGTCGCTCCCCGATCTCAAAGGCCAGCTTGAACCACCGGATGTGGTGTACATGGCCAGCGAGCATAAGGTCTACATCACCTTCAAAAGCCGTACCCTGGTCGATGAGAAGGCCTTTCTGGAAATGGAGCGGATCCTCCGCAGCGTATTCCCCGGCCACCCGCTCGCTCTGCGCGTGGTTTCCCCTTCCCTTGCCGATGCCTTTCTTAAAGATATCGGCAGTTATAAACAGGTTCTGGTGGATTTTCTCCGCCGCAATTACGCCGCCGCCTCAGGCTGGCTTGACCAGATCGACTGGCGCAACCAGGGCGATCTGATCACCCTGACTTTCCCGGACAGCTTTTCCATGCAGTTCATGGCACGCCAGAACATCCAGGGGCGTCTTGTGCGCGCCATTCTCGACATTTTTGGCGTGGAGTGCCGCATTGAACTGGCTGTGGCCGGGGACCAGGAGCGCAGAATTGAGCAGCTCAGACAGGAAAATCTGAGAAGCTCCATCCACGCCTTCACAGCAGGTGAGCTTGGTTCTGCTCCTGCGCCCGAACCAAAGCCGGAAAAAGCACCCAAAGACAAGCCAGCGCCCCGCGCCAAGCCCAAGGAAGCGCGTCCGGACCTTGCTCCGGGCATGACCGACCATGTGATCGGAAAACCCATTCTTGGACGTTCCATTGCAGACTACCCCTCCGAGATCAAGGCGCTTACCGCAGAAAGCGGCATTGTCTGCGTCCAGGGTGATATCTTCAAACTGGAGACCAAGGAGCTCAAGGGCGGCGAGATGCTTCTCCTCACTTTTGCCGTGACAGACTATACTTCCTCGGTTCTATGCAAAGTGTTCCTGCGCTACCGGCGCTCTTCCGGGTTTGGCCGCCAGAAAGCGGACCTTGAAGAACACCCGATCACGGATGAGGAACGCAAAGCTGTCAGCGACAAGGTTGAGCAGATTAAAGTGGGCATGAACGTCAAGCTCCGCGGAGAATGCATGTTTGATAACTTTGCCCATGAACTTTCCATATCCGTCCGTGACCTTGTTCCCATGGAGAAAATTGAGCGGGAAGACAAGGCCAGCGAAAAGCGGATCGAGCTGCATATGCACACCAACATGTCCACGCTGGACGCTCTGACCCCGGCAGAAGACCTGATTGGGCGTGCCATCAAATGGGGCCACAGCGCTGTGGCCATTACGGACCACGGGGTCCTTCAGTCCTTTCCGGCTGCTTTCAAGGCTGCCAAGGGTATAATCAAGCTGATCCCGGGCTGCGAAGGATACCTGATCGACGATCCCGTTATTGTCCGCAACCCATCCCATACCCGTCTTGAGGAACCCATCGTCGTGCTTGACTTTGAGACAACGGGTCTTAACACCGGCACCTGCCGCGCCATAGAAATTGGTGCCGTCCGTCTGGTCAACGGTGCCATCGAAGATTCCCTTTCCCTTCTCATCAACCCCCATACACCGGTTCCTCAAAAAGTCCAGGAGCTGACAGGCATCACGGACAACATGCTCGCCGACAAGCCTGATGCTTCCGTTGTCATTCCCAAGCTGATGGAATTTATTGGTTCAGCTTCCATCGCAGCGCACAACGCTTCCTTTGACAGCGCTGTGCTGCGCGCTGAGCTGAGGCGCCTTGGCCTGACATGGAACGGACCCGTTCTGGACACGCTTGCCTTTGCCCGCAAGCTTTATCCCGATCTTAAGACGCATAAGCTTGGTACGCTCTGCCGTCAGCTGGGCGTGAGCCTCAAAAATGCCCACCGCGCCGTCCATGATGCAACAGCCACGGCCCAGTGCCTGGCTAAAATGTATGAGGCCGTCGCAGAAAAAGGCGTTAAATACCTCGACGAGATCGATACAGCGCTCCCGAAGGGCTCCATTGGTGAGAGCTACCATATTATTCTCCTCGCCAAGAGCCAGGAAGGGCTTGTCAATCTGAACCGGCTGGTCTCCATCTCCCATCTGGAGTATTTCCGCCGTCGTCCGCACATGCCGCGTAAAATCATAGAAAAGTACCGGGAAGGTCTGATCCTGGGCAGTGCGTGCGAAGCTGGCGAACTTTTCCGTGCCGTGCTCCGCCAGGAAAGCTGGGAGACACTCAAGGAAATCGCTTCCTTTTACGACTATCTTGAGATCCAGCCGGTCGGCAATAATGCCTTCCTGATCCGTGAGGGGCAGGTGCCCGACGAGAATGCGCTCCGTGACCTCAACCGGCAGATCGTTAAGCTGGGTGACGAGCTTGGCAAGCCTGTCGTTGCAACCGGCGATGTCCATTTCCTCGACCCGCACAATGCGATCAACCGTGCCATCATCCAGTCCGTCATGAACTACGATGACGCAGACCAGCAGCCCCCTCTCTATTTCAAAACAACCGATGAAATGCTTGAAGAATTCAGCTATCTCGGCCCTGAAAAGTGCCACGAAGTGGTCATCGACAATCCACGCAAAATTGCCGATCAGATCGGTGATCTCCGTCTTTTCCCCAAACACCCCAAAGGCGAGGATACCTTCCAGCCCCTCTGGGAAGATGCTGCGGACAATATCCAGAACATGACATGGAGCCAGGCGCGCGAACTGTATGGTGACCCGCTGCCCGAGATTGTCCTCGCACGGCTGAAAAAAGAGCTCAAATCCATTGTCGGCTATGGTTACTGCACGCTTTACAACATTGCTGAGAAACTCGTCAGCAAATCCCTTGAAGACGGTTACCTGGTCGGCTCGCGCGGATCAGTCGGTTCTTCACTGGTCGCCCGGATGTGCGGCATTACCGAGGTCAACGCACTTCCGCCGCATTACCGCTGCACTTCCTGTCACAAGGGATTCTTTGACGTGGACAAGTCCAGGTACCACGTCGGTGTGGATCTTCCCGACCGGAACTGTCCGGTATGCGGCCGTCCCCTCACCAAGGATGGCTTTGACATTCCTTTTGAAGTCTTCCTGGGTTTCGAAGGTGACAAGGTCCCTGATATTGACCTGAATTTTTCCGGTGAGTACCAGAACAAGGCGCACCATTATGTTGAGGAGCTCTTTGGACACGACCATGTGTTCCGTGCCGGCACCATATCCGGTCTTGCCGACAAGACAGCCTTCGGCTATGTTTCCAAATATATGGAAGAGCATGGCATCCAGTGCGGAAATACAGAGAAGGAGCGTCTGGCTCTTGGCTGCATGGGCGTCAAGCGCACCACAGGCCAGCATCCGGGCGGTATGGTCGTAGTGCCCAAGGAGTATGAGATCTATCAGTTTACAGCTGTCCAGCACCCCGCAGATGACCTCACCTCTGATTTCACGACAACACACTTTGACTTCAACTCCATGCACGATATCCTGGTTAAACTTGACTGTCTGGGGCATGATGACCCTACCATGATGCATATGCTCGAGGAACTCACCGGCATTCATTTCAAGGATGTTCCTCTTGATGACTGGGGCGTACGTTCCCTCTTCCATTCACCTGATGCTCTGGGCGTGACCGAGGATGAGATCCTCTGCAACACCGGGACCTACGGTGTACCTGAATTCGGCACAGGCTTTGTGCGCGGTATGCTGCAGGAGACCCAGCCCGATACCATGGAAGAACTTCTCCGCATCTCCGGCCTGTCCCACGGCACCGACGTGTGGCTGGGCAATGCCCAGGATATCATTGCGCAGGGCATCGCCACGCTCTCTGAATGCGTGTGCTGCCGCGATGATATCATGAACTACCTTATTTCAATGGGTTGTGATCCCAAAACCAGCTTCACAACCATGGAATCTGTCCGCAAAGGCAAGGGACTCAAGCCCGAGATGGAAAAGCAGATGGTGGACCACCATGTTCCCGACTGGTTCATGGACAGCTGCAGGAAAATCAAGTACATGTTCCCCAAGGGCCATGCTGTGGCTTATGTGACGATGAGCCTTCGCGTAGCGTGGTACAAGCTGCACTTCCCTTCCGCCTATTATTGCGCTTACTTTACGGTGCGCGGCGATGGATTTGACGCATCCACCATGCTGCTTGATCCGGATACCTGCCGTGCCAGAATCCGTGAGATCCGCAACAGTGATAAGGCTTCGGCCAAGGAAAAAGAGCAGCAGACCAGTCTGGAGCTTGCTCTTGAGATGAACATGCGCGGCATTCATTTCCTCCCTGTTGACCTTTACAAGAGTGAAGTCAGCCGCTTTACCATTGAAAACGGGAACCTCCGCTGTCCTTTCACCAGCCTGAACGGTCTCGGGGCAAGCGTCGCAGAATCCATTGTCCAGGCCAGAAAACAGCCTTTTGTATCCATTGAAGACCTTCAGCAGCGCGGCCATGTGGGGGCCAGCATCATAGAAATGCTCCGCCAGCACGGCACACTTGAAGGCCTTGACGAGACCAGTCAGATCTCCATGTTCTGACACCTACCACCTGGAGGTATTCCATGTCTTACAGAAACCGTGTCTGTATCATAGGAAATGAGACAGACATGCAGCGCATCCTTACCAACCTGCTTGTAAACTGCGGGTATTACGAGCCGCCCGAAGAGCGCCCGCCGTACAGCCTTGATGAACTGATCGGACAGATTGAGCAGCGCACCCGTGAAGACGGGGACGCAAATGATACTTTTCTGTACAATATGATTTCAAGGCACCGCTACGGCACAGCTGAGGAGGGCACCTGCCGTCTGCAGGTCACAAGGCAGGCCTGCGGCCTGTACTCTGCCCTGTTCCGTTATGACTCGACCAATTCTTTCCAGCCGCACGAATGGTCAGCGCTCCACAAACAGTGCGGCTATCCTCTGATCGTTGCCCAGCGCGCATCTGAGGATTTCATGCTCGACAAAGGTGAAGTCATTTTCTCAGCCGGGCAGACGCTTGATAATTGGAACAATATGTGTGAATGCTGGGTCTGGCTCATGGGACAGTACGGCTGCGGCCTGCCCCCCGAGGAGGCTGTCGAGCATTTCCGGGACCTTGACCAGGTGCTCAGGCGGGAAGAGTACGATGTCAATGCCGCTGAACTTCTCCGCTCCTGCCGTCAGAACCTCGAATCGGTGGCGTACCATGTTTCGGACCCTGATGCCATGCGGGAAGCCATGCAGCAGTGCGTTAACCGTCAGGATTTCGTCCACCTCTCCGAGTACCACTATGCCCTGGCAGAATCCGTGCTTTGGGAGACAGAACACAATCATAAATGGTTCGCCACCATTGATGCAGTCCTTCCACTTTTATAAGAACCAGGAAGGATTTTCCCCATCCTTGTCGAAGCGTATCAGGAAAAGATCCAATCCATGAGGAGGAAAACAGCTATGTGGGACAGATGGCGCACAAAAACCATGAACTGGTTGGCCTTTGGCCTGGTTACATGTGTGATTTTTGCCATTTTTATCGGTCTGCTCCTGTGGAACCAGGCAGACAGGAAACAGGCACTGTCAAAAAGCTCTTCCCTTCAGGTTGCCCTATCTCTTGCGGAATCGGAAAGGAACAATCTGCAGAACGATCTTGATTCTATTGGCTCCAAGCCTTATATTGAAACGCGTGCACGCTCTGAACTGTCCTATCTGCGTCCGGGTGAGATCCGGTTTGAAATTGAAAATGCTGAGCTTCTGGACAATTACACAGAAGAAGAATGGCAGCGTCTGATCGGAGATAAGGCAACATTGGGCGATTGACAGGGAAAACCCATGCTTTTGGCATGGGTTTTCGTGATTGCAAAGTACAGGAGGGTGTAAAGATGCGCGCTGCCGTAATTGGTATCGGTTCAAATTCCGTCAGAATGCTGATCGCTGACCTGCATGATGCCCAGGGTACACGTGTGAAGCGCGACCGGGCAGGTACCCGTCTGTTCGCAGGGCTTGACCAGAACAAACGTCTTACACTTCAGGCTATGGCCTCCACAGGGGAGGCTGTCCGCATCATGGCTGAGTCGGCCCGGGAAGTCGGTGCTGAAGACATGGTGCTCTTTGCCACTTCTGCTACACGGGACGCCTCGAATGCGGATGATTTTGCCGCCCTGCTCAAAGCCCAGTCAGGCCTTACTTTGCAGGTTCTGCCCGGTGAAGATGAAGCTATGCTGTCTTTTCTTGGTGCAACAGGAAATGGCCGGTGCGGCGTGATCGACATCGGCGGCGGCTCGACTGAGATCGTCATCGGTGAAGGGACAAAACTGGATTTTGCCATATCCTGTCAAATGGGCGCTGTACGCCTCAGCAGGCTGTATCCGATTCAGTCCATTGAAGAACTGGACCCGGTTCTTGATAAGTCAGGCGAGATTCTCCAGGAAAAGCTTGCCGGTTTGCCAGAACTCCCTGACACATGGTACGGAACAGGCGGGACCTTCACCACACTCGCCGCCATGGTCAACGGTGTGCCCTGGACCGACCGCACACAGATGCATGGCACTCAGATTTCTTACGGGCGCGTGCTCGAAGAAACAAAACTGATTGCTCCGCTCCCTCTTGAAGCGCGCCGGCAGCTTCCCGGCTTACAGCCCAACCGGGCCGACATTATTGTGCATGGCCTGTGCATTCTCCTTGCCTGCATGCAGAAATTGCACATCGGTTCCATCACAGTCAGTGAGTACGGGAACCTGGACGGATTTATGAAACATCACTATCATCTCGATACACTCACATAAGGAGGAGTTTATGCGCCGTATCATCCTTTTGCTTGTCTGTGTCCTTCTCTTGGCCGCTGTGCCCGCACAGGCTGAAAAACTCGATGATTTTACCGTAAAAACGCTTGATGGCAGCTTTACGCTCTCTGAGGCGCTTGCAGAGAAAAAAGCTGCATTTATCCTTTTCTTTGCCACCTGGTGCGGCCCCTGCCGTGCTGAACTGCCCTGCGTTGCCACAGCCTATGACGCCTTCAGGGACGACGTTGCTGTGATCGCGCTGACCGTTGAGGCCAACGATTCGGAAGCAAAACTGCGTGACTTCTGTGACGAGCTGGGCCTGACGTTCCCGGTAGGTTCCGCCCTCGGGCTTGATGTGACGCAAAGATACTATTCCGGCAGCGTACCCGCCATGGTAGTCGTGGACCGCTTCGGCGATGTCGTATACACAGGTGTCGGTTCAAGGCCTTCTGTGGAAGCCTTTACAGATTTTTTTGCCTATCTTTCTGATGACAGCTATACCGGCGGCCGCATGCTGCCCGACTTTCCGGCAGGTCGCTGTCCCCTGACCGGGCCTTCTGCTGAGACCCTTGCCAAGAGCCTCAATGCCCCGGGCACCAGCCTTACCTGGCACAATCCTGAAAGCCCTTATGACTGGCCCATGAAAGAGACCGAGATTGATGACCTGAGCTGTCTGGCATCCACCAATTCCGCACCCGGCACACGCTCTGTTGTCTCCACTTCTCTTCACGCCCAGGACGGCGACGTGCTTGCTTTCGACGTGAGGACACATTCTTCTTCTGGGATCAATCTTCTGCAGGTATCCCTTGACGGGGAATGCATCAAATCCTTCGGCGGCGATACCCCCTGGAAAACCTATGCCATTGCGCTTGAAGAGGGTGAACACAGCCTGTCTTTCTCCTTCGTCATAAGCATGCAGGGGGACAGCGATTACGGTGCCGTCCGTCAGGTACGGACACTGCAGGGCGAGGAAGCCCTGTCCGCGATGCACAGCCTTCCCGTGCCCCCATCCGCTTCTGCTATCACCTTTTCCTCTCCCGGCCTGACCGTACTGTCTCTGACGGACCCTGCAAATGTTCTGCCGCTGCTGTTTGGCGATACCGTATTCTGCATGGCACAGGAAGGCAAATTATCCGTGGACTTTACCCTTTCCCCTGACCTGGACCCCGCGTCTGCACTGATTTACCTTCCCGACGAGAACGTGCTGTGTGCCGCCGGGGATTTCCTGCACGAAGACGGCTACCGCCTTGACATGACAGGTGATCAGCTCGACCTTTACAATACGGTGCTCGATGGCCTTCAGGGAACAGTCCGCAAAAGGCTCCTGCTCTTCCGGGGCAACGGGGAGCTGCAGGATTTTCTGCAGATGCTCGCACAATACGGCTATAATGTTACGCTCAGTGAATAACAGAAATTCACACTTCCTTCATAATTGAAACAGCTATTACGGCATTCACGCAAGGTTTTTGCCTTGCGTGAATGCCGTCCTTGCGTTATAATACCGCAAGTGTCCAAGTAATACATTGAATGGGAGACGAAAGACTTATGCACAAGAGAGCTTTGCTGGCATGCCTGCTGGTTGTCACCATGCTGCTTTCAGGCTGCTCGCTGATCGTGAAAGACTCGGCCGTAGATGCGGCTACCCCAATTCTCACCGTCGGTGAGAAAGTATTCACCAAGGCTGATGTTCAGTCTGCCGTACACAATTATCTCCTGCAGATGCAGCAGATGTATTCTTCTTATTACGGCTATAACATTGACATTACCGATGCTACCCTCGTTGCCGATGCGCAAAATGAGGTTATCAATAATCTGACCCGTCAGACTGTGATTGAGCAGAAAGCTAAAGAGCTTGGTCTTGACACCCTCTCTGAAGAAGCCCAGGCAGAAGTGGACGAAGAGTGGCAGTCCTACTATGACATGATCAAGAATTACATGTATGCTGACAGCGAGCTTTCCGAAGAGGAACTTGATGCCGCGATCACAGCAGACGTAACCAACTATTTCAGCGTCACCAAGGAAAGCCTGGTCGCCTCCAAGGTCCAGGAGCTCGTCCGTGCAGAAGCTGTCAAGGATGTTACCGTTTCTGACGAGCAGGTCCAGACAGAATTCGATTCCCGCGTTGAGACCGCCAAGAGCAATTATGAAAACGATCTGAGCAGTTATGGTTCCTCTGTCAACTCCGGTTCTGTTGTTTACTACCGTCCGGCCGGTTACAGACTCGTCAAGCAGATCCTCACCAAGTTCACCGCTGACGATCAGAAGCTGTTGGATGATCTGTCCAGCAAGATTACCGATCTGAATTCCACCATTTCCTCCCTTGAAACCTCCCTCTCCTCTTCCGAAGTCGAGGACCTTGATGCTCTTCTCAGCCAGGTTACCGTCACACTGACCGAAGTTGTTCCTGAGAAGGAAGAAGCTCCGGAGACTGAGACAACATCAACCGACCTGTCCGCTGCACAGGACGCCGCGACCGCAACGGATCTGGCTGCCGCTGAAAGCGAAGCAACCGCTACCGATCTGCCCGCCGCTGTGACAGCCGCCCCTGATTTCACATCTGAAATCACCGATACGCTTGCCGCTGACCTGGATGAGACAGTAAAAACAAACGTCCGTCTTCTCAAAGAAGCCCAGGAAAAGCTTTCTGCTTATCTGAATATGCAGACCGACGCAAAAGCCAAGGCCTATGCTAACATTGAAGGCCGCGCCGATGAAGTGCTTGCCAAGATCGCTGCCGGCGAGGACTGGGACACCCTGATGGCTGAATATACGGAAGATCCCGGCATGCAGAGCGGCGATACAGCCAAGAATGGTTATGCTGTGTGTGCGAACATGTCCGGCTTCGATTCCGCTTTCGTCGATGCTGCCATGGCCCTTGCCCAGATTGGCGACACCTCCGACAAGATTGCAAGCGATCTGTACGGCTATTACATCATCAAGTATGTCGCAGATGTGGAAGAAGGTCCCGTCACGCTTGAGGGTGAGATCTTTGACAACATCAAGAAAGACCTGCAGACCCAGTATGAGGACGAAGCATTTGAAGCAGCTGTCACTTCCTGGACAGAAGCTACCAAGGTCACAACCGATATGAAATCCCTGAACAACTGAGTTCAGAAGGCACTCCCTTCCGGAGTGCCTTTTTGTTACAGTCGTTCCCTATGCCCTTCCTCCTGAAATCTGCCGGCAGCCAACTTCCCCTGCTCTCCGTCAAAAAAGGGCAGCGGAAGATGGCCGCCGGCTTGCAGATCCCTGATATTCCTGCCATGAATCCTTGATTCCGCTTGCCAGTTTTTCAAATCCATGTTATCATACGCCCTGCAATGAAGAGGACGGTGCAGGCCGGGAACCTCAGCGAGCCGGGGACAGTGGGAGCCCGGCGGGGACTTCCTGCACAGATCACCCCGGAGCATGGAAGGCTGAAATTCATTAGGCTTTCCCGGGCACTCCCGTTACAGAGCAGGCAGAGTTTCTGCCACGAGAGGACAGCTTCTGCTGTCAACTTGGGTGGTACCGCGGATTCCTTCCGTCCCAGGCAAAGTCTTGGGGCGTTTTTTTGTCCCGGACGCATACTTATTCCCTATTCTCTGTCAAGAAAAGGAGCAGACCATGTTGGAAAAAAAGTTGTTTGAGGAACTTCCCGTCAAACCGGACATCCCTGCAATCCAGGAGAGGACCATTAAGCGCTGGAAGATGGATGACGTCTTCCGCCGTTCGCTCTCTGACAAGCCCAAGGGGGAGGTTGTCTTTTATGACGGCCCGCCTTTCCCCACCGGAAAACCGCACCACGGCACAGTGCTCGTCTCCTTTATCAAAGATATGATCGCACGCTACTGGACCATGCGCGGATACTCTGTACCGCGTGTCTGGGGCTGGGACTGCCATGGCCTGCCCATTGAGAACCAGGCTGAAAAGGACCTGGGTATCGGCGACAAGAGCATCATTGAAAAATCCATTGATGCCGCCAGTGCGGCCATCGCCTCGGCCATCACCGATGAAAACGGACAGCTCATTCCCAACAAAAAATGGGATGACGCCATTGCCAAAGCCCTCAGTGAAGCACAAGCCAATCCGGTTTTTGCCGGTATGCACCCGGGCATCGCTGCCTTCAATGAGGCCTGCCGGAACATCGTTTCCTCCAACAATGAGGCATGGCGCGAGTACGTTGAAGAAATGGCGCGCTGGGTCGATTATGACAATGCGTATAAGACCATGAACCCTTCCTTTATGGAGTCCGTCATGTGGGCTTTCAAGACCTGCTATGACAAGGGCCTGATCTACACCGGCTACAGGGTGACGCCTTACTGCATGCACTGCGAAACCTCCCTGTCCATTTCCGATACCCGTGAGAGCGATTCCACGCGTCCACGTCAGGACCGCTGGATCATGGTGCGCATGAAGAGCCTGCCCCTTGAAACAATTCATGACAAGCCCGTCTATTACCTCGCATGGACAACCACCCCCTGGACGCTCCCCAGCAACCTTGCACTGGCTGTCAATGAGAGCCTGAACTACGCGTACGTGGAAACGGAGGATGCCGTTCTTGTTGCCTGTGATGCAACACTGAACAAGTACCCGAACGTATTCGGCAAGGAACCGGCCGTTGTCCGGACCTGCAAGGGCAGCGAACTGCTCGGCAAAGAATATGAACCCATTTTCCCGTATTTTGAGCAGATGCGCCAGTCCGGTGCCTTCCGGGTCGTTGCCGCCGATTATGTCGACAGCGAAGAAGGCGTAGGCATTGTGCATACCGCGCCTGCATTTGGCGAAGATGACTACTGGACCTGCCGTAAATGCAATATCCCCACCGATATTGTCAATCCAGTGGACGCAAAGGGCCACTTCACCAGCGAGATCACGGATTTCTATGAGGACAGCCGCACCAGGAACGTCATCGAAATGAACCCGACGATTATCCGCTTCCTGTATGCAAACGGGAAAGCGGTTGCCGACGGAACGATCGTCCATAACTATCCGCACTGCTGGCGCTGCAAGAACCCGCTCATCTATAAGGCGATGAACGCTTTCTATTTCTCCATTGACAAGATCAAGGACCGGCTCATTGAAACAAATGAGGCCATCAACTGGGTCCCTGAAACCGTCAAGCATGGCCGTTTTGGCAACTGGCTGGAGAATGCGAGGGACTGGAACATTTCCCGCAACCGCTATTGGTCCACGCCCATTCCGATGTGGGTCTGCGACTGCTGCGGCAAGCGCGAAGTCCTTGGCTCCGTCGAAGAGATCCGCGAAAAGAGCGGTATCACCCTCACAGACCTTCACAGGCAGTACATGGACCAGGTCACCTTCCCCTGCCAGTGCGGCGGTACCTTCCGCCGTGTGGCCGAGGTGCTTGACTGCTGGTTCGAATCGGGTTCCATGACCTTTGCCCAGTTCCATTATCCCTTTGAGAACAAGGAATGGTTTGAGAACCACTTCCCCTGTGATTTCATCGTCGAGTACACCGGGCAGATCCGCTGCTGGTTCTATTACCTGCATGTCATGGCTGTTGCTCTCTTTGACCGTCCAGCCTTTAAGAACTGTATCGTCCACGGCACCCTTCTTGCCAAGGATGGCAAAAAGCTGTCCAAGTCCAGCAAGAACTATACCGATCCCATGTATCTCATGAAAACGTTCGGCACAGACGCTTTCAGGCTCTATCTCTATCAGAGCAATGCCATGCTCATGGGCGACCTGCGCTTTGACGATGACGGTCTGAAAAACGCCTATCAGCAGCTCATTGCCCCGCTGTGGAACGCATCCAACTTCTTCATCTCCTATGCCAATGTGGATGGGTACCATCCTTCCTCCCTGCCCGTGCCCAAGCCCGTCAATCAGCTTGACCAGTGGATGCTGGCAAGCCTTCAGCAGACAGAGCAGTCGATCCGTACCGCTATGGACGCTTATCAGGTCGATGCCTATGTCACACCGCTGATCTCCCTCCTCGACGGTCTTACCAACTGGTACATCCGCCGCAGCCGCCGCCGTTTCTGGGAAAATGGCATGAGCGAGGATAAGAAGCAGGCTTATGACACGTTGTTCTATACCCTTGTCACCATCCTCAAGCTCTTTGCGCCTGTAGCACCGGTTATTTCTGAGGAACTGTACCGCAACCTCACCGGCCAGGATTCTGTGCATCTTGCCCAGTGGCCTGAAGTTCCTGAAGAATGGGCCAATCCGGACCTGATCCGTCAGGTGGAACTGGTGCAGGATGTGATCACGCTTGCGCGTTCCATCCGTGAAAAGCAGCGCATCAAGAACCGTCAGCCGCTGCGCAGCATGCAGGTGGCTGTCAATGATCCTTCCCAGGCCGAAGTGATCCGGAGCTTTGAAACCATCATCCGCGAAGAGCTCAATATCAAAGAGCTCGCGCTGCTCAATGATGTGGACCAGGTGGCCAAGGTTGTCACCAAGCCGTGCTTCCCGGTGATTGGCGCCAAGTACCCTGACCGCAGGGGCGATATCATCAAAGCTGTCAAATCAGGAGCTTTCCGCATTGACGGCGAAAAAGCCATCCTCACCATTGCGGGGCAGGAAGAGACCTTTGACGGGGACATCATCCTGATTGAATACAGCGCCAAGGAAGGCATGCATATCGCAAGCGGCAAGGGCATTGTCCTCTCCCTTGATCTTACCCTTGACGAGAACCTGCAGCGGGAAGGCCTTGCCCGTGATCTCGTCCGTAATATCCAGGATGCACGCAAGCAGGCCAATCTCAATATCACAGACAGGATTGTCCTTGATGTGACGGGCAATCTTCCCCAGGGCTGGGAAGACTACATCACCCGTGAAACACTCGGGCGCCTGGGCCATGTTGAAAAACCTCTTCAGACCATTGAAATGCAGGATGAAAACATTACGATCCTGCTTGGCAAAGAAGACTGATCTGACATTTTTGGGAAAAGGGAGCCACATCTGTTCTCTCCCTTTTCCCTTCTTTTTATCAGAATGCAAGGCAAAACAGATCAAAAACCCTTACATGCCAAGTCTTCTTTGATCATGTCTTTTTTTGAAAAAAAGTTCTTGACACACTGACCATTCTTTGTTAGAATATCGCCTGCAGTGAGGAACTGCCACATGTTGGGGAATGGTGTAATGGCAGCACATGCGACTCTGACTCGTACAGTCTAGGTTCAAATCCTAGTTCCCCAGCTCTTGCCTCCATTGTCTAGAGGCCTAGGACGCCGCCCTCTCAAGGCGGAAACACCAGTTCGAATCTGGTTGGAGGTGCTTGCAAGGTTCTGTGGACCTTGTTTTTTTATGCCTGTGACTTATTCGTTTAAGTTCTGCTTTTCCCATCTGTCCGGAAGACAGGAAAGGCGCTTTTCTTACTTCCTCTTTTGAACCGAATCCGCTTCGCGGAAGGACGTAATCATGCTATACTTAATATAT
>CAMNGW010000034.1 GCA_946538615.1 uncultured Clostridia bacterium
ATGTCACATGGACACAGGCCATCCTGGAGAGCTACTTCGGAGAGGACCAGGAGGTTCCGGAGGCAGCTGAGGAAGAAGCAGAGGGTGATGAAGACGAGTTCTTCTTTGATGAGTAATTTATGCACTTAAAAAGGCCTGTAACGGCCTGGAATTCCCAAAAAAGAATTAAACGGGTTTAAACCAGGCGCGAACCAGGCATTCAAAGAGATAAAACTGCAGCCTGAAGTGGCAAGTGCAGTTTTCCGTCTCTCGCAGGATGTATGATCCAGCGGGAGACGTTTTTTGTTGTGCTTTATACAAGATGTGGAGGTGTTCAGAGGCCCGGAAAGAGGCAACGGCGGGCATCAGCACGTGTCATACCCGGGACGCAGGGACATGACATGGCAGCTTTCACCCCGGGCCTTGCACCGGAGAGAGTGCCCTTGAACACGGTCTGTACCCAGGCCAGGGGCCGGCAAAGGCCCGGACACAGGAAGGAACAGAAGGGAAGACCCGCGGCAAAGGTAGGCCGCCATAGGGAAGGAGAGAACCTGTATGCCGTCATCGCATCATATGGCTGATGCACCTGAAAAGGCAGGTACGGCAGCTTGTGGGCATAAATCTGCCGTGGAGATCAGAGCGGTGGGGCAGAAGGTCCGCTACCGTGTAGGCGCATACTGCCGTGTCTCCACAGACAGCGATGTGCAGGCGGGCTCACTGCGCGTGCAGCGCGAGCATTTCCTCTCGATGATCCGTATGAACCCGGATTGGGAGTTTACGGATATTTACTGCGAACGCGGCATCAGCGGGACCAGAAAAGAGGAGAGACCTGAGCTCCAGAGGCTCCTGAAGGACTGCCGCAGCGGCCGTGTGGACCTCGTGCTGGCCAAATCAATCAGCCGCTTTGCACGTAACACAACGGACTGCCTGCAGATGGTGCGCGAGCTGACAGGGATGGGCGTCAACCTGATTTTTGAAAAAGAGCATATAGACACAAGGCTTGTGGATTCAGAGTTCCTTATGACCATTCTTGCCTCTCTTGCAGAAGATGAATCGCATTCCATTTCGGAGAACAACCGCTGGGCGATCCATATACGGTTCCAGAACGGTACCTACAGGCCATCTTCTGCGCCGTTCGGATATGATCTGGCCGACGGCACGCTTGCGGTAAACGAGAAGGAAGCGGCGGCTGTCAGGGAGATTTTCAGAATGTACCTCTCGGGGACGGGGACAAAGGACATTACCGAATGGCTCAACAGCGCGAAGATCCCTCAGAAAAGGAGCGGACAGACCTGGAAAGGGAAGGAAAGGTCCGGGAAATGGACGATGAAGGGCGTGATCGGAATCCTGCGGAACATCAACTATGCCGGGGACGTGCTTTATCAGAAATCCTTCCACGACGCTTCCTTCACCCTGCGGCCCAATCACGGGGAGTACCCGCAGTACTACATGGAGAACCGGGTCCCGGCCATCATTGGCAGGGAAGACTTTCTCAGGGCACAGGCGCTGCTTGAGGAAAACAGGCTGCGCTGCCTGCCAAAGAGCCAGAAAGAGGGGCATCTTCTGACAGGCAGGCTGATCTGCGGAGCATGCGGATCCGTTATGGTCCGCACTGTGAGGAAAATGGGCCAGCCCAACCGCGTGCAGTGGATGTGCACAAGGCACAGGGAAGACACCGGGAGCTGCCCGATGCGCTCAGTCATGGATGAGAACGTAAAGAACTGTTTCTCCACCATGCTCAACAAGCTGCGTTTTGCTGACAGCCTGCTGAGCTGTTTTGCCCGGGCACAGGAGGAGGAATGGCAGGAAGAGCACAGAGCCGACATGGTTCCCCTTGAGCAGGCCATAGAAGAGAACAGGGAAAGGCAAAGGGACCTCAGGATCCGGTGCGCGGAGCTGGGTGCGGCAGCATTCCAGGCAGAGAAAAACAGGCTGGAAAACGAAGAAAGGGCACTTGCCGCCAATCTGAAGAAGCTCAGCTGCCCCGGCGCTGAGGAGACAAAACGGTTCCAGAAGGCGGTCCGTGAAGGCGTACCTGTGAGGGACGTTTTCAGGGAATATGTTTTCAGGGTCACATGTATAACAAGGTCCACTTACGCGTTCCGTCTCACCTGCGGCCTGGTCCTGACTGAGACAGCGGGGGACGACGGCAAAGGCCAGGAAAGATGAAGAGAACAGCAAAAGGGAAGACAGGAAGGGAAAAAGGCATGGTACCGTATGGCTATCAGATTGTGGAAGGAAGGGCTGTACCGGATCCTGTGGATGCCGGGAAACTGAGAACGATGTATGCACTGTACCTGGAAGGCTCTGCGATCAATGAGGCGGCAAGCAGCGCAGGCGTGCCGAGGACCAACTCGTCTGCCGGTGCACTGCTCTCCGACCGCGTGTACCTCGGCACAGATTTCTATCCCCGTCTGATTCAGGACGAGGTTTTTGAAAAGGTGCAGGAGGAGCGGAAACGGCGCGCTGGCGCTGCGAGGAAAGTCACGGTGCAGTACCGGGCCGTTCCTGTCAGAACCGCATTCAGACTGAAAGAAACGGATAAAATGGAGCTCAGAGGCGGCGCAGCGGACTTTACGGCTTCCATCTACAATCTGATTGAACCGGACGAGGGAAACGCCCCTTCAGACGCATACAGCCCCAAAGCGGACGCAAAAACAGAGAGACAGATCCAGGCGCTGTACGATTGGCACAGGCAGCACCCGGAATAAGCGGAACGCACCATCCTCAAGCGATTCCCTGTCAGAACTGACAGAAAAGAACACAGAAAAGGAGGTTGTGCCATGGCAGAAGTGACACAGAAAAAGCCTGTGGTGCAGGTCATTGCTGTAAAACATAAACCAGCTGCGCCCAGGGGGCAGCCTGAAGCGCCGCCCAGGACAAAAGTTGCGGCCTACTGCCGTGTTTCCACCGATCATGAGGAACAGGAGAGCTCCTATGAGGCCCAGTGCACCCATTACAGGGAACTGATCAGCAAAAATCCTGATTGGGAGCTGGCCGGGATTTATGCCGATGAAGGGATCAGCGGACTTGCGGTCCAGAAACGGCCTGAATTCAAAAAGATGATCCAGGACTGCACAGACGGGAAGATCCAGCTGGTGATCACAAAATCCATCAGCCGGTTTGCCAGAAATACCCTCGACTGTCTTCAGTACATCCGCAAGCTGAAGGCAATGGGGGTGGCGATTCTCTTTGAAAAAGAGAATATCCTGACCACAGATGCAAAAGGAGAGATCCTCATTACCATTATGGCCAGCATTGCCCAGCAGGAGAGTGCGAGCATTTCTCAGAATGTTCAGATGGGCGTGCATTATCACTTCCAGCAGGGGAAAGTCGGGGCAGGGCATCAGCGGTTTCTTGGCTACAGGAGATCGGAAGATGCGAGCCTTTTTATTGTGCCCCAGGAAGCAAAGATTGTCCGCCGGATTTTCAGGGAGTACCTTGAAGGGATGAGCCCGAACCTGATCGCCAGGCGCCTGACAGCGGGCCGGGTGACATGGCGGTGGAACACGGAAGGAAAGTGGCACGGGTCGAGCATCAAGTACATTCTGCAGAATGAAAAATATACAGGTACACTCCTGCTGCAGAAGTACTATACTGTCGATTATCTGACCAAGAAGAGAACAAGGAACCATGGGGAAGTGCCCCAGTACCTTGTGGAAAACAGCCATCCGCCGATTATCCCGCACAGTGTGTTCACACAGACACAGGGCGAAATGGCAAGACGCGAAAGGCTGTTCCAGTTCAGTTTCACCCCGGAAAACGGGCGCGGGGACAGGACGGGTGCCCGCAGCAACGTCCGCTTTCTGAGCGGCCGGATGATCTGTTCGCTGTGCGGTATGCCGTACCGCAGAAAGAAGGAAAATGGCACGGTAATATGGCGATGTGGGACGAACGTGGACAAGGACAGGAAAGGGCACCGCTGCAGGGGAAGGCCTGTTGAAGAAGAAACGGTCAAGGCGGCTGTTCTCCGTGCATTCCTTGATCTGCCGGAGAAGAGGGAAGATCTCGTGTCCATAGCCGGGCAGATTGAGAAGCAGATGATATGGCCCATTGAAAGGGAACTGGAGGGCGTGAAGGATGAAAAACTCCGCTCTGACCTACTGGTCAGAAAAGCGGAATTTGCATCACGAATTCTGCAGGTCAAAACCCTTCTTACCTGGCTGGATGGCCAGTCGGAACCGGACCCCGGGACAGCGTGCACCGATTATGAGGATTTCATCCGGTGGACCCATGAAGAGGCCCGGATGGAAGCATGGGACGAAATGACGGCCCTGCGGCTGCTGGAAAAAGTCGTTGTGTACCCTGAAAAACTGGAAATTGTTTTCAAGGCAGGGGTGAGCATCATCTGTGCTGAAACATAAAAGTACGTCTGTATGACGGAAATTCTGTGAGATGAACCCCGGGCCGCGGGCGTCTGTGCCGGCAGGGCCTGCAGAATAAAACAAGAGCGGCAGGCCCGCTGACGCCTTGCAGTTCTGACAAGAACGTGCTATGTTACATATGGAACATGATACAGAACGTTGTTGGATGCCTCCTCCTGCCGGCAGAGCCGGCTGAGGAGAAAAAAGATGGATTCCGGGATGAACAAAGTTTACAGACAGGGAGGATAGAGCATGCAGTATGTGAGCAGACAAGGCAATGAAATTGTATTCCGCAATCATGGGGAAACAATCGTTGTGACACCCTGGGGCAAGGACGGTCTCCGGGTACGGGCTGCCCAGATGTCAGAGGTCCGGGACGACCGGTTTGCCCTTCTGGACGGGGCGGCCGATGAAAGTGAAATTGAAATTACCCTGCAGGAGGAGAGGGCACAGATCCGCAATGGGAAGATCTGTGCGGTCCTTGAGGCAGAGGGATGGAAGCGCAACGGACGACTGTCGTTTTACAACCAGAAAGGGGATCTTCTCCTGCGTGAAACGGACAGCGGGAACGCACTGACTCTCACGCCGCGGGAATATGCCCCGCAGACCGGCGGTGACTTTGCCCTGAATGTGACCTTTGAGGGCCAGGACGGGGAGAGGCTTTACGGCATGGGACAGTACCAGGAGGAACAGGTGGACTGGAAGGGCTGCACGCTGGAGCTCAAGCACCGCAACTCACAGGCCAGCGTCCCCTTTGTCATCTCAAGCCGGGGATACGGCTTCCTCTGGCACAATCCGGCCCTGGGCTATGTATCCTTCGGCAAGAACCGTACAACCTGGCACGCGGACGCGACAAAGCAGGTGGATTACTGGGTCACTGCCGGCGATACCCCTGCAGATATCAGCAGGAACTATGCCTCTGTGACAGGCTTTGTACCCATGATGCCGGAATATGGTCTTGGCTTCTGGCAGTGCAAGCTGCGGTACTGGAACCAGGAGCAGCTTCTGAACATTGCACGGGAATATAAAAGGAGAAACCTGCCCATTGATGTGATTGTCGTGGACTTTTTCCATTGGCCTCACATGGGCGATTACCGTTTCGATCCGGAGTTTTTCCCGGATCCGGCAGCCATGGTCCGTGAACTGAAGGAGATGGGCATCGAACTCATGGTCTCCGTCTGGCCGCAGGTTGCCCTGACAAGCGAAAATTATGAAGAAATGCAGCAGCAGGGGCTGCTTATGCGTGCGGATTACGGTGAGCAGATCGGGATGCGTTTCGTGGAAGATTCCATGTTCTGGGACGCGACAAATCCCAGAGCAAGGGAGTATGTCTGGAAGAAAGTCAGGCAGAATTATTACGATTACGGCATCCGTATTTTCTGGCTGGATGAGGCAGAGCCTGAACTGGGCACATATGATGTCCGCCATTTCAGATATTATGCAGGCAGCGGTCAGACTGTAGGGAATATCTATCCGCAGCTGTACTCAAGAGCTTTTTACGACGGCATGCGTGAAGCAGGTCAGGAGAACCCCGTCAACCTGGTCAGGTGCGCGTGGGCAGGAAGCCAGCGCTATGGTGCACTGGTCTGGTCCGGGGACATTATGAGCGACTGGACGTACTTCAGGCGCCAGGTCTGTGCCGGCCTGAGCATGGGGGCTGCGGGCATTCCCTGGTGGACCACAGATATCGGCGGTTTCCATGCCGGAAATCCGGAAAAGCCAGAATTCCGTGAACTGCTGATCCGCTGGTTCCAGTGGGCAGCATATTGTCCTGTTATGCGTCTGCACGGCGACAGACAGCCTTCTCAGGCTGTCTACCGGAAAAACGGGGAACGCGTGCTCAATTCGGGATCGGATAATGAAGTCTGGAGCTTTGGTGAAGAGGCGTACCCGATTCTGGTCAAGTACATGAACAGGCGCGAAGAGATGCGGCCATATGTCCGTGAACTCATGCGTCAGGCCCACGAGGAAGGCCTTCCCCTGCTGCGCGGTATGTACTATGAGTATCCGGACGATCCTGCGTGTGCCGGTCTTCAGGACCAGTACATGTTTGGCGACCGGTTCCTTGTTGCCCCTGTCATGAGCTATGGGCAGAGGGAGCGCAGTGTATATTTCCCGGAGGGCCTGTGGCGCCATGTGGACACCGGTGAAGAGGTCAAGGGTGGGCAGCGCCTGATGGTGCAGGCACCTCTTGAACAGATACCGGTTTATGAAAAATTATGAAATACAAACGTTAAGAATTAATAAAGTAACAAAAATATATAATATTAAAATATAAAAATCAGTATTTATTAAAATATATTGCAGCGCAATACAGACGCAGAACCGGCAGGATCCTTCCTGCTGGTTCTGCCGTGCTGGTTACAGCAGGGTTCTGGCAAAGGAATCATGCTGTAACCATTCTGAACAGAGCATGCTGCCCGGCGTGCCAGGATTGAAGGAACTGCAGACGCAGGGCGGATGATAAAAACTCCCGGACAGCGCGTTTCAGCATCCGGGACCGGAAAGGCAATCATTCCCGTGAACATAAGAGTTTTGTGCCTTACTGTTGACTCAGGACGATTCTGCTTTTTTACCATGGGCCCGGCACACTTGCCGGGCCAAAACTGTATTCCCGGATCAGGTGGCAGATGATGCGGGTCCTGGATATACTGTTCTTTCATTGGTACTTGTCCAATCCCTCGTTTTTTTATACAGCCTGTGCATGACCTTTGATCTACAGGCTGTCCATTTTCCTTTTTCTGAGGGTTTTCCGTTTATTACAGCTTTCTGAAAGGCATTGCCGCTGCTTACTGTCATCCCCTGTTCTTTCAGCGTGACTGGCAGAATACGGGCCAGGTATTCTGAAATGGCCACATGCAGCTTCTGCAGGCCTTGATACCCTTTGCTTTTTGGCTTACAATAGACTTGGTTCAGGAGGTGGTTGTTTGGCTGAGAAAGATATTCTTGAAAAAGCGCTTGAAAATTATGATGATGTTTTTTCTGACATCGTAAATGGTTTACTTTTTCAGGGAAAACAGCGCATATCTGAACAGGCACTTGTTTCTGTTGCCCCGACATCGGAGTATAAGATTGAAAATGGCATTCATGAGCAGGAACGTGATGTAGCGAAGATATGGATTGAACAGGACAAGAAAATCCATGTACGTATTGCATTGCTCGGGTTGGAGAATCAGACCATATATGATCCTGATATGCCGCTGCGTGTAATTGGATATGACGGAGCTGCCTACAGGGGGGAACTCGGACAGAAGCAACGGTATCCGATTGTGACACTTGTATTGAATTTTGATAAAAAAAGATGGGGTAAATCCAGGTCGCTGTACGACCGCATCAGAATCCCGGAAGGGTTGGAACCCTTTGTAAGTAATTATCACATCAATGTTTTTGACATCTGCTTCCTGACGGAGGAAGAGATCAATTATTTTCACAGCGATTTCAGGATTGTAGCTGACTATTTTGTGCATTCAAGAACCAATCCGGACTATCGGCCGTCTGATCCTGAAAAGTTCAGGCATACAGATGCATTGCTGAAATTGTTGTCAGCACTTAAAAATGATCAGCGTTTTGCCATGACACTAAACGATAAAAAAGGAGGGAAACCTCAGAATATGTGTGAAGTATTGGACCGCGTTGAAGCCAGGGGTAAAGCTGAAGGAATAACTGAAGGAGAGAAAAAGCTTGCTGATCTGATTCAAAAACTTCTGGAAACAGGTCGTAATGAGGATATAGCAAGAGTTACTTCAGATCCTCTGTACCGTAAGCGGCTTTATGAAGAATTCCAAATTACCTGATGAAATGCCGTACGCTTTCTATACATATAAACGTTATTGACATTTGCTTACTTAAAGACGAAAAGATCAACTATTTTTACAGCAATTTCGGGAATGCAGCTGACTACGATATGCATTCAAGAACCAATTGGGACTATAGGTTGTCCGATCCTGAAAAGTTCAGGCACACAGACACATTGCCGAAATTGTTGTCAGCACTTAAATAATCAGCGTTTTGCCTTGATATCAATTGATGAAAAGTGAGTGAAGCCATAGAATATGTGTGAAGTACTGGACCGTGTTGAAGCCAGGGGTAAAGCTGAAGGTAAAGCTGAAGGCATACTGGAAGGAGAGAAAAAGCTGGCTGATCTGATTCAAAAACTTCTGGAAACAGGCCGTAATGAAGATATAGCAAGAATTGTTTCTGATCCTCAGTACCGCAGGGAGCTTTATGAAGAATTCCATATGACCTGATGAAATGCTGTACGCTTTCTATCACATTAACATTTTGACGATTGCTTTCTTACAGATGAAAAGAGCAACTATTTTCACAGCAATTTCAGGATTGCAGCTGACTATGATGTGCTTTTAAGAACCAATTGGGATATGGACTGGCCGATCCTGGAAAGTTCAGGCACACAGACGCATTGCTTAAATTGCTGTCGGCACTTAAATAATCAGCGTTTTGCCTTGATATCAATTGATGAAAAGTGAGTGAAGCCTAGAATATGTGTGAAGTACTGGACCGTGTTGAAGCCAGGGGTTATGCAGAAGGGTACGCAGAAGGGTACGCGGAAGGTTATTCAGAAGGTTTTGCAGAAGGGTATGCAGAAGGCATAAATATGCTGGCTGACTTAGTTCAAAGACTTCTTGCTTCAGGGCGTTTTGAAGATATTTTAAAGATCGCTTCAGACATTCCGTACCGCATGCAGCTTTATGAAGAATTTCAGATTGGCTGAAGAGTACAGGAAATGTATCACAGCAGACAGCTGTCGGGAAGACAGCAAGGCAGAACGGCTAACATCAAAGCGTTTCTGCCTTTTTTTGAGCATTTTCAAGGCTGACTGACCGGACAGGACTTCACATGGCCCTCGAATAATATGCTGTGCTGTGCATGTTCATGGCACCGGGCAGAAACAGCAGGAATAACGGCTGAAGAGCCTGCTGCGGATGCACAATAACAACTTCATCATTGCATGAGCCGTCAGACAAACCTCACAGTCAGAGAATGCACATGAAACTGGATGGTGCATGTTACAGCATGATGGGAAAGATGGATCAGTGAGAAGAATGGAGCAAAAGGAGAAAGGGCTTATCATTACCCGCTGCCGGGCTTAGGGGTACGTTATATGCCAGGTGTCAGAGGAGAACCGGGAAAGCCTACAGTATTCAGATCAGATGCATGCAGAACCTGTCATACAAAGGTTCAGCTTGCAAGTCATAACCTGTGAATCTCAAAGCCTGAGTGTGCAGCATGTCTCATGTCCTGAGGATTTCTCCAAAGATGCAGCAGGAGCCGTACCTGTCCCGGGCGTACATCAGGGCGCACCTTTGGATTAGGCAATTTGTTGTAAGACGTTGTATAATCCTGCTGAGCAAAGGAGGCGGCGGCATGACGAAGATCAGATGTGTTGTAGAGCGCATTACGTACCAATCGGCGGAGACCGGTTACAGTGTATTGAAATGTGCAGTCAAGGACTACAAGGATCTGGTGCCCGTTGTGGGCAACCTGTTGGACGTCTCTGTGGGCTCCGTACTGCTTGTGGAAGGCGAATGGCACGTGGATAAAAAATACGGCAGGCAGTTTATGGCTCAGAAATGGGAGGAGACGCTGCCCGCCACGGTTTATGGGATCGAAAAGTACCTGGGGTCCGGCCTAATCAAGGGCGTGGGTCCAAAATTTGCCAAGCGTATCGTGGCAACATTCGGTGCGGACACTCTGTCAGTGATTGAGGATGAACCCCAACGGCTTGCAGAAGTGGAAGGGATCGGAGGAAGAAGGATTGCCCAGATCAGGGAGTCATGGGAAAAACAAAAAGAAGTCAAGAACATCATGCTGTTTCTGCAGGGACATGATGTATCCACTTCTTTTGCTGCCAAGATCTACAAAGCCTACGGTGCAAAATCCATAGAACTTGTGAAGGAAAATCCTTACCGCCTTGCCGATGATATCTGGGGTATCGGGTTCAGGACGGCGGACCAGATTGCCATGAAGCTGGGTCTCAAAAAGGACAGTTATTTCCGCATCCGTGCCGGTATTCTTTATACGCTTTCCCAGCTGGCCGACAATGCCGGCCATTGCTACGCGGAGCGCAGCGCACTTATTGAAAGTGCAATGAAGATCCTCTCCACGGAGGATACAAAGATTGACTCCAGTCTGATCGTCATGGCGATTGATTATATGCTGACCAAGGAGGACCTGAAAGCAGAAAAGATCGATGCGGTGCTCCTTGAGGATGAAGCGGAACATACAGCCATCTATCTCCCGCCGTTCTACTATGCAGAACTCGGCGTGGCGGGCAAGATCCGCAAGCTCCTGCACGCACCCGCTCAGGTCCTTCCTGAACCTGATATAGCGGGACTTGAAAAAGCGAACCATATCCACTACGACGATATTCAGGCGGATGCCATCCGTGCGGCGCTGCGCAGCAAGGTAATGGTATTAACCGGAGGCCCTGGCACCGGGAAAAGCACCACGACCCTCGGCATTATCCGTGCGCTGCGGGCTGCAGGGCTCAGCATTGCCCTGGCGGCACCTACGGGACGGGCAGCCAAACGCATGACGGAAGTCACTGGCATGGAGGCAAAGACCATCCACCGTCTTCTGGAATACAAGCCCCCCGAAGGCTATCAGCGCAACGAGGAAAAACCGCTGGACACAGATGTGGTCATTGTGGATGAGTGCTCCATGATTGACCTTATTCTCATGAACAGTCTCCTCAAAGCGATCCCCCTGCAGGCGCGCCTGATCCTCATCGGGGATACCGACCAGCTGCCCTCGGTAGGCGCAGGCAATGTGCTCAAGGACATCATCCATTCCGGGACTGTGCCGGTGACGAGGCTGACTCAGATTTTCCGCCAGGCGCGGGAGAGCCGGATCATCATGAATGCCCACAGGGTGAACCATGGGCAGTATCCGGAGATACTCAACCGGGCAGGCTCTG
This sequence comes from uncultured Clostridia bacterium, assembly GCA_946538615.1. GTDB lineage: Bacteria > Bacillota > Clostridia > Christensenellales > Aristaeellaceae > UBA2943. The sequence continues at coordinate 11,281 of CAMNGW010000034.1, forward strand.
ACTTTTTTATGATGGAGAAAGAGAACCCGCAGGAAGCTGCGGAGCTTATAACGGACCTTGTCGCCAACCGACTTCCCGGGTATTTTGGGGTGCGTCCCTCCCAGATCCAGGTGCTCACACCCATGCAGCGGGGGGAGGCTGGCGCAGCCAACCTGAACCAGCTGCTTCAGGACCGCCTTAATAAAGGGAACGCGGAGAATGCGCTGCGCCGCTCCGGCTATACCTACCGCATGGCCGACAAAGTCATGCAGATCCGCAACAATTACGACAAGGAAGTTTACAACGGTGATATAGGCCGGATTATAGCCGTGGACATGCAGGAGAGGACACTCCAGGTCCGTTTTGATGACCGTGTTGTCACCTATGATGTGACGGAACTTGATGAGCTGACTCTGGCCTATGCCACGACGATCCACAAGGCTCAGGGAGCAGAGTTCCCTGTGGTTGTCATTCCGGTGCTCATGAGCCATTACGTGATGCTCCAGCGCAACCTCATCTACACCGGGATCACGCGGGCCAGGACAGCTGTTGTTCTTGTGGGCACCCCGACGGCCCTGAGCTATGCGGTACGCAATGAGGTGGTGGGCAAACGGAACAGTCTGCTGGCGGAACGCCTGAGGGAAAAAACGGAATTGACATGAGGCACGGCAGGATGTATTTTTTCATAATCACCAGGCAGTCTGGACAAATGTTCCGGATCTGCCTATCTTTTTATTTGTTTTTATGTTACACTCGGATGGGATGACTCAACTCATTCCCTGCCTGTCCATGCATTGGGCCAGAGGAATCGGATATGGTGGACGCTGCTATTTTCCGCAACTGTTATGCCGACGGAACGTCAGTTGAAACTGGGGGTTTGATCGGATGAGTGCCTGGGACAATACGGGTATGGGACCCGAGGCGTGGAGAGTGGTCTTTGGTATCACCAGGGCCTCAAATGTGCTGGATGAGCTCGAGCAGACGCCGTTTGATAAAAAATATGAGATTGATATGGTTTCCTGGAAATGCAGGAATGTTTTTCATGTTGAAGACAAGTATGAGATGCCCCCGCCCGGCAGGTTCGATCAGGTAAACACCTATGTACAGAACCACCTGATCCATCCTGAGGACCGTGCAAGGCACAGGGAATTTATGGACCCTGCCACGTTCCGTGAAAGGCTGGAAGCAGCTGTGCCAAAGGGCATGCTCCAGAACTGTCTGCGCCTGAAACTGAAGGGAAATGACTGGGTCTGGACCAGGTTCGTGCTGGTCTCAGGTGAAGCGAACGGGGCAGAGCCGGATAAGCTTTACCTGTATATCTATGACATCCAGGCCCAAAGGGACCGGCTGCAGGGAAGGCCCGTGGTTTCATCCTATCTGCTGTCCGGCATGCACAGGGACGAACTGACCGGGCTGTATACGGAAAAGGATTATTTTGATCTTGTACAGGCCAGGCTGGGACAGCTGCAGGGGACCTGGTGCATCCTGGATGTGGACATAGAACATTTTAAGCTCTTTACGGACTGGCACGGACATGAGCGGGCGCGGGAGCTGCTGAAACAATTCGGGAGAATCCTGGATCAGACGGCCGGGCGATGCGGCGGCGCAGCCGGGTACTTTGGCGCAGATGACTTTTCTCTTTTTATGCCCTACGACATACAGGCTGTTGAAGCGCTCTACGGGGAGCTAAGACACGCTGTTGCTTCAAGCAGCGAGACGATCGGGTTTTCTCCCCTCATAGGGATCTGCTGTGTGGACAGCTCGACCGAGCAGGTGCTGGAGGCGTACAACCATGCCGCATTGAGCACGGAAAGCCTCAAAGGCAATGTCATGCAGCATATTGCTGTCTTTGACCTGGAAAAGCAGAAGAAAAGCTCTGAAGAGTACCGGCTGCTGCTGGACTTTCAGAATGCGATCCACAGCGGTGAGATCACCTTTGACCTGCAGCCCCAGTGCCTGGTGGGGAACGGGAAAGTGATCGGCGCAGAATCCCTGGCCAGATGGCGCAAGCACGACGGGACAATGGTCCCTCCGAATGTCTTTGTACCGATCCTGGAAAAGTTCGGGATCGTGACGAACCTGGACCAGTTCATCTGGGAGGAAGTCTGCAAATGGATCCGGGACGCCAAGCGGGAAGGGCTCCCGGTTGTCCCGGTATCGGTGAATGTTTCGCAGATTGACCTGCATACCATTGATGTGCCCGCATATTTCAGTGAACTGACCGGGAAATACGGGATCTCCCCGGAGGAGATCAAGATTGAGATCACAGAGTCGGCCTGTGTGGATGATGCGGAAAAAGTGATCCAGAGTATCCAGTGCTTCCAGGAAATGGGATTTGTTGTGCTCATGGATGACTTTGGCAGCGGGTACTCTTCGCTGAACATGCTGCGCAAGCTCCATGTGGACGTTATTAAGCTGGACGCTCAGTTCCTCCGCATTGAACAGCAGGAAGAACGCAAGGGCATAGGGATACTGGAATCCATTGTGAACATGACAAAAATGCTGGCGCTGCCGGTGATTGTCGAGGGCGTGGAGACCCGGGAGCAGGTGAATTTCCTTTCACGGCTCGGCTGCAGCTATATGCAGGGCTTTTATTTCTACCATCCCATGACGTGCCAGGCTTTTTCACAGATTCTTGCAGACCCCTCGCGTGTGGACCTTCATGGGTTCCATTTCCAGGCGAACCAGGAAATGCATATGCGTGAGTTCCTCGATGACAATATTTATTCGGATGCTATGCTCAACAGGATCCTTGGACCTGTTGCCTTCTACTGCCTGAATGATGAGAACGTGGACATCATCCGCTACAATCAGCAGTTTTATGACCTGGTTGGCATCAGCGCTGAAGAAATGGATGAGCGCATGGTCAGGATCCAGCGCTTTATCTATCCTCCGGACCTGTCCCACTTTTACGGGATGTTTGAACAGGCCTATAAGGACCGCCTCAACGGGGGAGAAGGGGTGGTACGCGTCTACAGGCCCAATGGGGTCATAATCTGGATGTCGATCCATGTGTACTTTATCAATGAAGACGGGGAGGGACGCAAATACTATGCCTCAGCCGAGGACGTGACTGAGCTGCAGTACATCAACTCGGACCTGCCGGGAGGCTATTTCAGGACAAGCTTGGACGACGGGTTCGTGTTCCGGTTCGTAAGCAGGAACTTCCAGGAACTGACAGGCTTTACGCCCCAGGAACTGTACGACAGGTATGACAACCGCCTGATCCATATGGTCTACCCCAAGGACAGGGACAGACTGGTTGAACAGAGCCAGAAACTTGAGAGGGGAGAGATAGACCAGCTGGACCCTTACCGGATCCAGCGCAGGAGCGGGGATTATATCTGGGTGGTGGACAGGAGCCGGCTTACCGACGCTTTTGGCGCGCTGTCCTGGCAGTCTGTGCTCATTGATGTCACGGAGATGATGGAGACGCGCAACCAGATGCGTTTGCTCATGCACTATGCCTCGCTGAGCATTGTCTTTCTCATCCGCAATGAAAAAGGCGCCTATTTCAGGGTCGTGGCGCATGGCATGGACGTATTTCAGATGGATGCGGCATCCTTTGAGGCGTCCCTGAATGACAACACCTTTGTCCACTGGATGACTGAGGAGGGCGAGTCAGAAGGGTGGCAGAGCCTGAAAGCGCGCCTGAGGAGCGGTACAGGTTTTGCCCAGGCACTGCTGGACGAGCTGCACGCAGCGAATGAGGCAGGCAGGGGAAAGCTGGAATATGTCTGCCGGGTCAACTTCCCGGATGGCAGGGTCATGAGGGCACGGCTGAATATTGACAGGGTCACGGACCTGCAGAGGAGCGCACAGTACATTCTGGTCATCACCTCTGTATAATGGACAGGGAAAACAGATGACAGGTCTTCGGGAGGACTGGAAAGTCCTCTTTTTTGAACCTGATGTCCGTTCCCTGACGAGCAGTACATGGCTTCTTTCTCTGATGATTGCCTGCAGTGCTTCTCCATCTTTTTTCCTGCTGCTCCCTTTTGGAGAAGGACGCGCCGGGAAAAGAAAATCCCCCTTCTGAAAGGGACTTTCAGAAGGGGACGTGGCAGGCCCGGCGCAGGGGGAGATCAGTCCCCGAGCACCTTTCCTGTTTTTTCTTCACAGGCTTTTTCCAGGGCATGCACAATAATTTTCAGCGTTTTGATCCGGGCGTACTTCTTGTCATTGCTCTCAATGATGTACCAGGGAGCATTCTCTGTGCTGGTTTTCTGCAGCATTTCATCCACGGCGACCTCGTACTGCGGCCATTTTTCACGGTTGCGCCAGTCCTCATCTGTGATCTTCCACTGCTTTTCCGGGGTGTTCTGGCGCTCCGTGAACCGGGCGAGCTGGGTATCCTGATCGATGTGGATCCAGAACTTGATCACCACGGCACCCCAGTCCGTGAGCTGGCGCTCAAATTCATTGATCTCATTATACGCGCGCTGCCAGTCCTTTTCCGAACAGAACCCCTCAAGGCGCTCCACCATCACGCGTCCGTACCAGGTGCGGTCAAAAATGCAGATATGCCCGCTGCGCGGCAGCCGTGTCCAGAAGCGCCAGAGGTACTGCCTTGCCAGCTCGTGCGGCTCGGGGCTGGCAATGGGCATCACATCGCACCCGCGCGGGTCGAGCGGATAGGCCACGCGGCGGATATTTCCCCCTTTGCCTGCGGCGTCCCAGCCTTCGTAGCAGAGGATGACAGGGATCTTCTTGCGGTATATCACATTGTGCAGCTCAGCCAGGCGTCCCTGGAGTTTTTTGAGCTGCTTTTTATAGGTCTCGTCATCCATCTCCGGCGACAGGTCCACATCGGAAAGGTGCGGCATTTCCAGGAGAGGGAAGGCCTCATCAAAGGGTTCACCCGTGTACCGGCCATCCCTGAGCGCGTCTTCAATCCCGCCGACCAGACATTTGAGCGCCGTATATACGGCAGATTTGCGTTTTTCTCCGTCCAGGATGTGCCAGGGGGCTGCCTGGCGGGTGGCCTCCATAAAGTCGTTATAGGCGTCCCGGAAGCGTTTGTATTCGCGGTGCTGCCACAGGTCTTCCCGGGTGACCCTCCACTCCGTGTCCACATTTTCCAGCAGGGCGCTGAGGCGCTCGCTCTGCTCTTTGCGGCCGATATCCACAAACAGTTTGATGATCAGGTACCCGCCGTCCCTGAGCTGCCGCTCGAATTCGTTGACCTGACGGACCCTGTGGTTATATTCGGTATGGGTGATTTCCCGCTTCAGGAGCTTGCGCACGCAGGCCTCCATCCAGCCGGAATCGAGAAAGGTGATTTTCCCGTTCTCGGGGATCGCTGTGGCATAAGGGTACAGGAAAGGATAGCGCATTTCATCCTCGGGAATCACAGACGGGGACGCAACATGATAAAAACGCGGGTCAATTTCGCTGATCAGTTCCTTGATCAGACTGCCCTTGCCCGCAGCGGCCCATCCTTCGACAAGGACCAGGATCGGTATTTTTGCATCCCGGATCAGCTGCTGCTGTCCGAGCAGTTTTTCGCGCAGCGCCTTGATTTCTTCTGCCATTTCACTTTTGTCGAGTGTTTTCTCGGGTTCATAATCTTTCAGCATCCCATGGGGCCTCCTTTTGTATGAAACGTTTTTCTTCTGCAGCCATTGTACCATTTTGGACAGCCGGGGGTCAAGGCAAAGGGGCTTTGACAAGGCAGGGCATGAAGCGTAAGATAGACATGGAAAAAGAAAAAGGAGGCTGCAACATGTCCTATGAGCAGATTGACCGCTATGTCCTTAGCCTGATTGAACGGTCCGACCCTCAGCACACCGCCTGGAACATTGAAAAGATCCGTCAGGGGAAACCGGCAGACTGGAACTACATTGACGGCTGCATGATGACGGCCCTTCTCTCCCTCTCTGAGATCACGGGCGATTCGCGCTATGGTGCTTTCGCAGAATCCTTTATCGACGCTTTTGTGGAAGAGGACGGAAGCATCCGCACCTATCACCCGGAGAAGCACACCCTTGACGACATCAATGAAGGGCGCGTCCTGTTCGACCTTTACCATAAGACCCACAAGGAAAAGTACAGGAAAGCGGCCCATGTCCTTGCACAGGCCCTGAAGGCACAGCCCCGGACGGAAGAGGGGTCTTTCTGGCACAAGGCCATTTACCCCAATCAGGTCTGGCTGGACGGGATCTATATGGCCCAGCCCTTCTGCGCGCTGTATGAGAAAACGTTTGGCACCTGCGATTTCACGGATATTGCCCATCAGATCCGGGTGGTCGCCGGACATATGCGGGACGGGAAAACGGGCCTGTATTACCACGGCTATGACGCGAGCAGGAAAGCTTTCTGGTGCGACCCGCAGACCGGGCTCTCTTCCTCCTTCTGGCTCCGGGCCATCGGCTGGTTCTCCGTGGCGCTTGCCGACCTTGCGGAGATCCTCCCGCAGGGCAGGGAACGGGAAGAAATCTGCGGTGTCTATGTGCAGCTGATGGAGGACCTCCTGAAATTTTCTGACGCGGAGAGCGGCATGTACTGGCAGGTTGTGGACAAGGGCGGCGAGGCAGGCAATTATCTGGAGAGCAGCGGAAGCGCTATGATCGCCTATGCCATGCTCAAGGGCGCCCGGCTGTCTGTGCTTCCTGCGTCGTTTGCACAGGCGGGCAAGAAAACATTCGATGGGATCATGAACAAGTACATGAGCTTCCAGGGTGATGAGATGAACCTGGAAGGCATCTGCCTGGTGGCAGGCCTTGGACCGGAGGACAACCGGCGCAGGGACGGGACCTACGCATATTATATTTCCGAACCTGTGGTGAAAAATGACGCCAAGGGAGTGGCCCCTTTTATACTCTGCTATACGGAAGTCAGACGCATCGCGGATTGATCCTGAAGGGAAAAATGACGGGCAGGCCTGTGCGGGCCTGTCCTTTTTATGTACCGGGCGGGACGGTGAAGATAAAAATCTTTGATACGTTATTGACACGTTTCTTGCCAGAGGGTACAATCTGCCAAGGATCATTGAAGACGGGACAGGCAGATGAACCGGAAAAAGGAATGTTCAGCAGGATAAACCGCGGGCATACGGTCTGCTGATTCGGGAAGGGGTGAGCCTATGCTTCATGTTCTGATTATCCAGGAAGAGGCTGAGATCATGCAGAGCCTCAGCAGGGGGATCCGGAAGGTTTTCGGCGATCAGGCGGATATCCGGGTCACCTCACAGGAGAAAGAGGCCCTTGCTATGGTACGGCAGGACCGGATAGAGATTGTGTTTCTGGACCTGGACATCTCCGGCGGCAGCGGTCTGGGCCTGGGGGAGGCGATCCGGAAGATTTTCCCCAGGACGAACCTGATTCTTATTACCCACCGCCAGGAGTACGCTGTCAGTGCCTGGAAGATCCATGCCAGTGATTTCCTGCTCAAACCGGTAAGCGCCAAGGATGTGCAGGAATCTCTCCTCAGCCTGCGTTTCCCTGTCCATGCACAGGAAAAGGACAGCATCTTGCGTGCACAGTGCTTTGGCAACTTTGAAGTGTTTGCGGGCGATGAGAAGGTCCATTTCCAGCGAAGCGGATCCAAGGAACTCCTTGCTTACCTGATCGCCCAGCGCGGTGCGGGCGTGTCCACGGGGGAGCTGTGCAACGCGCTGTGGGAAGACGATTCCAACATCAGCCGGAAAAAGATGTACCTGAGGACGTATTATGCTGCCCTGAGGAAAGCTCTTTACCCGTATGGGCTGGATTCGGCTGTGATCCATACCCGGGACTCCTATGCTGTCAACCCGGATAAGATCGATTGTGATTATTACCATTTTCTGGATATGGACCCGGTGGCCGTCAACAGCTACCATTCTGAATTCATGCGGCAGTACAGTTGGGCTGAGATGATGATCTATCAGCTGGACCTGCTGAAAAATGGCGGACAGGCAGATCATGCCGCTGACCCGGATGCGGGCTGAGCGCCGCCCTGTGCCAGACAGGCTTTTGAAAACCTCCTTGCTGAAAAACAAGGAGGTTTTTGGTTCCAGTGCGGGGCGCGCCTTAGAGTCTGATCATGACAGACACTTTTTCATCCAGACAGGAGGAGCCGGCGTAGAGCTGGTAATCCCCTGGATCCACGATCTTTTTCCCTTCGCTTTCCATATAGATCTCAAGGTCGGAGTCAAGGACGGTGAATTCGGCGGTGCGGCAGTCGCCGGGCTTAAGGTCATGCAGACGCTCAAAGCCTATGAGACGGCGGAGCGGGTGCACGGTGGCGGAAGGGGAGAGGCGGCGGATATAGAGCTGCACGACCTCATCGCCCGTCACGCGGCCTGTATTGCATACATCCACGGAAACCTTCAAGACCCGGTCACGCACAGCGCGGAGGTTGCTGTAGCTGAAGGCTGTGTAGGAAAGACCGTACCCGAAAGGGTACAGAACAGGCCTGTCAAAGTACCGGTAGGTCCTGGGGTGATGCACAACGTCATAGTCATCCATAGGCGGGAGGTCCTCATCGCTCTTGTACCAGGTCATGGGCGTACGGCCCGCCGGGCTGGATTCCCCGAAGATGGCGGAGGCCAGGCCGTTTCCGAGGTCCTGGGACCCTGTGGCGTTGGTCAAAATGGCCTTCACGTGGTCCTGCATCCAGCCTATGGCATAGGGATAGTTTGTGATCAGGACAACCGCTGTGTCGGGATTGGCTTCATATACAGCCTCCGTCAGCTTTTCCTGCACAGGGATCATGGCAATGGTGCTCCTGTCGATCTCTTCCTTGGCATTCACAACCGGGTTGCAGCCGACGGCCACAATGACTTTTTTTGCCTTCCGGGCAAGGGCTGCGGCGCGCTGGATCCCGCTGGAGACAATTTCCACGGTCAGCTTCACCGCCTCCTTCCGGGAGCCTGCCCAGGCGCTGGCCTCATTGGCGCCTTCCTTGGTGTTGCTGTCAGCTTTGATCCGCTTGAGGGGATCGGTCCTCAGCTTCCCTTCTTCCACATAGACATTGCGGTTCCCGAAGCAGAAGATCCTGATGTCCCCTTCCTCGTCCTCCCAGTACCTGTCCAGTTCGACACAGTTCGCATTTTTGGGATTGGGCAGGCGGACCGCATCCGCCGGGGCGATGGTGAAATTTTCGAAAATGTGCCAGGAGAAGGGCTTGTCGGAGGAGAGGCTGATCTTCCCGTCGGGCCCTGCCTTCAGGTATTTTCTGAAGGCGGGTGCGTACAGGAAATGGCTCCCGCAGCCCCAGCTGATCTGTTCAAAGACCACGGCATCCTCCGCCCGGTCCGTCAGAACAAGCTCCGCGTCCTCCGGCTCCATCAGACTGGGGGCAACGTGTGCAGGACGGCTGCTCCCCACATACCTGTTCCCGATCCTGAAGCGGACAAGGTTCAGGCCGCTGTCATAGGGGAGGGGCCGGTGCGCCTTCTTTTCAAGGCCCGCTCTGAGGGTCACGGTGTACAGGGGCTTGCCGCCGTACCAGTCCATGTACCAGCTGTCGGCAATGTGCCCGATGATGGCGATGTCATCATCCTTGCTCAGGGGCAGGAAGCCGTCCTCGTTTTTGAGCAGGATATTGGACGCTGTGCTCATCTGCAGGGAGATCCGTTTCGCTTCGTCTGTCCCCACGTCTGCCATATCCAGCCCGGCATAGGGGTCATAAGGGTCAAAAGTGCCCTGACGGATCAGTTCACAGATGGTGCGGGTCACTGACTCATCAATCTCTTCCTGGGAGATGAGACCGCGTGCAAAGGCCTCGCGTGCCGCTTTGGCCACTTCCTCAGGGGAATCCAGCATGGCATCCACGCCTGCCTTGACGCCTTCGGCGAAGGTTTCCGCATGGGTCCGGAAATAATGGTGGAAGTTTACCGTCTGCAGAAAATCGCCGCCGTCGGTCATGGCGTAGCGTATGCCCCATTTGTTCTTGAGGATGTCACGGACCTCGTGGTTGAGCATGGCGGGCAGGTGGTTGATTTCATTGTAGGAGGTCATGACGCCTTCTGCGTGCCCTTCCAGGGCGCAGTAGCGGTAGGGCTCAAGTTCATAGTCGTATTTGACCTTGTCACTGATCTCAAAGCTGTCGTAGCCGCGCCGGTACTCCTGGTTGTTGGCATAAAAATGCTTCAGCACGGCGCCGGTGCGGATCCTGTCGCCCCGCCCACCGGGCGCGATGGGCGAACCGTCATAATTGTGTTCGTCCTGCATGCCGGCAATGTAGGCGGAAGCCATTTTGC
>CAMNGW010000035.1 GCA_946538615.1 uncultured Clostridia bacterium
ATCGGTTGTCCACCATACGGTGTCCTTGGAGTTCTCGTCGACAACAATGTACTTATCCTTAGGAGAACGGCCTGTGTAGATGCCGGTCATGACATTGACAGCACCCAGTTCAGTGAGCTGGCCCTTGTCAAAGCCTTCCAGAGCGGGATCCATTTCATCACGGAACAGATCTTCATAGGAAGGATTGTAAATGATTTCCTTGGCACCGTTAATGCCATACCTGGACAGATCAATATTCGCCATTTGAATTAACCTCTTTCCATGGGGCAGTCAGATTGCTCCACGCGGCGGAGTATAGCACAGCAAAAATAGCAAGTCAATTGGTAGAAACGGCCAAATGGCAGCTTTGTGAAAAAATTAACAATCAAGCCATAAACAGAGGACTCATCCTGTAACAATTTTGTTACAGGAATCAGAAGGCTATACAAAAAATGGAGAGGTACAGGTGCGGGCGGAGGTGGGGATGGGCAGGAAGGAAGTCTGAAAATGGCGCGGAGTACACAGAGGTGTAAAGTCTGCCTTGCCAAGAATGAGAAGACTTGCTACTATAAGACGGAAATTGGGAGGATGGTGATCGCTTTGCTGTATGCATCAATGGAAGACATGATAGGTGGCACCCCGCTGCTGGAACTGCGCAGGGTCAGGGAAAAGCTGGGGCTGTCTGTACAGATCCTGGCCAAGATTGAGAGCCGGAATCCCGGCGGAAGCGTCAAGGACCGCGTAGCCAGGAACATGATAGATGAAGCAGAAAAAAAGGGCAGGCTGCGCAAGGGCTCTGTGATCATTGAGCCGACCTCGGGCAATACGGGGATCGGACTGTGCGCCATAGGAGCGGCGCGTGGCTACCGGGTCTTCATCGTTATGCCGGATTCGATGTCCATTGAGAGACAGAAGATTATGAGCGCATATGGCGCAGAACTCGTCCTGACACCGGGAAAGGAAGGGATGAGCGGAGCGATCCGGAAGGCGGAAGAGCTGGCGGGGTCGATACCGGACTCGTTCATTCCCGGACAGTTCGTCAATCCGGACAATCCCATGGCGCACTATCTGACTACAGGCCCGGAGATTGAAAAGGACACGGAAGGGAAACTGGATTTCTTTGTTGCCGGAGTCGGCACAGGAGGGACCATTTCCGGTACAGGCAGGTACCTTAAGGAAAAACATCCTGCACTTCAGGTGATCGCCGTGGAGCCTGCCTCATCTGCTGTTCTTTCGGGCAAGGAGAAGGGAGTACACGGAATTCAGGGGATCGGGGCGGGATTTGTCCCTGAAGCCCTGGACACGGGCATCTATGATGAAGTGGTGCCGGTTACGGATGAGGATGCCTACACCTGTGCCAGGCTCGTGGCACATGAAGAAGGCCTTCTGGTTGGCATATCGGCCGGTGCGGCGCTTGCGGCGGCTGTGAAATTGGGCCAGCGCAAGGAAAATTATGGCAAAACGCTGGTTGTGCTCTTCCCGGACAGCGGTGAGCGCTACCTTTCCACACCGCTTTACACATGACCGGGGAGGTCGGAAAATGAGTCTGCTTTCGGATGCCCGAAACATTTTGAACAAGGACCCTGCCGCGAGGTCACTCGTGGAGGTGGTCCTCCTTTATCCGGGGTTCCGTATCCTTGTGAATCATCGCATAGCCAACTGGCTTTACCGGCATAAGCGTTTTTTCCTTGCACGCTATATCAGCCAGCGGGGAAGAAAGAAAACCGGCATTGAGATCCATCCGGGTGCCACAATTGGGAATGGATTGTTTATTGACCACGGCATGGGCATTGTCATTGGCGAAACAACTGAAATCGGTGACAACTGTACCATTTATCATCAGGTGACTCTGGGAGGCACGGGGAAAGACACAGGGAAGAGGCATCCCACCATAGGCAACAATGTGCTCATCGGTGCCGGAGCTTCGGTTCTCGGACCGGTCCAGATCGGGAACAATGTCCGCATTGCGGCAGGTTCTGTGGTGCTTAACCACCTTCCAGACAATGTCACGGCAGCGGGCGTGCCCTCCCGCATTGTCTCGGTCAATGGCGACCGCGTCCATCCCAGCGACGACCTCAACCAGCGTGATGTTCCTGATATTATTGCGCGCAAATTTGCTGAAATTGAGTCCCGAGTGGCCAGAATGGAAGAAGAAAAGAAAGAAATATGACTCTTATGGGATACAAAAAGGTGTATGGTCCGCCATACACCTTTTTGTATGGGCAGGTACACAGGAACGTGCAGAAGCGGTCCATGGGCGGTGGCCGGATGGGACACTGCCGGGACCACAGCAAAGGACATTCGGGGAATAGACAAAGCGTCTTTCAGCAAATCATGCAAAACTGGCAGAATCGCGAGGAAACTGGCAAGAAAGTTGACCGGGTCTTTGTTATAATCGCTATGAATCTGTTCAGAAGAATCAGTGATATGCCGCTGTACAGGGCAGTGGAAGGCTTTCAGAAAGACATGAGACTGCAGGAAACGGGGATGGACGGCAGTGAAGCACTGGTTCATGACGTTGAACAAAAGGAGGTTTCTGAGCATGCAGGAACAGCTCCTCACAGCCCGGGTTCTGTACCGGTTTCTGTGCACAGGCGTTGGCACTCCTTCAGCTCCGGTTCCATTCCTGAATAAGAGCTTTCATGTGACTCAATCAGAATTCTGGTGGTGCTTCTTTTCAGAAGGCATTCCGGAACCTGTGCTGATACGCTATTTTTATACAGGAAATGGACGGTCCCGGGCACTGAGCAATCTGATGAACCGCACCGTGTCCCATTCCATGCCCAGTGCACTGTATAAAGCCATGGAAGAGAACCTGGACCCGGGCAGTCTTTTGCATATCACTGTCTGGCTGTCTACGGTGATGGATGAAAACATGAATCCTCTGACGATCCATCAGGCGCTGAGCGATCTGGAGGACCGGGTCTGCCGGAGTGGAATGGATCTGGAATTCATGGCACTGTCGGATTTCTTCAGGGGATTGCGCCCTGTGGTGGAAAAAGAAGATATGGTGAACATGAAGAAGCTTTATATGCATGCCCTGCTCCGGTTCGCCTTATTGGCCTTCCATGCGGTTTACGGTGATCAGATGCTCACATCGCCGGCACTTGCAAGATTGCGGTCGTGCCGCTACTGTGACCCTGAAATCTTTTGGAAAGCAACACTCGAAGCCACGCCCCGTATGAAAGAAAATGGCTTCAGCTTCCTTCGTGCTGTACGGGCCAATCAGCAGGCTGAAAAGGAGCCTGCCCGGTCCGGGACAGACAGCACGGATCTTCTGAAATGGATGAATGCACTGGCACACTCTGCCCTGCCCAGTGCAAAAGTGCTCGAAGAACACACAGGCCCCAATGCGGGCTGGTATGTGGTTGCCAACTGGCTGGATATCTGCGTCAATGTGAATGACACCCCCTATGCGACTTATGATGGGGCAAAGGAACTGGGGACAGTCCCCAACGGCACACTGCTCTATGTCCTGTCGGCACCCGGCTATCAGGGGCTGCATGTCAGCTTTGGTGTCTGGGGGAAGATTATCTGGAAAAATACCATTGCCTGGGTTCCTATGAACCTTCTTGTGCGCATCCATCCCGGTGAGTCATATGCTGAAGGGTAAGATCAGCCCCGCCGGAGTGGACCCAAAAACGAAACGGAGGCACCCTATGCGTAAGTTCTGCAGCCTGCTTATTATCTGCTTCATTCTGGTCATGTCGGTTTCTGCACTTGGCTATGCCGGTGCTGACACTTTTGTTTTACCGGCGGGTCTTAAGGAGATCGAAGAAGAGGCATTCATGGGAAACCAGGCCATTGAGCGTGTCGTCCTGCCAGAGGGGCTCCTGAAGATCGGCGGAAGGGCCTTTGCTGAAAGCAGCGTCAAAGAGATCAACCTTCCTGAGTCCCTTACATATATCGCTGATTCCGTGTTTGAAAATGCAGATCCTCTCCTGGTTACTGCCACGGAAGACACATATGCTTACAGGTGGGCCGTTGACCACCATTATATTGATGACCATTCTTTCCGCGTGTCAGTATCCAGCAATACGGATTCCGTATTGCTGCAGGAATCAGTATGCTGGACAGCTCAGGCTGTTTACGGCATGGCCCCGTACCGCTACCGTTTCCAGCTCTACCGTGAGGGTGAGAGAGTGGATTCACGTGCGTACAGTGCAGATGAGACGTACTCATTTACGTTTACTGAAGCCGGAACCTACTCCGTCCTTGTTCATGCAAAGGATGATGAGGGAGAAACGGTACAGGTCTGGAGCTCAGAAATCACAGTATCAGCCCGGGGACTGGCCATAGACAGCGTACAAAGTGAACCGGAAGAGGTGTGTACAACACAGACGGGTGTCTGGACAGTACAGGGAAGCGGGGGGACACCGCCTTATCAGTATGCTTTCAGGCTCCGGAAGGGAGATGTGCCTGCCGGAGAACAGGACTGGTCAGATGAAGACTCCTTCAGTTTTACTTTTGAAAGTGCAGGGGAGTACGTTCTTGAAGTCCAGATCAGGGATGCGTCCCTTACAGAAACCCCCGTTTTATCCTGCCCGGTTTCTGTATCCCTCCGGCCTGTGAGCACTGTTGCTCTGACACCTTCTTCCCAAACGGCTGAAACAGAATCGCCTGTTATCTGGACCGCCATGGCAGAAGCGGGTCTTGAACCCTATCTGTATTCGTTTGAAATCTTTATGGACGGGACATCTGTTGCCGTTTTCGAAGACTGTACAGAAAACACGTGCAGCTATATCCCGGAGAGAGCCGGCACAATGACGGCGAAAGTTTCCGTCACGGACAGCACGGGAGCTGTATCTGTGCTGGAGAGCGGACCGGTTACCGTTGCCACAAAGGCGTTGTCTGTCGATGAGATCACTGCACAGACGCTGTGGGTGCCTACAGGAGAAAACATTGTATGGACCGTGCAGGCTTCCGGCGGAGTCAAGCCCCTGAGCTACCGTTTTGACGTCTTCATTGATGGGGAAGAGGATGATGGACGCGCTTTCAGGGAAGACAGCACATTCTCTTACGAAACATATATGGAAGGCACCTGTACCGTTACTGTACAGGTCCGCGATGCAGAAGACACATTAGTGATGTCCACAGGAGGAGAAGTCCATGTGTACGATCCTCTTGTGATCCGGGGCATGTCGGTTTCAGCACCATCTGTGCTGACAGGTGAAATCATACAATGGACAGCTGACGTACATGGCGGCAAAGGCGGGGGAAGCTATGACTGGTCTGTTTTTTCAGGAGCGACGCTTGTCCATGAGGAAAGTACTGTCACAGAAACATATACATGGGCAGCCGCTGAACCCGCGGAGTATACGGTCCGTCTCAAAGTGACTGATGAAAACGGGGAACCTGTATCTTACACAAGCAGTGCAGTCTCTGTGACGCAGCATGGGGCGACACCGGCAGAAGATTTTACGTATCATGTGCTCAATGGGACATACTGTGAACTGACCGGATACACGGGCAGTGATACTTCTATTATTCTTCCGTCACAGGCCCCCTCAGGGCATATTGTGCAGAGAGTGACAGATGGCGCATTTAAAAACCAGACTGGACTTGTCAGTGTCATTTTTGCTGATACGATCGAAAGCATGGGCAATGGCGTCTTTGAAGGGTGTTCATCTCTTTTGTGGGTCCGGGCGGGCGCGAGCCTGAAAAACCTGGGGAATAAAACGTTTACAAACTGCACGGCCATGACCTATTTTGAAGGCTGGGACGGACTTGCTTCAGTTGGGGATTCCGCTTTCAGCGGCTTACCTCATCTCCGTTCTGTCTCTTTGCCTGCAGGCGTGAAGACCATAGGCAGCTTTGCATTCAGCCAATGTCCGCTTCTTACTGAAGTCAGTCTTCCGGAAGGGCTTGAGAATCTCTTTGCAGGAGCTTTCCTGGAGTGCTCCTCGCTTGCCTCTATCCATTTGCCGGACAGTATCATACGACTGGACAGCTCGGTATTCCGCGACTGCAAGAAGCTGAGCTCTGTCAATTATCCTGTAAGCTGGAAAACGCTTGAACGGTGCGGCAACTATACTTCATACCATAACAATTCTATTCTGCACTCCCCATTTGCCGGATGCCCGCTCCTCACTTCCTTTGACGTGCCGGAAGGTGTGACAAGCATTCCGCATCATGCCTTTTACGATCTGACAGACCTTGAATCTGTCCATTTTCCGGAGACCCTTGAAGAAATCGGGATCAATGCATTCGAGAACTGTACCGGCCTGACAAGGCTGGAAATCCCTGCATCTGTGCGCGTGGTCCGTGAGGAAGCCTTTAAATCCTGTACGGGACTGACCTCCGTTTCCCTTCAGGAAGGCCTGGAGGAGATCCACGGCGGCGTGTTCATGAATTGTACCGAGCTCCCGGCTATTCACCTTCCTGACAGCATCACACGGCTTGACAGCTCGGTGTTCCGCGGATGCGAAAAACTGAGTTCCGTCAATTATCCTTTAAACTGGACAATACGGGAACGGTGTGGCAATTACGTTACAAATGGAGATGTGCACCATTCACCCTTCGTCGAGTGCCCACTGATCACATCCTTTACCATACCGGAGGGTGTAACCAAGGTCCCTAACAATGCGTTCTATGGCATGACCAGTCTGCAGAATGTCAGCATGCCGTCCACCCTTGAAGAAATCAGCGCAGATATGTTCGGATGGTGCATCAGCCTTACAGAGGTGGAAATCCCGGCGTCTGTGCGCACGATCCGTGAGGAAGCCTTTGAATTCTGTACAGGACTGACATCCGTATCCCTTCAGGAAGGGCTGGAGGAGATCTACGGCGGTGCGTTCATGAATTGTACCGCGCTCCCAGCCATCCACCTTCCTGACAGCATCACACGGCTGGACAGCTCAGTATTCCGGAACTGTGAAAAACTGAGTTCAGTCAATTATCCTGTGAACTGGACGACGAGGGTCCGGCATGGCAATTACGGTTTATGCGACGATGTCCAACACACACCGTTTGCTGAGTGCCCGCTGATCACATCCTTTATCATACCGGAAGGTGTAACCAAGGTTCCTGACCATGCGTTCTATGGCATGGTCAATCTGCAGAATATCAGCTTGCCGTCCACCCTTGAAGAAATCAGCGCAGATATGTTCGGATGGTGCATCAGCCTGACAAAAGTGGAGGTTCCGGCGTCTGTGCGCACGATCCGTGAGGAAGCCTTTGAATCCTGTACAGGACTGACATCTGTATCCCTTCAGGAAGGGCTGGAGGAGATCTATGGCGGTGCGTTCATGAATTGTACTGCACTCCCGGCTATCCATCTTCCTGACAGCATCACACGGATGGACAGTTCGGTTTTCCGCGGCTGTGAAAAACTGAGTTCAGCCAATTATCCATTGAACTGGACAAGACGGGAACGGTATGGCAATTACGGTACATACGGAGATGTGCACCATTCACCCTTCGTCGAGTGTCCGATGCTCACGTCCATCACCATCCCGGAAGGATTGACAGAGATTCTGAACAACGCTTTTTATGGGGTGGACAGTCTGGACCACATCACACTTCCCGATTCCCTGGTGAAGATAGGGGAAAAGGCCTTCAGTTTCTGCAAAGGCCTTCCCCAAATCTATGTTCCCTCTTCCGTGAGCAGTATAGGCCGGGATGCTTTTGCATCCTGCTCGGAGACGTTTGAAATATGGTGCGAATATGGCTCAGCTGCCCTGAAGTATGCTAAAGACAATGACTTGCTGTATTATTACCTGACCCCTGTAAAAACCAACCTGCCGTTCAGGCAGCTCTATCATGGGGACCCCTTTTACCTGGCAGGATCAATCTATGCCAGCGTTCCGGTCACGGAAGTCACAGCCTCTCTTTATAATGAAGACAGGTCGCAGGTCCTTGGGACAAATACAGTATCGCCAAGCACCAATCAATTCAGTCTGTCCGGAAATTTCAATGATCCCTTCTCTTTCTCGGAGCTCCCGCTTGGAACCTATCATTTTACGCTTCAGGCATCCACTTCCAAAAGCTCTGAGATATATATGGACCAGATGTTTAAGGTTGTGCCGCCACCGCTCCGTGTCAGCATGGCAAGCTTTACAGCCCCTTCGGGCTACGTGAACCGCAGCACGAACACGCCTTTGTCAGGGACCATTACAGCCAACTATCCCATAGCAGAGGTTACACTCTCTGTCACGAAAGAAGACGGTTCCGCAACGGACCTGCTGTACACAGCAGCACCGGACCAGAAGACATTTTCCATTGGCAGCGCTGGAATGAATATGGCAGTACTTGCGGATGGCACTTACTGTTTCACTCTGGGCCTCACGGCCAATGGAGAGAGCCGTACGTTGTCTGCCTCCAGCTTTTTGCTTGGGGACTATGGCAGCTACCAGCCGTCCGATATTGATGCTCTTGTTGAATTTGCCAACAGCAGCAATGCAAAGATGATATTAGGCTTTGATTATTTTTACGAATATCATAAGAAACATACGTCGGACCCGGATTATAAAGCAAAAGAGTATTTGTATGTTTACACCGTCCATGGAGGAGAGACACTCGAAAACACCATCCATGATTTTCTGGATTATGAGTACAATCGTTACGTGAATGGAACGTATGTCAGGAACGATAATGAAATGATAAAGGCCTACAAGAATTCCATCATTCACTATATTCAGAATAAAAGCGCGTACCATCCTGCTCAGCTGCTTGAAAAAGACAAGACCCTCGTGGAAAGCGTGACAGAATCCATTCTGGAGTACGGAAAAATAAATTATGGTTTTGTCTCGGATCTGTGTGAGTCCCTTGATGAAGACCTTGACCAGTTCACCCGTGAACTTGGGGTGATGCTCGAAGGGATTGAAAAAATTGATTCCGCTTCAGAAAAACTGAAACAGAAACAGTATGCTGACGCAGTTGGCTCAATCCTGACATACTATTTAGAAGGGTACCGTACGCTGAGTGCATTAAAGACAGAGTATGATATACAGAGCCATGATGAGCTATACAACTTCGGTGTGGCAGTGGACCAGCTGCTGGATGAGTTTAAAGGCACCGTGGGGGTCAATATCGAAGAGATGATTGCAGAGGCTTCAAAGTATGCTGCGGGAAAAGTTGAAAAAGCCATTGAGAAGGTTGTCGAGAGTGTTTCACTTGAAGCGGCTTATGTATTCAGACTTGTTACTTTTGCAGCGAAAACAGCAGACAAATACACAGATTTCTTCTCAGATGTCAAAGGCGTGAATCAGTATGCGATGGAATGCGGGCTGTATAATCAGATTTCCGCCCACTACAGTACATGCTTGGATGAGATCAGAAACGGGAATATTGACGCCGATGTACTTGACAGGTTCAGCCTTATGTTCTATATGACAAAAACCTATGCGAAGAACCTCTATGAACTTCTGTACAGGCTGGACCCTGATCTTGCCGCTCAGTCAGGACAGTACAGCAAGATCATCCGCTTCAATTCCATCAATCTTCCGGAGTGATTCCTGCCCCGGAGAACCGGGCAGACAGTTTTCCCAATAAAAGAAAAAGGCTGCAAATCGCCTGATAAGCATCAGGGCTCTGCAGCCTTTTTGGTTATCTTTGAAATGTTATGCTGTGACCATAACAGGCTTTCCGTGGGACAGACGGGATTCCTCGGCACCCAGGGCAACCAGATGGCTCTCTACGGACCGGTCTATGGCGGTGAGGGTGGGGCTCATCTCGGTTTCACCGCGCACAAGATCAATAAATTCATGGACGAGACGGACGTCACCGCCGCCGTGGCCGGAAAAATCATCGGCGAGCTTGCGGACGTCGATCACTTCATCTTCCTGTCCATACCGCATGACGCGGATCACGTTCTGCTTCATATCACAGTAAAGCTCACCCATTGTCCCGCCGACTCTGAGTGTCCGTCCGCCGTGGGCGGTAAAGGCGGTCATGGTAAAGTTGACAGTAGCGCCGTCTTCAAGTTCAAGGTTGACCACCTGATGGTCCACAACGTTGTTGTCACAGTGGTACACGCACCGGCCGTAGGGCCCTTCCCGGAGAGCGGTGAGGAGCTTTTCCTCGGTGGGTTCAAAGGCCACCACGTTCTGCGGCCATTCATCACCGGTCCTGTGGAACTCGTCCAGATAGTATTTCACGGCGTTGTACGGGCAGTCCACGTGGCAGTCCACACAGCGCTCAGCAGCGCCTTCGGGAGCCTGATCAGGCCTGAAGAGGGAAAGCGAACCGAAGGAGGAGACGTAGCGGCAGTGCTTGCCGGTGAGCCACAGAAGGATATCCATGTCATGGCAGCATTTCTGCAGGATCATGCAGGAGGACAGATCGCTGTTGCGCCAGTTGCCGCGCACAAAGCTGTGCGCCTGGTGCCAGTAGCAGACCTGTTCCATAGCCTGTATATTGACGACACGGCCAATGGTGCCTGCGTCCAGAAGCTGCTTGATTTTCTGATAAAACGGTGTATAGCGCAGCACATGGCACACAGCGACTTTCCGACCGCGGGAAGTTGCCAGGTCGGAGAGCTCTTTGCACTGATCAGCATAAGGTGCAATGGGTTTTTCCAGGAGAAGGTCATAATCCTTGAGAAGGGCTTCTTTGGCCTCAGCATAGTGGCAGCGGTCAGGCGTACAGATCAGCATGACATCTGCGAGCCTGGGCTGGGCAAGCATTTCTTCCGCAGAGGCATAGCAGGCATTTTCCGGGACACCGGTGAGCCTGCGCATGCCTTCAAGCTTTTCAGGGTCAATATCGGCACAGGCGACGATCCTTGCTTTTTCCGGCATGTCCATCAGGATCCTGGAGTAGGTATCCTGGCCGCGGGAGCCGCAGCCGGCGACAGCAACAGTAATGGGACGATCCATAAACAAAACCTCGATTTCTTTGATTTCGGATAACGATCCGGGGGAAAGGTCAGAGCATGCGGAAGTCAAGATGAGATGGCGGAGAGACGTGTGCCCTGGCCCATGCAAGCGATTCAGGGGTACACGAGCCGGCGTGCACAACAGCCTGAAGCTCGAACCAAAGGTCCGTAAGCCATGTCTCACCCTCGCGGACATCCGCAAGTACGAGATCATCGCCAAGCAGTGAAGCGGCCCGAGCAGGATTGCCCAGACGAAGATGGGCTGCAGCACAGTATACCCGGAGACGGCCGTCTCTTTCAAGGGACTCAGGCAGATTTTCATAAAGACGGAGCATTTCTCCATAAGCGCCGTCCTCCATCATGGTGCGCATGGCTTCTACGGCGAGGGGACGGATGGGGGCCTTGGAAACAGCTTCAAGAAGGAGCTGCCAGGATTCTTTCAGTTTGCCTTCTTTTTTATCAAGCAGGGCCAGGCCGCGGATGGCCCAGGGGTTTTTGGCTCCCGCAAGTGAAGCCAGGTAAGCGGAGCGTGCCGTCTGTGTGTCTGAGCGGGCATGGGCCATAACGGCAAGGAGATAGTGGCCGTACCAATGATCGGCCGTGCCTTGCGCCACAGCCTGCCGGAGCCTGCTTTCCCAGAAAGCCCCTGTCTCATAGCTCACAGGCGGTTCAAGGGGATCGGGGCAGGGGAGGGAGCCTTCCTGGAAAAGCGTGCGCCATGGCCGGACCTCCTCGTCCTCGGCGATGGCTTCTCTGAGAAAGGGAAAACCGGCATCAAAACCGGAGAGGGCATCGGACTGGAGGGCAAGAAAGCCTGGAGCTTTGTGAAGGACCTGTGTGGATACAGCGTCACAGGCTTTGAGCATTTCATGACAGGCTTCGAGCTTTTCAGCGGGAAGGGCTGTGCTCAGGCAGTTTTCCGCATGGGCAACGGCTGCTTCATAATCTTTCCCGTGGATGATCCCGGGGTCCGCCTGAAGAGGGCCATAGGCTTCGAGCCAGGAGACTGTGGCGTTTCCGGGCATGGGCAGGTGCTCAAGCTGGGTACGGGCAAGGCCTGACTGCAGTTCAATATAGGCACTGCCTTCCCTGGAAAGGAAGCTCTGCCAGTGCCGGCCGCCGGTGCCCATGCCCCAGACAAAGAGCTTGCGGCCGCGCAGCTCATGTGTGGAGGTCTGGCACACGCCGTACCCTTCTTTATCGAGGGCGCAAAGGAAAGGACGGACGCCATCGGGCAGGTCAAAGAAGAAGTCCATGGATTGAGGAAGACAGGTGCTGTGGGATACATCCCAGTCGAGATAGCCGCCGTTTCTGCGGGCGAGCTCTGCGGCCTGGCCCTTGAGTTTGTCAGCTTCTGCGCGCATATAGGGAATAGGGACTTTGCTGAGTTTGCCGCCATAGCCATAGCGGAAAGCTTTACTTGCGGGAACGATGACCCGTACGTCCCTGCCCTCATTGACAGCCATGTTGCTCCACCAGTAAACAACCGTGTCCTCAGGAAGAGGGTTATGGATCACGACACGGATATAAAGCTGATGGGCATCCTCGGGCAAAAAGGCTTCAAGCCGGTAGACGAGGCGCCGGACCCGCTCATACTGGTACATGCGGAGCACTGGTGTGCCATCTGCAAGGGTAAAGGATTCACAGGCCATATCTGAACAGGTGAACGGCGTGTGTCCAATGATGCCGCAGTTCCACTCAATGCCCCCGGAGAACCAGGCGTTGCGCAGGGCAAGGTTAGCCGGCTGAAAGACCGGATTGGTGTGCAGGAGTTCTTTTTCCCTGTCTTTGTCAAACAGGGACCAGAGCCTGCCGCCGAGGGAAGGCAGGAAGGTGGCGCGGATGTGATCATTCTCCAGGACCAGCGTTTCGAAGGCTTTTGGCTTCTTCTCCCTGTTGTACCCATCCTGCAGAGTGTAGGGAAGAATGGAATGGATCCTTGCGTACCCCATGTAACGGGCTTCCTCCGGGGTCACGGTTTCCTCGTCGATGACAATAGCGGCATGTGCGTCCCCTATATGGTCAAGGTCCGGAAGGGGGTTGACGGGGCCAAGGTCCGAAGCGGGCATTTCCCAGTGGGAGGCATAAAGTCGGGTCATATCATGGGTCCTCCGGGTATCTGATCTGATAGGTGCTGTCGGCAAAGTTGACCGTTACACGGGTACCGTCTGAGAATACAGTTTCCTGTCTGGTGCGGTCCGGACAGAGGAAGGCATGTGAGACCATTTTTTCCATGGCCACGTGGTGGGCGAGCTCGCGGATGACACGGTACTGCCGGATGTTTTCCGCAAGCGCTTCCCCCTCGAGGGATTCGCTCATGTAGCCCATGCCCCCGTTGAGCAGACAGTGCAGAAACCCTGAGGTCCCTTTGGGAATTCCCCAATCGTCACTGCCCATCTTCCAGGGGATCATCACGCAGTCATGATAGACCAGGTTGAAGAGCGGGACAGGGATGGCGGAGCCTGTGAGATAGGGGGCCCAATGGCAGAAGACCTGCGCATCCATCGCCCAGTCATTCACTTCCTCCGAAGAGGGGACAATCTTGTGGGCCGTCAGATAGTGGAAACAGGACGCGCGGGCCTGCAGGCAGTCTTTACGGGTCATGCGGTGCCGGGGATTGTCGCATTCATCAGCTTCGTTGCAGGTGAAAACATCCAGATACGTAGCCTGAAGGGAAATACCATGGTCCAGGAGCTGCTCAAAATTCCTTTTGACATAGGCGGGCGCGAGGATGGCGCACAGGTAATTCTGTTTGCCTCCGGCCCAGATGCTGTGCCCATAGATGCTGCCGTCCGGGTTCCGGCAGGCATGGTCCGGGTCATAGGTTGGAGCATCGAGATAGTAGTCCCTGTACTGGTCATGTATGCCGAAAAGGTAGCCGAGTTCCTGCATGGTATCTGAAAGGGATTTCATGCCTTCCCAGCCCCCGAGTTCACGGCAGGGGGGAAGATAATCCGGGTGCTGGTTGTCGTAGCCGGGCTGTCCCCAGCCGTCCTGGTGCAGGTACAGCTGCTCCACACCCAGATGCCTGAGCATGCGCACGCGTTCCTCCCAGTGGCTGAAGGGTGTCAGACGGTCGTTTTTCTCCGGGGCATCGGCATGGTAATATCGGGAGTCCTTTGTGACATGGGTCTTGCCGTCAACATGCATGACGCAGCACCCGATGAGTTTTTCCACATTGGGATTTTCTGCGGCTTTTTCACGGAGCGTCACAGGCTTGCCCGTCTCGTCAGCCAGACGGCGGTAGGCCTTGCAGAGTGCGACATAATCCGTGCCCGCGGGGAAAAAGTAGTAGGAAACGGTGCGGGCATAGCGCATTTTCCCAAGAGAAGGGAGGTGGCGCGCATAAATTCTGGTTGGCCCGCAAGCGGGATGGGAAACCGTATACTTGGTGTCCCATGGGGACTGGACAATGGCCATGTAGGCGCCGTCCTGTGCGACTTCTCCCCACCATGGCATATAAGCGGCTTCTGAACACATCTGTCCGTCGAAGGGCAGTTTTTCACAGACAGCTTCGGGCCAATGGGCTGGGAGCAGCTGTCCCTGCATGGTATTGAGGACAGCGTAATCCTCCTCCCGGTCCGCTGTGAACGGGGCCGGATAGCGGATTTCCGCGAGATCGCCTTTTCCGTCAAAAAAAGTGACAAGGGTCATATCGACATGGCCATCTGTGCCGGAGATCAGGCATTCTGTCTCAAAGTGCAGGTCCCCGTGCCCCTCAAAGTCCTGATAGCTTACCCGTACGCCATGGCCAAGCCCGTTGTGGAAAGGTGCCGTCCGGATGTCCTTTGCTTTTCCGAAGGGGAGCACCTCTCCGTTCCTGTAGACCAGGCAGGGTGCAAAGTCCTGTGCAAAGGTCCAGGTCCTGCCGAAAGCCCGGATCCCGTTTTCCACGATCGAAACAGACATCATATACACCCCTGTTCTGAAACAGGGGGCGCCTCCCCGTGGTGAAGAAACGTCCCCTGTCCATGATATTAATAATATTATGTTGGTTTGCTGTGCGTTTTACCAGCCATACTGAGCAGCGATTTCAGTGACCTTTGCTGTGGCGGGATCATAGTAGGCGGCAGCACGGGCCTTCATGTCAGCGAACATATCGGCAACGGGCTGTGAACCGGAGATGATGAGCCAGTATTCAGAGGTGATGTTGAAAGCGCTGGCATCGGTGACAGCATCATCATCGATGAGCATCGGGCCGACTTCAGGATAGACAGGGTCCACATTGCGGATGGCGCAGACCTCAGCGTTGAGTGCTTTGACTTCGTCATTATACTTGTCGTAGTACTCCACGTTGGGCAGAGCTTGCATTTCAAATCCCCAGGAGGTCCAGTGGGTTACAGGGATGCAGGGGTACTTGGTGGCCAGTACGGAAGCGTTGCCGGTCTCGTCACGGATCAGCTTGACATTGCCGGCATCATCAATGGTGTAGTCCACATCTTTGAGGCCCATGCGCATATATTTGCCTTCGCCGAGGAGGTACTCATAGAACTGCAGGAAGCGGTCCATTTTTTCTTCGGTGATTTCAGGGGCAAACTGAACAGCGACCATGCAGGAAATGTAGGCTTCCATATGGGACGCGTCGCCTTTGTTTGTGCCCAGGGCACCGATGAGGCTGACACGGTCAAAGGGATTGCAGTCCGGATTGGCAGCGCCGTAGTATTTGACAAGGACGTTGTTGATCCAGTCAGCATCGGCATTGCGGACGCACACGCCGAAGGTGTTGGAAGAGAACTTCTGAAGGCCTTCTTTCCAGGAAGTGGCGGCAAAGTCAGGATCAATGGATCCGTCTTCGTACATTTTGCGCAGCCATTCAAGGACAGCGATGTTGCGGTCATCAAGGGCGCCATAGAACCAGTTGCCATCAGCATCCTTGTTCCAGTAGCGGTTGGATACGCCGGTGGAAGCGAAGAAATAACGGAGCGTGCCAAGACCGTCACCGGTCAGGCCATAAGTGTCATTGACACCGTTGCCGTCCGGATCGCCATAGGTGAAGGCATGGCAGACTTCATAGAGTTCTTCCCAGGTTTTCGGCATTTCAAGGTTCAGGGCTTCCAGCCAGTCCTTGCGGATGAACAGGCCTTTGCGTTCGGCGATGTAAATGGAAGGATCAGCCGAGTCAGGCTTGGGCAGGAAGTAGTAGCCGCCATACATGTTGTACACCAGCTGGGAGACAGCATCGTTCTCAAGGCGGGCCTTGGTGAGCGGATACTTGTCAATCAGTTCCTGGGGAATCTCAGCGACGAGCTCTTCAGGAATGAACTGGGTGATTTCCTGTGTATAGTACAGGATGTCAGCTGTGAAAACCTCAGGCAGTTTGCCTTCGTTGGCGGCCAGCTGGGTGACGGTGAAGTCGTTATTGTAGTAGTTGGTTTCGGACTGGATGAAGTTGATGCCAAAGTTGTCCTGAATGTACTTTGCCATCTCATCCGTCTCAGGGTTCCAGGTGAAAGGATCGTCATCGCAGTCTGCTGTGATGTCGAGGATCTCACCATCATAGGCCAGAGCGGTTGCACTGAAAACCAGCACCAGAGCCAGAGCCAGGGTAAACAGTTTCCAAAGTTTCATGCCTTTTTACCTCCTTAGGTATCTTGATCTATTGTAAGCCGTTTGGCTGACAATCTGATTTAGCCTTTGACAGCGCCGATGGTCATGCCCTTTTCAAAGTATTTCTGGATGAAGGGATAGATAATGACCATAGGGAGCACGGTAGCTACGGCACATGCCATTTTGAGACCGGTTTCGTTGAGGAAGATGCGGTTGCCCGCGGCATCTCTCAGACCTTCCATATTCTGCATGTCGGCTGGCCTTGCCTCGTGCACGACAAAGTTGCGCACGATCAGCTGAAGGGGATACAGTTTTTCGTCTCGCATGTAGAGCATGGCGGCGAACCAGCTGTTCCATGTGCCGACGGCAACAAACATGGCAATGGTGGCGAGAGTCGGGATGGACAGGGGGTAGATGATCCTGAAAAGAATGGTCCATTCATTGGCCCCGTCGATGCGGGCCGACTCCTCCAGGGAGGCCGGCAGCTGACGGAAGAAGGAGCGGACGATAATGAAATTGAAGACAGAAACGGAATTAGGGACGATCAGGGCCAGAAGGTTATTGCTCCAGCCGAGCGTTTTGGTGATGTTCATATAATTCGGGATCAGTCCGCCGGAAAAGAACATTGTAATAAGAAGATAGATCATAAAGAAGCGCTGCCCCCTCAGATCCCCGCGGCATAGCCCGTAGGCCAGCATGGAAGTGACAAGGGTGGACAGAAGGGTCGCTGCGCAGGTGATGAAGATGGTCAGTGCGTAGGACCGCGGGATCAGCGATGTGGAAAAGATATAATTATATGCCTCGAGGGTGGGTTCTTTGGGCCAGATTATATAAGGCTCGCGCATATATTCCACATTGCTTGTCAGCGAGATGGCAAAGATATTGAAGAAAGGGAAAAGAATAATCAGGGCGATGATGACAAAGAGCCCAATATTAAAGACGTTGAAAATATGGTCCCCAAGACTGTGCTTGATTTTCATGCCTTTATGATCAGCCATATGAATGCCTCCTTTTTGTTGCTTGTCAGTCAAGGGAAAGATCAGAAGAAGCCTTCTCCGGACATACGCTTGACAACGAAGTTGGAGACAAACAGCAGGGCGCAGTTGATGACCTGCTGGAACAGACCTATGGCTGTGGACAGGTCGTACTGTCCCTTGCCAACGCCCATATCGTAAACGTAGGTGTCAATCACCTGGGCGACGGTTGTCTGTGTGGCCGCCGTGCGCAGGTTCATGATCTGGTCGAAGTTTGCACCCATGACGGAGCCCACATTCAGAATCAGCATGGTGGTGATCGAAAAGGCGATGGATGGCAGAGTGATATGGATGCACTGCTGGAAGCGGTTGGCGCCGTCGAGATAGGCGGCTTCGTACATCTCCTGGTCAACGCCTGCGATAGCCGCCATATAAATGATGGTTCCCCATCCGGCTTCCTTCCATATGCTGGTCAGGTACAGCATACCATAGAACTTGTTGGGGTCTGAAAGCAGGTTGATGGCCTGTCCGCCCATGGACATGAGCAGCTTATTGACAAGACCGGACGTGATGGAAAAGAGGCTGAAGAGCAGGGAATACATGATAACCCAGCTGATAAAGTGGGGGAGATAAATGATGGTCTGGATGGTGCGGCGGTAGCCAGTGCTCCGCAGTTCGTTCATCAGGAGGGCAAGGAAGATCGGCACAGGGAAAGTGACGAGCAGCTGGGTAATGCCGATAAAGAAGGTGTTCCAGATGACCTGCCCGGCTACAGGACTTTTGAAGAAGCGGTCAAAGTTGTACATACCGACCCATTCGGAGAAAATAATGCCGCTTTTGATCTTATAATCTTTGAAACCCAGGATAATGCCGTACATGGGCATGTAGCTGAAGACAAAGACAATGATCAGGCCGGGGATAATGAGGGAATAGCGGAAACGGTCCTTCCACAGGTCCCTTGCCACGGGCCTGGAAAACGGCTTCAGGGCGGGAAGTACAAAATAAGCGATGAGGTCGGCGATGAGCAGCAGACCGCCGGAGCCTGCCAGGAGAACAGGGCCAAGGCCGTCATGCATAAAGTCCCATTTTTTGTGCCCGACGATACCCGTTACAGCCAGGTACCACACGGCGCCTGCAAGGAGAAGAAGCCCGGCAACAGCAAGTATGGCGCGGAACACATACAGGGGCCTTCTCTCAGGGGCTCCGTGAGAGGAGGAAATTGAGGCTTGCAAAGCATGCACTCCTTTCACAAAGAAATATAAGGATATTGGACCTTGTGGTCGCATTTGAGTACGGTCATTCGCCATCATTCTACAAAAGGGATTGGGGTTCGTCAATCCTTATTGGGACAGGAAAAAAACACTGACGCAATTCATGGTCCGCCAAGCTCGTGATGGCAGGCTTCAGCAGCATCTGATTCCCTTGCGGAGCGGAAAAAACCATGGTATATTTCACACTGGCTCAGGATGAGTATCCTGCCAAGGAGTTCAAAAGTATGAGTAAGGTTTATTTCACCAAAGAGATTTCAGCTGCCAGCCTTGTGAAGATGTATGAGGCCCTGGGTGTTCCGCTCAAGGGAAAGGTGGCTGTAAAGATGTCCACGGGTGAATCGGAACACAGCAACCATCTGCGTCCGGCACTGATTGCTGATCTGATCCACAAGCTGGATGGGACGATCGTGGAGTGCTGCACGGCCTACGGCGGGAGCAGACAGGATGTCAAGGACCATTGGAACGCCATCCACGAACGCGGATTTGAGAAGGTCTGCAAGGTGGACATCATGGACGAAAATGGTGAATTTGAGATCCCGATAGAAAAAGGCTTCCACCTTGACAGTGATATCGTGGGCGAGCACCTGAAAGATTATGATTCGATGCTTGTCCTTTCCCATTTCAAGGGCCATGTGATGGGCGGATTTGGCGGGGCACTGAAGAATGTCTCCATAGGTATCGCTTCGACACATGGCAAAGCGAAAATCCATTCCGCAGGTGTGACCACAGATCCGGAAAAGTGCTGGAACGTGGGGACGAAACAGGATGATTTTCTTGAGTCCATGGCGGACGCATGCAAGGCGGTAATGACCTGGATGCATGAGAACAAAGGTCCGGACTCCATGATCTATATCTCCGTGGCCAACCGGCTCTCCGTGGACTGCGACTGTGACGCGCACCCCCATGAACCGGAAATGGCGGACCTCGGCATTTTTGCGAGCACGGACCCGGTTGCGCTTGACCAGGCATGCTATGATGCAGTGAAAAATTCCAGCGACCCGGGCAAGGCAGCCCTGATTGAGCGCATGGACAGCCGGCACGCAATCCGCACCGTGGAAGCAGCCTGCGAACATGGGCTCGGGGAGAGGACCTACGAGCTGATTGAAATCTGATAAACACCACACAAAAAATCCAGCCGGATACCGGCTGGATTTTTTGCGGATTCAGAAAGACATTATTCGGCGAGAACGGCCCGGTGATAGACCTTTTTCCCCTTGCGGATTTTAAGTCCTTCCCTGAGCTGGTCTTTGCTGTAGCAGGCTTCGATTCCCGGAACAACCTCACCGTTGACGGAGACGCCGCCCTGTTCAATGAGACGGCGGGCTGCTCCCTTCGAAGGAGCAAGCTTGCACAGGACCATGATATCAATCAGGCTCAGGCCGGCTTCCGGGACCTCGGATGCGCTGATTTCTGTGGAAGGCATGTTCTCATCTGAACCTGCACCGGAAAAGAGAGCTGCAGCGGTTGCTTTGGCTTTATTGGCTTCCTCCTCGCCATGGACAAGAGTAGTGAGCTCGTAGGCCAGAATTTCCTTCTTCTCGTTGATCCGGCTGTCGTCCCAGTGGTCCATTTCTTCGATCTGTTCAAGGGGCAGGAAGGTCAGCATGCGGATACATTTCATCACGTCCGCATCGTCGACGTTGCGCCAGTACTGATAGAAATCAAAGGGAGAAGTCTTATTGGGATCGAGCCAGACAGCGCCTTTTGCGGTCTTGCCCATTTTCTTGCCCTCGCTGTTGAGCAGCAGCGTGATGGTCATGGCAAAGGCGTCCTCACCGCGTTTGCGGCGGATAAGCTCTGTGCCGGCAAGCATGTTGCTCCACTGGTCATCCCCGCCGAACTGCATGTTGCAGCCGTAGTGGTCATGCAGATACAGAAAATCATAGCTCTGCATAATCATGTAGTTGAATTCCAGGAAGCTCAGGCCGCGCTCCATGCGCTGCTTGTAGCATTCGGCGCGCAGCATATTGTTGACGGAAAAATGGGCGCCGACATCACGCAGGAGATCGATATAATTGAGCTTCAGCAGCCAGTCGGCATTGTTGACGAGCAGGGCGGCATCCTCACCGAAGGTGATAAAGCGCTCCATCTGCTTTTTGAAGCAGTCGCAGTTGTGCTGGATGGTTTCAGGCGTCATCATGGAACGCATATCTGTACGGCCGGAAGGGTCGCCAATATAACCGGTTCCGCCGCCCACAAGAACAACGGGCTTGTTGCCGGCCAGCTGGAGGCGGCGCATCAGGCACAGCGCCATAAAATGTCCGACATGCAGAGAATCTGCTGTAGGGTCAAAACCAATATAAAAACGTGCACCGCCGTTATTGATCAGTTCACGGATCTCATTTTCGTCCGTCACCTGGGCAATTAAGCCGCGTGCTTTAAGCTCTTCATAAATCCCCATAGAGATTCCTCCTTACTGAGATGAGAAATGCAGTGAGTCTCTGATCTTATCCGGAGGCCGATCTGAGATCAGCTTCCCTGTCCGAAGGCAGACCTTCTTTGCTCGACAGCGCCAAAATTCTAAGGGAGAAATGGAAAAAAGTCAATGCGGGTGGTATAATTCGGGTGTGAATACAAATTGTTGGTAAAACACATGGGGTATTAAGAATCGGGTAGA
>CAMNGW010000036.1 GCA_946538615.1 uncultured Clostridia bacterium
GCAGGTGTTTTCCCTGTGATCCAGTATTACCGCGCATTTGAAACAGGGCTGGAAAATATTGACCGTGCCCTGGACGTGCAGTCCAGTTCCACCTGGTCGGTGCTGGTACAGATTGAAAACTTTTTCCATCAGTACACCCTCGACCAGATCTTCCGGGAGTACCAGGAAAAAGTGCAGGCACAGCGGGACTCGGGGCAGGTCCTTGCGGACATTGAGGACTATATCAACGATGATGTCCTTGGCCTGAAAAGCTGGCAGAACGTGGTCCAGCAGATCCCGGGCACCCTGACCGGTCTGGGCCTGCTTGGCACTTTCGTCGGTCTGATTGTCGGTATCCAGGGCATCGGCTTTTCCAGCGTGAATGCGGCCCTGACCAGCGTGCAGATTCTTCTTTCCGGTATTCAGGTGGCTTTCTACACCTCCATCGCCGGCGTCATTCTGTCCCTGGTTTTCAATATCATTTACCGCATCGCCTGGAACGTCATGATCCGCAACCTGGGCCTGTTCATTGAAGAGTTCCACAAAAACGTGATCCCGCCTGTAGAAGAACAGCTCCGCTACAGGGAGCGCAAAGAGATCCGGCAGATCACAGAGCTCCTTGAGCGCATTCCCAAAAATGGCCAGCTCGGTTTTGCCCCGGGCAGCAGCGGTCAAGCTGTACAGAATACCGGCAGCGGCAATGAGCAGGTCCTGATGCCCCAGATCCTGCAGGGACTGAAAAACGGGGAATTCATCTTCTATCTGCAGCCCCGCTACGACCTGAACAACCGCAAAATTGTTGGCGCAGAAGCGCTTGTCCGCTGGAACCATGAAAAGCTGGGCATGATCGCTCCCTCTGTTTTCATTCCTGTCCTTGAGAGCAACGGCTATATCACCAAGATGGACCAGTATATCTGGGAGCAGGTATGCATCACGATACGCCGCTGGGTGGACGCCGGGCTCAGGCCCGTGCCGCTTACCATCAATGTCACCAAGACGGATATCCTGGCCATTGATATCGCGGAATTCTTTGAGAACATGCTGAAAAAATACAGGATTCCTCCAGTGCACATGGAAATTGACATTGCAGAAAATGCCTACATGCAGTCCGTCGAAGCGGTCCTTGAAACAGAAAAGAAACTGCGCCAGGCCGGCTTCAAAGTGAGCCTTGACGGGTTCGATGGCAATTTCATTGCGCTGAGCACCATCAACGGACTGGAAGCCGACAAGCTGAAACTGGACCTGCGCCGCTTCAGCGGTAACGAGAACCAGGCTGCTCTGTCCAACCTGTTTGAGCAGGCAAGGAAACTGCACATGACGCTGACAGTGGAAGGCATTGAGAGCATGGAACAGATGGCCATACTCAGAAAATGCGGGTGCAGCGAGGGCCAGGGCTTCCATCTGTCCAGACCCATTTCCGTGGATGAATTTGAAAAGCTGATGAGCGGGGAAAAGAAAGCATGAAAAAGCACCATAAGCAAAAAGATGAAGAGTTGAATTTCTGGCAGCCGGCCTCTGACATGTTCAGCGCCCTGCTGCTGATTCTTATGCTTGTCATTCTGCTTTTGGGCCTGTATCTTGTCCATATACCCGAGTACAATCAGCTTGACCCCTATGCCGGGGACACTTATGCAGAAGGAAGCGATGAGCGTCCGGAGAGCACCTACTCACCCGAGCCCACCTTATTTATCTTCGTGCCCAACGGCTGGGGCGGCGTTGAAGGCGGCGGCGAGACCCCGAGTCCCACCTCGACAGCTGAAGAGACGCCCTCAGCTTCCCCTTCACCGACAGTTTCCCCCACGCCTGAAACCGGCGGTGGCGCTTCAGGCGGAGGCGGCGGGGAAGGCGGCGGTGAGGGTGCAGGCGAGGGCCCCGGTGACGAGCCCGACCTTGGCATGAAATCCGCAGTATACGTGATGCTTGTGGACGCAGAAACGGAGCGCACCATCAAGCAGGCGAACGTCGAGTTTGAACTCTACAGTGACAACCATTCCCTTCAGATCCTCAATTCCTACTATCCGGAAAGAATCTCCTACCGCTTTTATGAGACCACAGATGCCGGCGTCTTCTATTTGCCGGAAAAACTGGTGCTGGGCAATTATGAGCTGCATGAGATCACAGAGCCGGACGGCTATGATTCAGCTTCCAACATTGCTTTCAGCCTCAGCAAAGTCTACGACTGGAGCGACCCTCTTGTCGTGCAGGTCCCCCTCTATCCTTCCACAAACAGCATCAGCGTGCAGATGAAAGACAAAGAAACCGGCCTTCCGGTTACCGGCGGCTCCTTCGATGTGATCGCCAATGAAAACATCATTACCGCAGACGGTACGCTGCGCTACAGGACAGGACAGATCGTGGAGGAAATCGTCTGTGACAGCCAGGGGTACGGGGAGAGCAGTGAGCTGTACCTCGGCCACTATATCCTCAGGCAGAGGGAGATACCCGATTACTACGCTGGGCTTGCCGAAGACATCCTTGTGAGCGTTGAAAAGAAGTCCCGCGTGAAATCGCCCGCCCACCTTGTCTCGGCGGTGCGGACAAAGCTTACGGTGAAACTGACCGACGAGCTTGACAGCCAGAGGGGCATTTCCGGCGCGTCGTTCCTGATCTCCTCAGTCGGCGAACCCATTGAGGTCCGCACCAACGCTGCCGGCACCTTTACCCTTACAGAACGCGGGAAGAACCAGACCTACCTGATCCATCAGAATTCCTCCGCCGAGTATTACCGTTTCAGTGATGCCGACCAGGCCGTCACGGTGGACGCATTCGGCCTGATTGACGGGAGCCCTGAAGCCACAGTGTCACTGACCAACCGCATTATCCGCGTGGCCATCGGCATCACCGATGAATTCAGCGATATCCAGGTGCCCAACATCAGCCTTTCCCTGTTCAGAGGGAACGAACTCATCCATACCTGGACCACCACCGGTGCCCGGAGGACCTTCTATGAACTCGATGAAGGCAACTATTATGTGGTCAAAGACGGCGACATGAACTCCCGCTATGACCTGCGTGTCCGGGACACGGCCGAGACACAGATCTTTGATCTGTCGACAAGCTACGTGATGCATTACATCATCATTGGTGCAACCGTCCTGCTCGTTATTGTATTTGCCCTGCTGCTGTTCCTGATCATCCGCAGGCGCAAAAAGAAGGCACCGGGAAAAGCAAAAAGGGAAAAACACGAAGAATCCTGACCCGAACTGTGTGAAAGAAGGTAAACCATGAGAAATGCAGGTATCCAGCTGAGGGTATCCGACCTGCTTTACGCATTCCTGAAACGGTGGAAAATCATCATCTCCCTGGCCGTGGTGGGTTTTGTGTTTGGTCTTATGCTTTCGGGCATGTCCTATGTGCAGGAGTCGTCAAGCAGCTTTAACATATCAGGTTCTGTCATCATCACCACAAAAGCGTACGGCAAGTACCTTGGCGGCTCTGACGGTCCGAACTACTATGATTTCCATCTGCCCTCTGACATGTTCGATACCATCCGCTATATCCTCAGAAGCGACCGGGTCATGGAAAACGTCCTCAACACGCAGCACCTCGTAGGGTACCGGACAAACGCCCTGCGTAACAACCTGACCGTCAGCCAGTACAACTCCACCGCCATCATGACCATCTCCCTGAACTGGTACGATGCCGAAGAAGGCATTGCCATATGGGACGCCCTGGTGGATACGACAAATCAGGTCCTGCCAGATACCATGCAGCTGGGCTACCTGGAGAGGATCAATTATCCCACCGCCGCCGTGACAGCTGCATCCAATTTCAATAAGACCATGCCCGCGTTCCTTGCCATTGTTGGCTTTGGTGCCGGTCTGGCTTACGCTGTCATTGAACTGCTGATGCGTCCGACCCTGACCAACCTCAAGGATGTGGAGAACGTCTTCGGACTGGAGACGCTGGGCATCATCCCGAGGGATAACGAATACTTCAAGCACAGGCTGTCCGTACTGGTCCAGCAGGATAAATCCGCCTCAGTGATCTCGCAGAATTTCTCGGCCATTGCCTATATTCTCCAGAACCGTCTGGGCATCAAAGAGGACCACCATTGCTTCTATGTGACCTCAGCGATTGAGCAGGAAGGCAAAACGACCATCGCGGCCCAGCTGGGCATCCAGCTGTCCGATATGGAACAGCGCACGCTGCTCATCGACTTTGATATCAAGAACCCCAGTCTTGGCTCGGTTTTCCTGGATAAAGTGGATTACAGCCATTCCCTGAACGCGCTCTACCGGGGTGAAGTGACCATCGATGAGGCCTTGACGACACTGACGGGCTATCTCGACCTTCTCCCCATGGTGCTTGAGCATAACGCCATCAACATGGACAGTGTCATCGTTGAACTGATTGAAAAGCTCAAGCAGCGCTATAAATACATCATCATCGATGCGCCTCCTGTGGGCAAGGTATCCGAGACACTCAGTCTGAACCAGGTGGCGAACACCGTTCTTTTCGTGATCGGCTATGATACCTCCACGATCCCTGAGATCCAGGGTTCTCTGGAAAAGCTCGAAAAGACCGGTGTCCGCGTGCTGGGCTGCATTGTCAATGCGGCTCAGACAAGCCAGAGCAAAGGCATTGGCAAGGAAGAGTTCAAAAAGCGCAGCAAGAAGAGTTCATCAAAAGGCAAACTGAACCCCTTCACGCCTCCTGAGGACTCCAAAGATGAAAAGCCCATTGACGGCCTGCTTTCAAATGGAAAGAAACGGAAAAAAGCCTCCAGAAAGAAAGACAGTGCAGCAAAGAAAAAGAACAGGGGAGAAACCATTGAAGAGATCAGGCCCAACGCTGTACCTTCCGGCCCGCGCAATGTCATGGAAGACCTGCTGGAGGATTCTGTAGGCAAGGAAAACGGAGAAAGCACCCTTTGGGAAGCTTTCAAGAAAATGGACGCGGAAAACCAGAAAAAGCCCGCTCCTGCAGATGACAGCCCTGTCGGGCCGCAATAAGGCGGTTACGCATTCCCTGCGAGGAGGAAAACCATGAATACCACGAATATCATGCAGCTCATTATGATCTTCGTCATTCTGCTGTGCGGCTATATGTACCTTTTTCAGGTCGTGCAGAAGAAGAACCTTAACAGAAGCGCCATGCCCCTCATTGCTGTGGTGCTGTTTGTGCTCTATGTCCTCATCATGGGGTCTGTGGTGTTCATGCTCACAAGGATGGGTTCCATGGAAATGACGCTCATGGCACTGATGATCCTCTTCTCCATGCTCATCGTTATTTCTCTCATATACAACCTGTTCAGGTATTTTCATGATCTGAACAAAGGCGTACTGTCCATATTCGCCGTATACACCCTCATGGTGGCATACATCACTCTTTTTTCCCGTGACGTGCGCAAAAGCACAGACATTGTCCTGCAGTTCTCCTCCATTCAGGAGTCGATGCGGACAGGCAGCACCCAGCCCCTGCAGCATTTTCTGCTCAACACCGCCATGTTTGTCCCTTTTGGTTTCCTGTTCCCGCTCATCTTCCCTGAGAAGCTGGACAGATGGCTGTATGTTACGGGTCTTGGGCTCATGCTGACAACGCTCATTGAAGCCACACAGATGTACTTTAAACTAGGACAGACTGACGTGGGTGACATGGTCTCCAACACGCTGGGCATCCTCGCGGGCTTTATTCTCTACAAGCTGTTTGCCCGTGTCCGCGGACATCTTCATCTGGATGATGACGACGTGGAAGATGAATACGACGATGAGGAGGAGGAATAATCCTCCCTCACAGCACAGGAAAGGATGTGGAATATGCAAAGGACAGTCCGTCGGCCGGATCAGAATGATGCAGCCTATTCCATCAGTCCTCTTCTGTACCTTGGCACCATTTATGTCATACTCCATACGTTCGGTTTTCCCGGGCAGTATGCCGTCGTATTCGGAGGCATGATTGAGACCCTCGTCAAATATTCCACATTCCTGGTTCAGATTGCCATTCTGGTCATGACCAGCGGCAACAGCATCATGGAGATACGCATTCTGAACATCAGGCTGAAATACTGGCCGGTTTATCTGCTGCTGGGCGGGATCTTCCTGATTTCCCTCATAGGGAGCAATGATAAGAAAACCATCATCAGCTACTGCATCAGTCTTTCAGTCAACGTAATATTCATGCTGTGGGTCTGTGACAATTACACAGCAGAAAAAATGCTGGAAATGGTCTATCATTCCCAGATCATTTTCACCATCCTGAGCATCATCTTTGAAATCCTGTTCTCCAGATACAAGGATTCCTTCCGTACCGGTGTGTATATGGGATGCCTTCACCCTAAGAACACGGTTGCCGCGCAGCTTGCCTTCGGCTTCCTCATGCAGTCACTCCTGCTCCTGGTAAAGATGCACCATAAGCGGCCCATAACCAAGCCGTTCATGGCTTTTCTGGTCCTGCAGCTGGTGCTGCTGAGACTGTCCCAGGGCACAGGCGCCATGTTCACTGCGCTGATCCCGGTTTTCTATCTCGCCTTTATGTACGGGAAATTCAGTCTTTTCAAAAAGCGTCTGTGGCTCGGGTACATCTATATTGTGGCGAATATAGGCTTTCTCATATTTGCCCTGACGGTGATACAGTGGGTGGCGCCTTTCATAGAAAGCCTGGGGAAAGACGCGACCCTGTCGGGCCGTACCATCACCTGGAACAAGCTGATCGCCGTCATGCAGGAAGAGAAAACCATGACCGGCTACGGGTACTGCCATTTTTGGGAAGATTCAAGGGCGCTGCTTCTGTTCCACCGGGGGTTCACCTACAAAGAGAGCTGGTTCAAGGAAATGAGCTTCGGGGCGCACAACAACATTCTGGAGCTGTGGTGCAATATTGGCCTGATGGGCGTAGGACTGCTGTTTTTCACTTTCATCGCAGCTTTCCGCAAGCCTTCACGCTGGACCTATGACCAGTACATTTTCATCGCCGGTTTTATGATCAACTTTACCATTTTCGGGATGACTGAAACGTCCTTTACGACCTACGGGTTCATGACCGTATTCATGTTCCTTGCCATGGCCTATGCCTGCAAGGGCAACGATCAGGAAGGCACCCTTTTCAACTGAAGCAACGACCCCTGAAGGAGAGAGCGCATTATGGAAAAACAGCAGTACAATATCAGTGCCGCCATCACCACCTACAAGCGCGACTGGACTGTTATTGAGCGGGCCATTCAAAGCATCCTCGGGCAGACTTATCCCGTCAAAGAAATTCTGCTCATAGACGATAACGGTCTGGACAGCCCTTTTTGTGAGAAGAACCGGCAGGAAGCAGCCCGTTTTCCGATGGTGCGCTATATTCCCATGGAGAAAAACAGCGGGGTAGCCAAGGCCAGGAACCGGGCCATTGCGGAAGCAGAATATGAGTGGATCGCCTTTTGCGACGACGATGACGAATGGCTCCCTTTTAAGCTGGATTTCCAGACCGGTCTGCTGGACAGACACCCCGGGGCTGTCCTGGCCTACGGCATCGGCGAACTGTATTATGACGATACAGGCGAAAGGGAAAACGTATGGCAGTACGACCACTTCATGGGCAATCCGACGTACGCGGACATTCTTCACTTTGATTACGTCGGGTCCATCCACCTCCTTGTGCGCACAGACGTCATGCGCTCCCTTGGCGGCTTCCGCACCGAAGGGCTCCCTGCCGTGGAAGACTATGAGATGTGGATCCGCGTGGCTCAGAAATATACTGTGGTAGGGGAAAGAAAAGTCATAGCCATTTTCCATATGGACCATCAGCAGCACATCTCCACGAACCTCAGCAATACGTTCAGAGCCTTTGTCAATATCTACCGCATGTACCAGGATGATTACAGAAAGTATCCTGAGGCCCATGCACAGATCCTGTGGAACATTTGCCGTGACGGCATCAAATCCCGCCACCTGGAATGCGTTCCCTATATCTTCAGATGGTTCGCAGTACGCGCCGGACTGCTGGTCCGCACTTCCCGGAAAGGCAAGGACACTTCCGCAAACGCTTGAAAAGGAAAGGCAGCGAGGGTTTCATGAGCAATACAGCAAAGCATTACAGGAAGATTATCCGCACCGTGGGTGTCACAGGCGGGGCATTTGCTGTCAATTATCTGATCACTTTTTTTCTCACACCCTATATCACGGAAAATGTAGGCACCGCAGCTTTTGGCTTTGTGTCCATGGCGAAGGATTTTGCACTGTATGCCACGTATATCACCATTGCCCTCAATACATACGCAGCACGTTACATTTCACTGGATTATCACAACAACCGCATCAAGGAAGCCAATATCTACTTCAGCTCAGTATTCTGGGGCGACCTGGTTCTGGGTACGGCTGTTTTCGCTCTGGCCCTGGTCGCCATTTTCCACCTGGACCATCTTCTTCAGATCCCGCCTGAACTGGTGAGCGATGTGAAGCTGCTGTTCACCTTTGTGTTTGTCAAGTTCTGGATCACCACGGTCCTCAATGTCTTCGGCAGTTCTGCCTATGTGGCCAACAAACTTGATCTGGTCGGTGTTTTCAAAGGGGTCTCATATTGCGTTGAAGCCATTACCCTGCTCATCCTTTTCTATTGCTTCCGTGCCAAAGTGTATTTTGTGGGCATCGGCATCCTTGCCGCTTCTCTGGTGATCGGCCTTTCCGATTACTGGATCTGCAGACGCTATACCGGTCAATTGCGCCCCCGGCGCAGGGACTACCGCTTCTCGGCAGTAAAAACACTGGTTGTCAACGGCGTATGGTCCTCCGTCAGCTCCCTTGGCTACGTGCTCAACAGCGGCCTGGACCTGACTATCTGCAACCTGATGCTTTCCCCTCTGGCCATGGGCCAGCTGGCCTTCGCCAACAGCATCGGTCTGATTTACAGCAGTCTGTACAGCACGGTCGGCAATGCCTTCCAGCCCAATTATCTGAAGATCTATGCGGATAACAACATCAAAAAACTTCTGGACGAATTCAAGCTGGCCATGAAGTTTTCCGGTTTCATCACCAACCTTTTCTTCGCCGGCTTCTTCACCCTCGGGCTTACGTATTTCAGGCTCTGGATCCCCAATGAGGATATTGAACTGATTTTTAACCTGACCATGATCGTTCTGGGGTCCCACTATCTCACCAGTCTTGAGAACCCCCTGTTCTATATTTATACCCTCACGCTCAAACGGAACGTTTCCTGCATGTTCACCCTGATCACGGGCTTTCTGAATGTGCTGAGCATGTATGTTCTCATTAAGTATTTCCATATGGGCATTTATGTGGTGGTCACCACCACGCTGGTGCTTCAGGCCTTTATCCATCTGATCCCGCACCCCCTGTACATGGCCCATGTCCTGCACCAGCCCTGGCACACCTTTTACCCGAACATCATCATGAGCCTTCTGTCCGGTGCAGCCATGTGCCTTGTCTTTAAGGGCCTTTACTGCCTTTACGCCCCGACCTCCTGGCTCACACTGATTGCCTGCGCCCTGGTCTATTCCGTCGTCGGTCTGTTTATTTACCTGCCCTTTATGTTCAAAAAAGACGAATTGAAAAAAATGGCCGCCCATGTCCTTCGTCTTGTGAAACACTGATCCTGACAAGGAGGAACCTGCTATGAACCAGCCTCTTGTTTCAGTCGTCATACCGACCTACAACAGGGCATACATTATTCAAAAATCGATCCAGAGCGTCCTGGACCAGACCTTCCGGGATTTTGAACTGATCATCATGGACGACGGTTCCAGGGATGCCACAAAGGAAGTGGTGGAATCCTTCCACGACGACAGGATCCGCTATTTCTGGCAGGAAAACGGGGGCCAGTCCTCCGCGAGGAACCACGGTGCGTCCTATGCCCGCGGAACATGGATCGCCTTCCATGACAGTGACGACACCTGGATGCCTGAGAAACTGGAAAAGCAGGTGAAGGCCGCCCGGGAGCATCCTGAATTCGATGTGATTTTCACAAAACTGGCCATGAAAAATAAGGATGGGACCGTCACCTGCTTTCCCAAGCGCGTGTCCGGCGGTCCGGTCAGCATTCACAGCGATGTCTATGGCATAGGCATTGCGACCGTGATGGTCAGGCGCGAGGTTTTCCAGGAAGAACTCTTCACACAGGACATGAGGCGCTATGAGGACCTGGAATGGATTTACCGGACGATCCGGAAGCACCGGGTCTTCTGTCTGGACGAGCCTCTGATGGAGTACACCATCGGTGCAGATTCAGTCAGCGCCAATTATGACAATATGTACAGCGGTCTGCTCTGGCTCAGTGAGCATTATCCTGAAATGAAAAAAGAGTCCCCGGCCACTGCGCTCCATTCAGCACGCGACCTTCTGGAAGGCTGGTACAAGACACGGAAAAGCGGAAAAAAAGCAGAAGCGAAAAAATACTGGCAGCTGATGCTGAAATTCTTTCCCGGGCTCAGGGCACTGCTCGGACGGTAAAGCCCTGTAAAGATTCAAAGGGGAGGTTCGATCCATGGAAAGACACATTTTTATCTGCGGTTCCAAATCAATCGGACAGTACGGCGGCTATGAAACCTTCGTGGACAAGCTGACAGAGTACCATCAGAATGACCCGGACATTCACTATTATATTGCCTGCAAAGCAAACGGCAGCGGATGCATGGATGAAAGCAAGCTGCAGGGCGTCACCCGCCTGAGCGATTCTGAATTCATCTATCACAATGCGCACTGCGTCAAGCTGCCCCTGCCCGACATCGGACCTGCCGTCGCCATCTATTATGATTACCAGTCCATGAAATACTGGATCCGCTACTGTCAGGAGCACCATATACAAAAGCCCATTTTCTATCTGCTCACTTCCAGGATCGGCCCTTTGTTCCGTCCGCTGAAAAAGAAGATCCAGGCCCTCGGCGGCCAGTTCTTCCTCAACCCTGACGGACACGAATGGAAACGCGCCAAATGGAGCCCGCCGGTCCAGCGCTACTGGAAGCTGTCGGAAAAGCTGCTGGTCAAGTATGCCGATCTTGTCATCTGCGACAGCGTCAACATCCAGAGCTACATTGAACAAGAATACAAAAAGTACAGCCCCAGGACCACATTCATCGCCTATGGCGCTGAAACCGACCCCTCCAGCCTCTCCGACAATGATGAAATGTTCACAGGCTGGATGAAAGAAAAGGGCCTGCAGCCTTTCCAGTATTATCTGGCTGTTGGCAGGTTCGTTCCTGAAAACAATTTTGAGACCATGATCCGGGAATTTATGGCCAGCAAAAGTACCAGGACGTTCGCTCTGATCACCAACACAGAAGAGGCCTTCTTCCGTGAACTGGATGAAAAGCTGCATTTTTCCTCTGACCCCCGCATCCGGTTTGTGGGCACCGTCTACCATCAGGCCCTGCTGAAGAAGATCCGTGAAAATGCATATGGCTATTTTCATGGACATGAAGTGGGCGGTACCAATCCAAGCCTTCTGGAAGCACTGGGTTCTACCCAGCTGAACCTGCTGCTCAATGTGGGCTTTAACCAGGAGGTAGGGCAGGATGCCGCACTGTACTGGTCCAAGGAGCCGGGCAGCCTGAGCTCGCTGATTGACCGTGCAGACGCCATGGGGCAGGAAGAGCTGGCGGATTACGGACAGCGCGCCAAAAACAGGATCCGGACGGCTTATTCCTGGTCACTGATCGCTGACGCTTATGCCAGGGTATGGCAGAGCACCTGATAGCAGAATGAAGAAAGGACGCTGCGTAAATGAGTATGGACATTGATGTGGTCGTTCTGTGGGTAGACGGAAACGACCCCGCCTGGCAGGCTGAAAAACAGAAATATTCCGGCAAAAAGACAGACGACAACAATGCGGCCCATCGCTTCCGTGACTGGGGGCTCATGCAGTACTGGTTCAGGGGCATCGAGACCTTCCTGCCATGGGTCCGCAAGGTCCATTTTGTGACCTGGGGCCATCTGCCGCCCTTCCTGAACACGGACCAGCCCAAACTGCATATTGTCCGGCATGAAGACTATATGCCCAAAGATGCGCTCCCCACTTTCAGTTCCCATGCCCTGGAAGCCAATATACACCGTATCCCGGGACTGGCTGAACATTTCATCTACTGCAACGATGACATGTTTTTCACGCGCCCTCTTAAGGCTGAACAGTTTTTTGATGAAAAAACCGGTCTCCCCAGGGCCCAGTTCTGTGAGCTGCCCTGTATCTTCAAAGAATACTGGACCGCGTACACAGTGTCCTTTGCGAGGAACATGAGCATTATCAATAAATGGTTCCCCAAAGAAAAAGTATCCCTGAAAGCGTACTGGGGAAAATACTTAAGCAGGCAGTACCCTATGGGGGACAATATCCGCTCGCTGGCTCTGAAACTGCTTTTCCCGACCTACTATACCGGCTTCAGGGCCTTCCATTCGCCCATCGCTTTCCGCAAAAGCACCTTCGAAGAAGTATGGGACAAGGAAGAGGAACTTCTCACCCAGACCACCCTTAACCGCTTCCGCGCCATAGGGGAACCCAATCCTGTCCTGTTCTTCTGGTGGCAGATGGTCAGCGGCCAGTTCATGCCCGGGAAGATCGACAATGAGATTATCGGTGTGACCGCTGAAACGCTTGAATCGGCGTGCCGTGATATCTCGTCGCAGGCGCATGATATGATCTGCGTAAACGACCCGGACAGCGATATTGATTTTGATGCGTGCTGTGCAAAGGTTAACAGTGCATTTGAAAAAATCCTGCCGGTCAAATGCTCCTTTGAAAAGTAAGCTTTCTTCTTTTTCTGAAGCGGGAAAGCGCTGTCTTTTCTGCAGGAGACATGCAGGGTGAGGATCGCCCACGGATTACTGGTCACTCTGCCACGGGCCGTTCTTTATGCTTATTACAGAAGAAGACAGGGTACGCTGATCCGGCAGTGCCCTTCGCAACCTGAAAGGAAGTGACTCCCCATCGGAACAAAACAGAAGTTTTTCCTTCCCGCGAAAGGGGTATCCGGTCTTAACCGGCTGAAGGACCTGTGGCGGTCATTCCTTGACAGGCAGCGGCAGATGAGCAGAAACAGCCGGATCCAGATGGCCCTTGTTGCTTTTGCATTCTCTCTGCTTTCTCTGGCAGCCATCATTATCCTGCATTATGCAAGCACTGCAGATAATCTCCTGCCGTATTATCAGCGTTCCGGAAAGAACCTGGTATCTGAAGCCTTTCAGAATCTGAGCAGGCAGCATATATGGATGCTTGGCTGGGCACCGTTCCTCTTTGTATTGTATTATTATGAATTGTCACGCAAAGAAAAGCTGCTCTCGGGCGTGTTCGCTTCTCTTTTCTTTGCATCGAACATTGTTTTCCCGATCTGCATGCATCTGACAGATAACCGGAAAATCCTGCTGCCCTGTCTTTTCCTGCTGTATTTCCCCGGCCTTTTTCTGCTTTGTCTGGCCGTGGTGCGCCTGCTGTACCAGTTGCTGGACAGAAAAACGCGGTTCAGCCATCCTCCGGAACTGACCGACAAATATTCCGTCTTGCGTCTTTTCGCCATCACACTGTGCGTCATCCTGGTGGCCTGGGCGCCAGTCATGCTCAT
Organism: uncultured Clostridia bacterium; assembly: GCA_946538615.1. Lineage (GTDB taxonomy): Bacteria > Bacillota > Clostridia > Christensenellales > Aristaeellaceae > UBA2943. Next base: position 13,466 of record CAMNGW010000036.1, read on the forward strand.
CTGCTACCCTGGTTCACTGGACTTTGACACCCTCAGACAGCTGAAAGAGTATTCAGGCATCATAAGCAAGGATGCTTCAAACCCGATCCTGGTCACTTATCTGTACGGCTTCATGTATACTTTCGGAAAAAACATGCTCAGTGAATCCAAGGGGCTTTCCCTTATCATGCTGCTGCAGGCTTTCTCCTGTGCAACTGCTTTCAGCCTTTCAGCCGTAAAAAGCTACCAGTATACACGTTCACGTTTTTTCTACGTTCTCTCGCTGGTGCTGGTGATCGTCGTCCCGGTCTGGCCGGGTGCTGTGCAGTTTATTATCAAAGATACCCTTCACGCCGCCTGCTACCTTTTGTTCTGCATCCAGTTTTATGAATGCATCCGTAAGCCGCAGCCCGGATGGGGGGATTTTGGCCTTCTTCTGCTCACAGCTTTCCTGGCGGCTTTTACACGAAAAGCTGCTCTTTACATCGTTGTTGCACTGCTTATCATGATGCTTTTCCTCTTCAGGAAGAAATGCATTCTGCAGATCATCACTTGTACAGCTTCCATCCTTTTACTGAACATGGGACTGAATATGATCCTGCCTTCTCTGGACATCCGTACGCCTGCAGAGGTGGAAAATTACAGCATGCCCCTGCAGATCATGGGCGCTTACGTGCGTGACTACGGGGACGAACTGTCCGCTGATGAAATAGAAATATTCAACAGGACCCTGGACTTTGAAAGGGTCCGCAAAGAATATACGCCAATGATCTCAGACCCTATAAAAGCCACTTTTCACGGAAACAGTGAAGACCATGAGGCGTTCTGGTCGCTGTTCAGGACATGCATTCTGCGTCACCCGCAGATTATCATCAAGTCCCTTGTTATGAGTTCCTTTGAGCACATGAACCCACTGTACAACGGGGACAGGGCAGGCATAAGAATCTATATTGAAGCGGATGAATCCTTCCATAATCTGCAATTCAAATACGGATATCCGTCCGATCTCTTTGATTATTATAAGGCCTGGAACGCCTATTTCCCGCTGTACCTTTTCCTTGGTACCGGCTCGTACGGATGGCTGGCGGTACTGATGGCCGGCTATGCCCTGCGCCGCAGGTCACTGCCTGCTTTTACAGGCATTGCAGCGGTGCTGATTCCTCTGTTTGGTCTGATTTTTTCCCATGTGAATGGTCTCATGCGCTATGGCTATCCTGTGATTGCCACGGCCCCTCTTACTGCATTTTTCGTCGTTATGATCATTTCCAGGAAAGGCGAAGCACCTGTCACTAAAGTACAGACCGAAAAGGAAACGATCAAGAGAAAAATCAATCCACTTGTCATCATGGATTGGGAAGATGAGCACCTGCTGAAAAAAGGAGTGGACGAATCCGGAAAATGACAGTCCTCCTCAGAAGCAGGAGATGCATTTCTATGGCCTTTGCCTGACTGTTACTAGGGATCAGGCTTTCCCTGAAAGGGAAATCCTTTTTGCAAACTGGATAATGGCATATGGAGAATGTGTGTAATGAAAGTATCTGTTATTGTACCTGTATATAAAGTGGAAAATATCTGGACCAGTGTGTGGAATCCATTCTGCGCCAGACTTTCCGTGACTTTGAACTGATTCTTGTGGATGATGGCTCCCCTGACAACTGCGGTTCGATGTGTGATGAGTGGGCCAGGAAAGACTCCCGCATCCGCGTGATCCATAAGAAGAATGGCGGACTTTCCGATGCAAGAAATACCGGCATTGAAAACTCCACCGGTGAATGGATCAGTTTTATCGACAGCGATGACTGGATTGCAGAGGATATGCTTGAAACGCTGTATTCCATTGCTGTTCAGAACGATGCTGATCTGGCAATCTGCAACTCTGTCAAAGTGGATGAGAGCGGAAATACCATTGAAGACAAACCGGAAGTCCCTGATGGCGTTTTTACAGCAGATGCCTTCTGGAAGCAATATGCTACCACCAGGAGCTGGCGCTATTATGTGGTGACCTGGGACAAGCTCTATAAAAGGGATCTGTTCAATACCCTCCGTTTCCCAATCGGTCTGATTCACGAAGATTCCTATATCCTGTATGACCTGATACGGTGCTGCAAAAAAATCGCCATGACAGATAAGATTGGCTACTTTTACCGCATCCGTCCGGGCAGCATCATGTCCCAGGTTGAAAATCAGATTGATTTCGTCGATCTGAATGTCCATGTCCATCGTGCAGAAAAAGCAATTGCTGACAAAAACTGGTTCGTTGCTGAACTGAGCCTTTACAGAATAAAAGGCAAGCTCATCAACGAAGAGTTCGAATCCTGCAAGGAATATAAGGAAATGAAACCGCACCTTTGGCGCATTTACTTTAAGCTTTTTATGCATATGCCCAACCGCACCAGACTGTCTGTTTTTCTGTTCCTTGCTGACAGCAGACTGGCAAAAAAACTCAACAGACCCTGATATCTGCAGGATCCGGGCATAACCTGCACCATCATTATATGTTCTCTGTATCATGAAACATGATAAAGGAAGCATATGTCCCATTGCGTTTTCCAGAAAGGCGAAACATGAACATGAAAAAAACGGCTATTCTCTTCCTGGCCCTCCTCTGTCTGTTCCTGACCGGATGCGAGAGTTCTCAGCTCTCAGCGGTTTCAATCAGCGTGACACCGGTGCCCACCAGGACACCGCCTCCTATGCCGACTGCAGACCCCTATGCCCAGCGTCAGGATACGCTCAAGTATTATAAGAACGCAGCGGAATGGGAAGGGCACACCATCTTGTTTTCACTGGAAGACGGTTTCTACGGGCAGGATATGGAACTGACACTGACATCAGAGGGTGCAGCGGATATCTTTTATACAGATGACGGAAGTGAACCTGGTCCATATTCCATTCATTATACCCATCCGATTCCCATGACTGCTGTGGATTCTCACCTGCCAAGGGGCTTTGTGATCCGTGCTGCCGCGTATTACACCAACGGCACAAAATCCCCGGTTTTCACCCATGTGTATTTCCTTGGCAAAAAAATAGACCAGAGATTTGCCATGCCTGTCTTTTCCATTGTAGCCCCTCCGGAGGAGCTGACACAGGGACCGGGTGCCCTCCTGACAGGGGAGCGTGCCTTAAGCACCGCCCCAGATGCCTCACGGGACATTTATCTCCAGTCTTATCTGCCTGACGGACAAAAAGTGATCGACCAGCCTGCCAGGCTCAGGGTGGCCGGAAATGCGTCCAGGACCATGCCTGTGAAATCATTGCAGCTGGAAGCACTTGACAGTGAAGGAATCAGTAACAGTCAGTTCATGTATCCTTTTTTCGGCACCGGAACAACAGATGATGAACATTTTACCGGTTATCCGCAACTGGTCCTCAGCAACAGCGAAGATGATTTCCAGTATGCATTTATAAGGGATGAACTTGCTCAGACTATCGCGGAAAACGCCGGCTTCCCGGATACCGAAGACGTAGCCCCGGCTGTGGTTTACATCAATGGCGAATACTATGGCCTGCATTGGCTGCACAGCAGTTATGACTCCTTCTACTTTCAGAACCAGTACGGAGCTTCAGAAGAACAGTACATCCTGCTTGAATCGCAGGACCATACCATTCATTCCACAGGGACAGATGGTGACGGTCCCGCTGAAGAATTCCAGTCGTCTCTGGAAAAACTGCTGGCAAGTGCCAATGCGGCAGATTTCCAGGAGCAGCTTGCTGCATTTGTGGATGCAGAAAACTATCTGGATTACTGTGCACTGAATATCTATATGGACAATAAAGACTGGCCCGGCAGCATGCTGCTTTACAGCCTGCCATCCCAGGAAAACCCGTCACAGCATACACCGTGGCGCTTCCTGCCCCATGATATGGACCAGGCTTTCGGCCTGAATGCAGGAGAGGACGCCGCGCAGTACGATACGTTTGAAGACATCCTGTCCCCGGAGAGCCCAAGATACGATCCGCTGTTTGCCAGGCTGATGGAACACCCCGGCTACCGGAACTATTTTGTGGGAAAAATGAAAAACTTCCTTGCCGGGGCATTCAGTGCCAAACAGGCACAATCCACCTTTGATTCCCTTCATGGACAGAGAAAAGCTGAGATGAATAACTATCTCACGCGCCTGGATTCCCTCCGGAACGTTTATAACTCTAAAATCTGGATGCAGAAAAAGAATTATGAAGAGGCGATCAGCTCATTACAATCCTTTTTGCAAAAGCGTCCGGAAGCTATGGAGGAAATGCTCAGGGTGCATTTTCCGGATGAAACGGGTTCACAGTAAAAATGAAAAAAGAAGACGTTATTTCCGGTAACGTCTTCTTTTTATGGATCGCCGTTATGGCTGGATCATCTGTCTGATCAAATCAAATGCATAATCCCCGGCACTGCCCATGGAAACAGGAAAGAAAATACAGCCTGTCATAAGGATGATGAGCATGATCACAAATGGTACATAGGCATATCTGCGGGTGCTGCGGGGGATTTTCAGAATCAGCCAGAGAAGCACAGCGGGTACAACAGCAGCCAGGCATGGCTGTATGAGTTTAACCAGACCTTCAATATCAAAGATCTTATCGGGATAAAAGGAGTTCAGAATGCTCTTCAGCGCGCTTTCAATCATCCTTATCAGCCTCCTTTATTCCTATCGCTGACTCTTTATACCGCAGCGCGGGATGCTTTTTTGCTTTCAGGCTGAAAACAAGCCCCAAAATGCAAATCACAATCTTAATGGCACCAAAAACAGTCATCCACAGGTTCCAGTGTGCCGATGAAGACATAGCAGGGATGAGATACCAGAAATCGGTCACCAGCGGCAGAAGAAGAAGGACCGCCGCTGCCCATTCAGGCTTCTCTGTCCTGCGCAGCAAATGGAACAGCAGGAACATGGCTGCGAGAAAATAGAGAAAAGAAGGAACAGCCTGGACCTGCATCTGTCCGAATTGTTCCAAAGACGCCGAGATCCGCGTGAGGATGATGCGTACCACAGGGATGATGCAAAGAAGCGCTGCAAGAATCCAGAAACCCCTGGGCTGGTTCTGTTTTTCCCGTATAAAACGGACAGGCTGGGTCCTCCGCCGTGTCTGTTTTTCCCTGTGCTCTTCCTGTTCTTTTTTGGTCTGCTGCTGTGCAAGCTCCAGCAATTTCTGCTTTTGCAGTTCCTCCTCAGCAGTCAGGACGTCCGGTTCACTGGAAACCGGAAAAGAATGCTGTTCTTCGGCCTGAGGCATATCAGATATCAGATCAGAAAAATATTCTTGAGCCAGGCTTTTGGCTTCTTCGGCTGAAAAACCAGATCTTGGACCTTCCTGCTGAGCCCCTTTATTTTCATTGCGGAACACATCCTTTGGGGCGTTCTGGTCCTGAACATCAATGTCTGCATCCAGCCTGAAAGATTTTTGGCACTCAGGATTGGCACAGGTCAAAGTGTCTCCGGGACGGTACTCCGCACCAGGTTTGCATTCCATACCGCAAAAAGGGCATTTGAACATGGGGTTCTTCTCCTTTTCATTCTTTGTGCTGATGAAAATGGTTAGACAGGACACGCTGACAGACCGGAAACTTGTTTCAGACTGCCATGTATTTAGTATAACATACAACTGCGCGGAAATGAAATTTTTATCAAATGACGGGTAAAATGGAGGCTTTCAATGGTCATATGCTGACATGATGGGAAAAACACGGGCCGCCCCGCTGAGGACCCGTTTCCGGCAAGGCCGTCCAGGACACGCTGTCAGCTCCAGCCTCTTCCAGCCTGGCTGCGAATCCAGCTGATGCAGGACCCATCTTGATCTTTCAGGAGCCTCCGGCCCACACCAGTATGTACACTGAGAAGAAGCGGGCGTCTGTACCTGTCCAGTTATAAAACAGGTCTGATGCCTCAAAGAGTTTACGGAGCACACCGGGATATACCCTGCACCCATGGACAGCTGCATCCCGATGTGCCGCGTAAAACAAAAAAGATGATCCGCTCAGACCATATGGCCCGCAGATCATCTTTTTTCTCAGCGGTTATCCACTTTCTCAGGGTACAGATCATGCTGGCTCAGGCGCTGCCAGGCAACTTCTTCCCAACGGGTCCCGGGCTTGCCGTAATTGCAATAGGGATCAATGCTGATTCCTCCGCGCGGCGTAAACTTGCCCCAGACTTCAATATACTTCGGGTCCATGAGACGGATGAGGTCTTTCATGATAATATTCATGCAATCCTCATGGAAATCGCCATGGTTGCGGAAGCTGTACAGATAAAGCTTCAGGCTCTTGCTCTCCACCATGCGCTCACCCGGGACATAGCTGATGTAAACCGTCGCAAAATCCGGCTGACCCGTGATGGGACACAGGCTGGTAAACTCCGGACAGTTGAACTTGACAAAATAATCGTTGTCAGGATGTTTGTTGACAAAAGTCTCCAGGACCTCAGGTGCATAATCACTTTTGTAGCCTGTCTTTTTGTTTCCCAGCAGAGTCAGTTCTCCAGCTTCTTCCACAGTGCGTCCTGTCATCACAGCCTCCAGATTCTTTTCAGTGAATGTACCAGCATCGCTCCGACAATACCGGAGATCAGCTGGCCGACCAGTAAACTTCCAGCCAGGGTAAAGTAGGGCACGCCCAGAATCTGGCTCAGCCACAGGGACACACCCAGGGCAGGGATCAGGGTAATGGGAGCGGTCACATACCACGGGTTTTTCTTTTTTGTGCCAAGCCATGCGCAGCAGCCGGCTGTCAGAAGACCCACAATGCCTCCGCCCACAATATCGAAGAAACCCAGTCCGCCCATGACCATATTGGCCAGAAGATTAGAAAAACCAAGCGGCACAACCAGGAACGGAAACAGATAGGCAAGGGCATAGATCGCGGTTGCGATGCGGACCTGGAACTGACCAAAAGCAAAGCTCTGGGTCAGATACATCACAACAGTGTAAAGGGCAATAACAAGACCGGAAAAAGCCAGTTTCGTTGTTTGTGCGTGATTCTTTGCAATATCCATTTTCGTCACCTCCTCAGACAAAAAAG
>CAMNGW010000037.1 GCA_946538615.1 uncultured Clostridia bacterium
CCGCCAGCGACGGTCCCCACTACGGCAACAACATCCCGCTGGCCGAAGGCGAGTATACCGTGACCCTGTACATCAAGAGCCCTGCTGAGAACGGCTATCTGCTCCACGTGGACGCCGAGACCGGCGTGGAAGCCGATGAGTTCTGGACCGAGCCCCTGACCGCCACCTGGACCGGCTGGAAGTTCGTCAAGGAATGGTAATTTATCTGAAGGATAAAACCTGCCATATGCTGGCGCGTCCTCTGCGGGGGAGGATGCGCCAGCATTGTGTGCGTTTATGCCCAATGAATTTTTGGGGGTTTTGCTGTGTTCAAGTATCTCTGGATGGTGACACAGGACCTGTTCCTGACCGTCACACTGACCACCCTCATGCATATGATGCTTTCCCGGCTCTCCGGCAGAAAGGGCCAGATGGTCCACGGAGCCGCCCTGGGTGCGGGCGTCCTGGCATCCGTTGTGCTCGCCGCTGTGAAGTACAACACCAATCTGATCATTTCCAGTCACTGGAACCATTATATTTATGCGGTCATCATGGTACTGACCCTGCTTATTGCTGTATTCACCCTGGTCTCCGGCCGCAGGGAAGGCGGCAGGTGCGGCGTGCTCTGCCTCGCAGGTTCGCTGCAGTCGGCCGCTCTGATTTTCTATTCCCTGCCCGGCGTGCTCCTGTATCCCTTCAGTTTCAACACCATGGGCCAGGGGTACCTGTCCTCTTATTATCTGGTGCGCATGGTCGGCTGGCTCGGCGCACTGGTCCTTCTGTTCGTCTATTCGCGCCTGCTCTCACGCTGCGCGCTGTATATAAAGCCTTACGGCCTCGTCCCGGCTGCTCTGCACATGGGACTGGTCCCTTTTACCCTCTACTGCTTCGGCCGCTTCTTCGTCCCCTGGGTGAACCGGGCCAAGTGGCTGAAATGGCCCGTGAAATACACTGATGCTTCCTACGGCTGGATCGGGGACTGGATGATGTTCACGGCCAATCATTCCATGCTCTTTATCTGGATCGCAGTGGCCGCCGCGGCACTTCTGGCGGTCCTTCTCTTCCGCCAGGGGACCATCATCCGGGAACTCTATGACAATCCTGCCCAGCTGCGCAAGCTGAAGGCCCGCAACCGCCACTGGCGCCGCGTGGCCTCGGGCATCCTGGTGTGCCTCGTCCTGTGCACGCTGATCATGACCGTGGTGAAAACCAACGATACAAAGCAAGTGGAGCTTTCCGCACCCGAGGCCTTTACCGTAGATGAGGAAGCTGGCGTGATCCTCGTCCCCATGCAGAACGTCAGCGACGAGCACCTCCACCGTTTCGAATACAGGACAGACAACAATATTTCTGTCCGCTGGATCGTTGTGAAAAAGCCCAACTCCGCCGCTTTCGGCGTCGGACTGGATGCCTGCGAAGTCTGCGGCAACGCCGGGTACTTTGAACGCAACGGCCAGGTGATCTGCAAGCGCTGCGATGTGGTGATGAACATCAATACCATCGGCTTCAAAGGGGGCTGCAACCCCATTCCCCTGCCCTATGAAGTCAAAGAAGGCAACCTCGTCTTCAAATTGAGTGACATCATCGCAGGCGAGAAAGAATTCAGATAAGGAGGGCGTTTCGCTATGCTGTTCCGTATGATCCGCGGTGTGCTCTTTCATCAGAAGAGCAAAATGCTTTTGATCGCACTGACCATCGCCCTTGGCGCGTCCCTGGCAACAGGCATGCTGAATGTGGTGCTGGGCGTGGAAGAAAAGGTCAACAAAGAGCTGAAAAACTACGGGGCCAATATCACCGTCAAGCCCAAAGATTCCTCCCTTCTGTCCGATATCTATGACGTGGGTGAAGGCGCTCAGCTCAATGCCGCCTACCTGCGCGAGGACGAGCTGGGACGGCTCAAGACCATCTTCTGGGCCTTCAATATTGTGGACTTTACACCCTTTCTGGACACCCGGGCCACTCTCCCCGACGGCAGCGCTGTCAAGATGACCGGAACCTGGTTCAACCACCATCTGGACCTGCCCACAGGCGAGAGCCTGGACGCGGGCGTGGTGGGCATGCGCTCCTGGTGGGACGTGACTGAGGGCCGCTGGCTGGATGAGAAGGACGAAAACGCCGTCTCCGAGATCATGGCAGGCACGCTGCTGGCCCAGAAAATGGGCTGGCACGCCGGCGATACCGTACACATCGCTGCCTCCCAGGGAGAGCGGGACGTAACCATTGCTGGCATCTATGATGCAGGCGGTGATGAGGATGAACAGCTCTATGGCACACTGGACCTGGTGCAGGAACTGACTGACCGGGAAAATAAAGTGGCGTCCATTGAGGTATCCGCCCTGACCACGCCCGACAATGAACTGGCCCGCCGCGCTGCGCGCAACCCTGCCGCCCTTTCCTCAAGGGACTATGAGACCTGGTACTGCACAGCCTATGTCAGTGCCATCTGCTACCAGATCCAGGAGGTCATCACCGGCTCTGTCGCCAGTGCCGTGCGCAAAGTCGCCGAGAGCGAGGGCACGATCCTTGACAAGACCAAACTGCTCATGATCCTGATCACGGCCCTGAGCCTGATCGGTTCTGCCCTTGGCATTTCCAACCTGGTCACCGCTTCCGTCATGGAGCGCAGCCAGGAGATCGGCCTCCTCAAAGCCATCGGCGCAAGGGACCGTTCCATCACAGGCGTGGTGATGACTGAGATTCTCATCACTGCCCTTGTCGGCTTCGGCGTCGGGTATTTCCTGGGATTCGGCTTTGCCCAGCTGATTGGCCACAGCGTTTTCGGTTCATCCATCGACATGAACCCCAGGGTAGCGCCCATCGTCGCGGGACTCATCGCCCTTGTGACCATAGCCGGCAGTCTGCCCGCTATCCGCCAGATCCTGCACCTGAGGCCTGCTGAAGTGCTGCACGGCGGACATTGAGGAGGGGCGTAATATGACAAAAAGAAGAATGTTCCTGCGCATGATCACAGCCTCCCTGCTCCGAAGGCGCTCAAGGATGCTGATCGCGCTGCTCTCCATAGGTATAGGCGCCACCATCCTGGCAGGCCTTGTGACCATCTATGTGGACGTACCCCGTCAGATGGGCGCCCAGTTCCGTTCCTACGGGGCAAATATGCTGCTGCTTCCCAAGGACGGGGAGACCCTTGACAGCGAGACCCTCGCTGAGGCCCTGCAGGAGATTCCCCAGGATGCCCTGGTAGGCGCGGCCCCTTACCGCTATGTGCGCCTTGACATGATGACGCGCCAGCAGTCCTTTACTGGTGCGGCCACAGATTTCGATCAGATCACCAGGACCAGCCCCTATTTCAGCGTTGAAGGCGCCTACCCCAGCCAGACCCGTCAGGTCCTGGTGGGTAAAGAGATCGCCGAGACCATAGGCGCCAAGGTCGGCTCGACCATGGAACTGACCTACCAGCCGTCCCGCACAGCAGGGGTCGCGTCCCCAGAGGAGAGCCGCGTGCCCGGCGCATCGCTGTCCGGACAGGCAGAGGGGTTCGGCGGCGGGATGGTATATGTCAGCGCCGTATTGGATGATCAGGCCCGAATCGCTTCTCTGTCCGTGGACGTTTCCACCCAGACCCCGGAGTATGGAGGGCAGATCGCGGACAATGAAGCTTTTCTGAACCAGTTTACCGGAAAATCCCTCCCCCTCTCCCTGGGTGAAGGGGTGGACGCCATGAGCGGTGCCACAGTCACCTCTGCTGCCCTGATTGACGCACTGAACAAAGCCACCAAAACAGAGGCCCCTGCCCAGCCCAAAACGCTGAATTTCACCGTCACCGGCATTCTGACCACCGGAGGTGAAGAGGAAGGGTACGTGTTCCTGTCCCTGCAGGACATGGAAAGCCTCACGGGAGAAAACAGGCTGGATGTGGCGGAGCTCTCCGTCTCCGCAGGTGCTGAGCAGCTGGAAGCCTATGCCGACAGCATCACCTCCGGCCATGCCAGCGTACAGGCACGTCTGGTCAAGCGTGTGGCCCGCTCTGAGGCATCCGTTCTGGAAAAGCTGACAGCGCTGGTCTTCCTGGTCACCCTGGTGGTCCTGCTGCTGACAATGATCTGCGTGAGCACCACCATGATGGCCGTCGTTTCAGAACGCAGGCGCGAAATCGGCCTGCGCAAGGCCCTGGGCGCATCGGACAGTTCTATCCGGGCCGAGTTCCTTGGCGAGGGACTGTTCCTGGGACTCCTGGGCGGTGTGATGGGCGCCCTCCTCGGCTTCGTGTTTGCCCAGGTGGTCAGCGTCAATGTGTTTGGCTCCTCCATCACTTTCCAGCCCCTGCTTCTGCCTGCCGCCATCATTGTTTCCATGGCCATTGCAGCCGCTTCCTGTCTTCTGCCCATCAAACGTGCAGTAGCCATCGATCCTGCCCTTGTACTGAAAGGAGAATAATGCCATGAGCTTACTGGAACTGAAGAACATATCAAAAATATACGGCGAGTTGAAGGCGCTGGACAATGTGAGCCTCCATGTGGACCAGGGCGAATGGGTGGCGATTATGGGCCCCTCAGGCAGCGGGAAAAGCACCATGATGAACATCATCGGCTGCATGGACAAGCCCACCAAAGGCGAAGTGCTGCTGGATGGGGTGGATATCTCCAAGGAAAGCAGCAAGAAGCTGACGGATATCCGCAGAGATAAAATCGGCCTGATCTTCCAGCAGTTCCATATGGTCAACTATCTGACTGCAGTCGAAAACGTGATGGTATCACAGTACTACCACTCCATGCCTGATGAGAAAGAGGCCCTCGAAGCCCTTGGCCGCGTGGGCCTGCGGGAGCGCGCCCGGCACCTGCCCAGCCAGCTCTCGGGCGGCGAGCAGCAGCGCGTGTGCGTAGCCCGTGCACTGATCAACCATCCCGAGCTGGTCCTGGCTGACGAGCCCACCGGCAACCTGGATGAAGCCAACGAGAACATCGTGCTGGACCTGTTCGCCCAGCTCCACAGGGAGGGTACCACGCTTATCGTGGTGACCCACGACCCCGAGGTTGCGGAAGCCGCCCAGCGCACCATCGTCCTGGAGCACGGCAGAGTGGCCAGGGAAGTGATCAACGAAAACTTCGGCAAATAGCCCGTCTGGAGGTGCGCGATGAAAAAACAGACTGTTCCGGCCATCCTCATTCTGATCCTCTCACTTGTCATCGTCATCGGCAGCAGGACCTTTCTGTCGCCCTGCGTGCATGAGGACGGTTCCTTCGGCGCCTGCCACTGGGCAGGACAGACCCTGCTGGGCCTTGGCGCCGTGCTGGGCATCCTTGCCCTCCTCTGTCTTCTGGTGAAGCCCTCCCGGGCTGGCATCTACCTCAGTGCGCTGCCTGTATGCGCCCTGGGCATACTGACACCCGGCACGCTCATCAGCCTGTGCCATATGAGCACCATGCGCTGCCGTATGGTCATGCAGCCCGCCATGGTCATCCTGTTTTCCGCCGCCTTCCTGCTTTCCCTGCTTGGCGCACTTGTGAGCAGGAGGAAGTGAGAGATGAAAAACTTTTCTTTGTCCGTAAAGAACCTGGTCCGCAGGCCCGCGCGGACAGCGGCACTGGTCATGCTCACCGCTTTCCTGTCCCTGGCCGTGTCCGCCGGGTCCGCCATCATCCTGTCCCTGCGCAGCGGGCTGGACAGCCTCCAGGCGCGTCTGGGTGCGGATATCATTCTGGTCCCCTCTGAGGCCCAGAGCAAGGTGAGCTTTCAGAACATGTTCCTTCAGGGCACAACCGGTGCCTTTTATATGAATGCTTCCGCACTGGACAAAGCCATGGAAGTGGAGGGTGTGGAAAAAGCCGCGCCTCAGACCTTTCTGGCTTCCCTGAAAGCAGACTGCTGCTCCATCCGCATCCAGGTGATAGGATTTGACCCGGTTAAGGACTTCACCGTCCAGCCCTGGATCTCCCGCAGCCTGAAAAGGGAGCTTGGTGATATGGACGTGGCGGTTGGCTGCAAAGTCGAAGCGGACGTCGGGGAGATCATCCGCATTTATGACCAGCGCTGCAAAGTGACTGCCCGTCTGGAAAGCACCGGCACCGGTCTGGATACAGCGGTATACTGCAATATGGATACCATGAACGCCCTGCTGAGGGCCGCTGAGGAAAAGGGTGTCAGCCATAAAATCGAAAGCGGGGACGATGTCATCTCCGCTGTGTATGTGAAAGTAAGGGACGGGTACAACATTGACACGGTCAGCAGCCGTCTCAACGGCCACATCCGCAAAGTCACGGCTGTGCGCACCCGCAGCATGATCACGGGCGTTTCAGACAGTCTCTCAGGCATCAGCCGTACGGTCACCTGCCTGATCGTCGCGGTCTGGGCGCTGGCCTTTATCATCCTGCTGCTGGTATTCGGCATGATCATCCGGGAAAGGAGCAGGGAATTCGCCGTTCTTCGGCTCCTGGGTGCTTCGAGGGGAATGCTCGCAGGCACGGTGCTCCTGGAATCCTCGCTGTGCGGTCTCATGGGCGGCCTGCTCGGTACTGGGCTCGCGGCTCTTGTGCTCTTCCCCTTTTCCCAGCTTATTGAAACCTCCCTCGGCCTCCCCTATCTCATGCCGCAGGCCGGGAAACTTATCCTGCTGGCAGCCTGTACAGTGCTCCTGTCCGTGACTGTGGCATCCCTGTCCAGTCTCATTGCCGCCTACCGCCTCAGCCGGATCGATCCGGGCACGGCCCTCAGGGAGGGGAACTGAAATGACTGTAAAAGCTGAAAACCTGTCGAAGCTGTACCAGCGCAAAGCAGGCACGTTCTGCGCCGTACAAGCAGCCACTTTGGAAATCAGGACCGGCGAGACAGCCGTTCTGATGGGCCGCAGTGGCAGCGGGAAAACCACACTCTTCAATATGCTCTCAGGTCTTCTCACACCCACGGAAGGCAAAGTATGGTACGGCAGCACCGACCTGTACAGCCTCAGGGACAGGGCCCTGTCACGGCTCCGGTGCGAAACAATCGGCACAGTGCCCCAGGGGCGCAGCGCCATTGACACGCTGACCGTTCTGGAAAACATCCTTCTTCCATCGCAGCTCTGCGGCCTCCCCCTCCCCACGGACGCCGCACAGCAGTGGATGGAAAGGCTGGAAATCGGGCACCTTCAGGACGCCCGGCCCGCCCAGCTGTCCGGCGGAGAACTGCGCCGCATGGCAATTGCCCGTGCCCTTTCACAAGATCCTGAGTTCCTCTTTGCCGATGAACCCACGGGCGACCTTGATGACGGAACCACACAGCTGGTGCTGTCCGCTTTCCACGAGTATGCCCATGACAAGAAAAAAGCTGTCTTCATTGTCAGCCATGACAGTGATGCGCTGAAGTATGCTGACCGTGTGTACCGGATGGATAACGGGCGCCTGACAGATCTGCATGAATAAGAACAGCCTGCCGCAACATGATGCGGCAGGCTGTTTTTGTACATTATGGTTTTCTTGTTTACTCCATGGTCACGGTCCGCTTCAGGGTAAGGGAACCGGCTTCATTTCCATCCTGTGTGACATCGCATGTCTCTGAACGGGTGACAGTCACATGTCCGTTTTCCGCTGTTTCATATGTCTCTGTCCCTTCCCCTGTCAGGCACAGTTCGTGGGAGAGACTGATCAGGAACTCAGTGCTGCTCTCTCCGCCTTCTGCCCGGAACAGGTCCCACAGACCATAAATCTCCCCGCTGCTCATCATCAGTGTAACGCCAAGTTCACCTTCGTAGTCCCCCGGATAACCCCCGTCCATCTCCAGGCTGATCTGGACATTCTCGTGCTGCACCCCCATGATGCGCCCCGTCAGGGACCAGCTGCCGTCGTCCTTTTTTTCCATTCGAAGCATGGACGGAATCTCGTCCCAAGTCCATTGCTGGGGCCCGTCGATGATGCATGCGCACTCATAGGAGAAACCTTCGGACGTGACAGCCGCGTTCAGGGCGTTCTCACCGTCAAGGTTCCCCTCAATCAGGACCGTGTCTTCCTCCGCCCTCAGGGACAGGGACGCCGTCTCAAAGGGAAGCTCTGCCTCTTCCAGTGCTGCGTCAGTCACTTCCAGGGTCACGGTCCAGCTGTGCCCGTCCATCAGGTCAAGCAGGGCAGCGTACAAGGAGTCTTCCTCCGCCAGAGCACCCGGGGCGTACAGCAGGGCGGCAGTGAGCAGCAGGGCAAATATTTTCTTCATCGTCTGTTTCCTCACTCTCATGTCATTGTTCAGTTCTCAGCCGGGGCCACGGGCCAAAGTACGCCGTCCATAAAAGCGTTGAAAAGATAGTACCGGGAGCACAGGTCCTGGTGGACGTTGTCGGACTGGACATAATAGAAATGATTTTTCTCCACGTCCGTGCCATAGCTGAAGTATTTTTCATCCTTGGCCAGCTCCTGAGCCAGGCTGCGGCACCCGCTGAAAGCCAGGTCTTCCTCTCCGCCGCAGGCCATGTAAATAAAGTAAGGCAGGCCGCTTTCATCAATGGCCCTGCGGATGCCTTCAATGGATGCGCCGCCATCGCCCATCAGGTCAATGGCCCCAGCAAAGGGCAGGAAAGTACGGCACACGTCCAGCATCCTGTCAAAGAGGTACCAGGTGGTAAAGCTGCCCCGGGAGAAGCCGCAGATGGCCCTGTGGTCCCGGGAAGCACGGAACCCTTCCTCATCAGGTGAAGGCGCGAAAGTGCGGTACTTGCCCTCAATCATGGGCATCAGTTCCGTGCGCAGCTCGGTAACGAAAGTCTCAAGGTCAGCAAGCTTGTGCCGCTGATCATAGTAGTAGCTGGGGGCCACCAGGATAAAGGGCTCCACAAGGCCGGAGGATATCATGTGGTCAAAGGTGCTGACCGTCTCCTGGTTCCCCAGCAGAGTGGAGGAGTCGCCGTTGTTCCCGTGGATGAAATAGACCACAGGGTAGCGTTCCGTCCCGTTCTCATTATAGCCATAGGGCAGGTAGACATGGATATAGTTTGTGTACGGCTTATCGTACAGGTCGTTCTTGTATTTGATTTTAACAACCTGGCCGCTTTGTTCATCCGGCTTTGTGAAGCTGTCCACATCGAAGAGCCGGTAGTGGGTGGGCAGTCCAGCCAGTTCGCTCAGGTCAAGGCTGGTGAGCACCGTCTCCTCTGCCGGGGCGGACAGGACCGTGAGCATCAGGACAAGAGCCAGCAGGGCGGCAAACGTATGTTTCATGCAGCGAACCTCCTGTTATTTGCTTTTGCCGGTATTGTACATCCGGGTCGCTTGGGGACATGGACGCAGCGCACACTTTGCCCTCTGTCAGCAGCACATGCGCATCACGGAAGATGTTCATCTGAGCAGTCCGTCACAGAAAGCATTGTAAAGATAATAGCGTCCGATCAGCGTCTGGTGCAGTTCATTGGAACTGCAGTAGAACAGATTGTTCTCTCCCGGGGTGCGACCATAGGAGAAATGGTCCGGGTCCCCGATCATCAGGTCCACGAGGGTATTGACCATGGGAAAAGCATTGTCCCGCTTGCCGCCGCAGGCCACATAGAGGAAGAAGCGGTCCGTCCACTCTGCCTGGCTGGAAAGGGCCTGGTCAAGGCGGGCCCGCTGTCTGTCCGGGTCCGGATCAGGGTCTCCCTCCGGGCTGCTGAAACAGCCGCTCATGGGCACGTACCATCTGGCAACATCCAGCATGGTGCCGAACATTTCCCATGTCATGCGTCCGCCCCGGGAGTAGCCTGCGAAGGCCCGCATGTCCCTGGATGCAGTGAATCCTGCAGCGTCCGGGGTCAGCGCAAAGGTGCGGAACGTGCTTTCCACCGCTGGCATCAGGTCCTCCCGGACTTCCTTCACAAAGCGCGCCACATCAAGGGCCCGGTTGGCATAGTCGTAGTAATAGGTGGGCATGACCATAATGAAGGCCGGGGCAACCCCCGCTCGGATCATATTGTCCACGGCGTTCTTTACCCGCTCATCCCCGATGAAGCTGTCCTGGGTTTCATTGGTGCCGTGGAGGAAATACAGCACGGGATAGCGCTGCTCCCCCTCCGGGTCATATCCGTAAGGCAGGTACACGTTGGCCCAGTGCAGTGCATCCTCCCCGTACTGGCTGGTGGTGTACTCCAGGCTCACCACAGTCCCTGCCTCACTGCTTGGGGCCTCATAGAAATTTTTGTCCCATGTGCGGTACATTGTCTCAGCCCTCACCCGGTCAGAGGTGACCAGGACCTTTTTGTCCTCCGGTCGTCCTTCGGTGCAGGCAGTGCCCAGCAGCAGGATGAGGGTCAGCAACAGAGCAAATCCATATTTCATGGCCTGTCTCCCCTTTCTTAAGAGCATTATGAGCCGCCCCGCTGTCAGATTACCTGAACACCACTTCAAGCAGCGCGTTGTAGAGCATGAAACGTCCCTTCAGGGTCTGGTGCAGGTCCTTGGATATGCATACGAAGAAGTTGTTCTGCTGCGTGTCGGTGCCAAAGGAGAACTGACCGTCCTTGAGCATGGCCTCAGCAAGGGCCACTGTTCCTTCATAAGCCAGATCGCGCTTGCCGCCTGAGCAGATGACAAAGAACACGTCATCTGCGTACCCGGGCTTTGTAAGGAGGGCGTCCTTCAATACAGGAAGGTTATCTGCACTGCTGCCGGACATGGGGATGATGTACTTTGCCACATCAAAGTTCTGGTAGGCATTGTTCCAGCAGGCTGAAGCGCCCTGGCTGTAGCCTGAAAAGGCACGGTGCTCACGGGAAGCCAGGAAACCGGCTTCGTCAGGGGTCTCCGCATAGGTGGAGTATTTGCTCTCCACTGCGGGCATAAGATCTTTGCGGACCTCAAGGGGAAAGAGCTTGTGCTGTACGGTGCGGTCCTCATAGATGTAGTAATAGGTGGGACACACCATGATAAAAGGATCGCAGACACCGTAGAAGATCATATTGTCAATGGCATTTTTTACAGTTTCATCACCGATAAAGCTGTCCTGGGTCTCATTGGTGCCATGGAAAAAGTAGATGATATTATACTTTTCATTCTCATTGTAGCCATATGGCAGATAGACATTGGCCCACTGGCTGTAGGTCACCCCGTCCCCGTAGACGTCCGTGGTGTACTCAATCTTTTCAATGGTCCCCGGCTGCTCACAGGGAACCTCATAGACCTTGGTATTATAGCTGTGGAAACTCAGTGTCACTCCTTCAAGCTCTGTGACAACGGGCTTTTTCTCTTCCGGGAGTTCGGCAAATGCAGAAAACAAACATGTCAGGCAGAGCATTGCTGCAAGAAAGATAGTGAACCATTTTTTCATAAAGGGGCCTCCTTACCATTTTCCGGCGCTGCCGTTTTTCTGGTTCTGTTTTACAGAAAAAACATTTATCCCAAAAGACCTACCGCGTAACTGACTCCTCCTGCATCGTAACAGGTACCCTGTCCCTACCTTGCGTACACAGGATCTGTGGGGTCCCTTATTGACATCTGCAGTGCTGTTTGCAAAACAGACATATACAGCATTCCAGTCCCATGACAGGGATTTCTGCTGCGGACCATCCGCCGTCCCTCTTCAGGACCGTGCATAAGGAAGGCCATGTCTCTTTTGTGTCAGCCGTCCGCTTGGACCATCATTTGGTTCTGGACAAGACTAATAAATGTTAGTATAATTATTAATAAACAGAAGCTTCTGAGGAGGTGCAATGATGGAACGTAAGGAAGAAATCATCCTTGCAGCGCTGGAACTGGCATCTGAATACGGCCTTGGATCCGTTACCATGGCCAAGATCGCTGAAAAACTCAGAATAAAAACCCCGTCGCTGTACAACCACTTCAGGTCCAAGGATGAAATCGTGAAAGCGATGTACAGCTGCCTGAGAGAAAAAGCACAGCAGAACCGTCCCTCCGGTCTTGCCGATCCGGTTGACTTTGCAGCAAAAAACCTGGAACAGATCCTCACAGAATCGCTGACCGCTTATCTCGGCATGGTCAACGACCGGAACATGCTGTGCTTTTTAAGAGTCCTTTATTCTGAAAGATCCGTTGATCCTGTGGCAGCAGACATCATGCTGCAGGAGACAGAGCATATGGTCCGGTCAACAAGGAACCTTTTTTATGCTCTGGCAGTCCATGGCAAGATGAAGAATGAAAATCTGGACACCGCTGCAATGGCTTTTGCCATGGCTGTGCATTCACTGATCGATTACCAGATGGACAGGGTCACAGCCGGAAAGGCGGACCGGTTCAGTGATGGCGGCTGTACAAAAGAACTGACAGACTATATCAGATGGTTCAGCAGACAGGCTGGAGGAGACTGTGATGAAAAGAAAACTGATTAACTGGCTTGGATTGACCGGCACCGCTGCATTTCTTTCCTACACCCTGGCAGTGGTTATTTCCCCGTACGCATTTCCAGGCTATAACTGGATGGAACAGGCGGTCAGTGATCTGTCCGCTGAAACAGCACCCTCGAGGATGCTTTGGAACCAGATTTCAGCATTGTATGGGGTCTGCAGCGTCGTCTGTGCCACCTGTGTTTCCATATATGTTTCCGAAAAAAGAATATCATCCCGCCTTTTCCGCACCGGTATATACCTGTTTACCATCATGAACTGGATCTCACAGGTGGGGTATGCCATGTTCCCGCTCGCCGACAGCGGAAAGGAAATCGCGTCTTTTCAGGAGGTCATGCACATGGCGGTAACTTCCGCCGTCGTGCTCCTCTCGATCGTTTCACTGGTATGCCTGATCTTTGCCGGGTTCAAAAAGGGCGGCAGCCGGGGAATTGGGGCCTGGGCCGCTGTGGCGCTTATCCTGATGATGGCCGGCGCAATTGGGCAGGCTGTGGTCCCTCCGCAGTATTTCGGGCTCGTGGAACGCTTCAGTGTGTTTGCCGCCGTGGGTTTCAATGCAGTATGCGGGATCTGTCTGTTCAGGGGCTTTACGCAGAAAGCCACAGATCGATTCCAGGAAGCAGGTTTCTGAAAGGGCCGTGATTTCACGGGCAGTACATCCAGTCAACGCTGTTCCCCTGCCCTGTCCATTACGATGGCTGCACAGGCAAAAACGCTGGCTGTGATTGGTATATGACCCGTACCTTTTCAATACAGGAAGTCGTGAAAGAAGTAAGGCAGCGGACAGCACAGTCCCTGCCTTTTTTGTCAGCTTTCATCCCGCATACAATCGTATGGGTGCCGCAAACTGATCGCATTATATGAATGTGGGCCTTCTTTTTCAGACTTTTCAAAGCTGTTTCTGGAGCAGTAAAGTTGATGATTTTCCCCTGCCATGGTATATTAATGGCACAGCCTTGTGCTCCTGAACGTCACAGGAAAATGCATTTACTCAGCAAGATCAGGGTAGCATAACAACAGAATTGAGAGCAGGAAAAATTACATGAAACAGTATCCTTTCCATCCGCCGGTATATTACTGCCGCAGGGTTCATATGCCATTGACACTTGACGGACGTCTGGACAAGCCCTTCTGGGCCGGTATCCCCTTTACTGAGCTTTTCGTGGACATCGAGGGACCAGAGAAGGGGAAGCCGCCACGTTTTCCTACCCGCGCTAAAGCCGCGTGGGATGATAATGCTCTCTATCTGGCTGCAGAGATCACGGGAAACGAAATATGGGCCCACGTCACCGAGAGGGACGACGTCATATTCCAGGACAACGATTTTGAGGTGTTCATCGATCCGGATTCAGATACGCAGAGATACATTGAGCTTGAGATCAACGCGATGAATACGGTGTGGGACCTGCTTTTGACCAAGGCGTACCGGGATAGTGGCAAACCCATTGATTCCTTTGACATCAAGGGCCTTGAGACTGCCGTACATATCGACGGGAAGCTGAATGACCCGGATGCGGACAACCGGAAATGGAGCGTGGAAATCAAACTGCCCATGCGTTCCCTGAAAGAGGCATCTGACCGCGTTCCAAAGCCTGGGGACTACTGGCGGCTGAATTTTTCAAGGGTACAGTGGACCTGCGAAGTCAGAGATGGTGAGTACAGGAAGGTCCTCGGGCCCGATGGCAAACCCCTGCCCGAGGACAACTGGGTATGGGCACCCACCGGCGTGATCGACATACACAGGCCGCAGTATTGGGGCTTTCTCTTCTTTACAGAAAACGGCGAGAAATATCCGATTCCGGAGGATGAACGGCGGCGGTTTGATCTGTACAGATTGTTTGAGGAGCAGCGCGTGTATTACCGTGAACACGGGTGCTACAGCACGGACGTGGACATGCTCTGTGCCGCCGCCGGGGTCGAAACGCGCCCGGTGATCGAGACCACGGCGCACTTTTTCGAGATGCGCGTGGATCGGGCGGAGGGAAGAGGCGAAATCCGTCTGTTTGCCGACGGAAGAAGCGAAATCGTCTGAAAAGCGGACAGGAGGACAGGAACGCCTGAAGCGCAGAAATCACAGGCGATGTGGCTGTGTCAGGCTGGTTTTCCGGCACAGGATACAGCATACAAGCCCAGAATACAGATAAAACCAAGACAAAAGAGGTACTGCTCATGGGAAAAGCAGAAATCAGACCCAATACCCTGCTGTATCCGGTTCCTGTGCCTATAGTCAGCCTGCTGAAAAATGGGACATTTCTGCATTCTGTGTGGGAAGCGGCACAGAATCCATACAGGTTCAGCACGGCCCGTTTTATGCACTTGAATGCCTATACAGCAGACTTTACTCTGAAACAATTATGCGAGGTGAATGTCTTTGGCGCATTATTCCTGCGGTATGTACGGCGGCAGTTTTAATCCGCTGCACCTGGGGCACGTACGGTGCATGATTTCTGCCGCCAATCAGTGTGACAAACTCATCATAGTGATTTCTTACGGTCCGAACAGAGGGGAAACAGATATCCGGCAGCGGTACCGGTGGGTCTATCAGACAGTGAAACATTTCCCGCATGTCAAGCTTTTTGTCCTGCCAGATGACGCCCCGAGCAAGCAGGCCTATTCAGAAGAGACCTGGTACGCTGACGCGGAAAAGGTGAAAGCGTTTGCCGGAGAGCCGATCACTGCTGTTTTCTTCGGCGATGATTATCCCCCGGACAGCATGTGGTCAAAATGCTACCCCGAGGCAGAAATGGTGGTCTTTCCGCGCAACAGGATCTCCTCAACAGCGATCCGGAAGTCTCCCCTCGCCCACTGGGAGGATATGCCTGATTACGTCCGCAGCTTTTACGTAAAAAAAGTGCTTATCATCGGTACAGAAAGCACAGGGAAGACTACGCTGGCAAACAGTCTGGCAAGACATTACAATACGGTCTTCCTGGAAGAAGTCGGCAGGGACATCTCTGCCAGATCAGGGACGGACCAGTGGATGCTGCAGCAGGATTTCACAGATATCCTGCTGCAGCACAAAGTGAAGCAGCTTGAGATGCTCTCACGGGCAAACAGAGTGTTCTTTGAAGACACGAACTGCCTGACCACTCTGTTCTATGTGGATTTCCTGGAGGGCAGGGAGAAGGAAAAGAACCGGGCCCTGGCAGAAGCCATATCCTCTCTGAACGAATATGACCTGGTCCTTCTTCTGGGGCCGGATGTCGCGTTTGTCCAGGATGGGGACAGGAGCGAGGAGATCGCCGCGGACAGAGCAGGCTTTACAGCTCTGCTGAAGGAAATATGCGGGGCACATGGTCTGCAGGTGGAAGAGCTCAATGGGGATTATGAACAGCGCTACCGGAAAGCAGTAGAACTGGTAGACCAGCTGATGGAGAAGTAATATGATTGAAAAGATAAAGAAGTACATGACGCCCTTCCAGTGGGCTGAAGTTCTGGCAATCATGGGCTTTACAGTCTATTTTGCCCTCACAAACAAAACAGATACCTGGTGGTACATCCTGATCGATTCCCTTGCTGCGGTCTGCGGGGTCTTCTGTGTCGTCCTCTGCGCCGGAGGGAAAAAGAGCCAGTACTACTGGGGATTTGTAAACATCATAGCCTATATTGTCATCGCGATGATCAACAAATACTATGGCGAGGTAATGCTCAATGGGCTGTATTACCTGCCTACCCAGTTTATCGGGCTGAGGGTGTGGGGCAGGCACTACAGAAAAGAAGAGGACCAGGTGGACGGCCTGCGCATGGACGGCAAGCATATTGCTGTCTGGTCCATATGTTCCGCTGCAGGCATTTTCGTGTACAAACTGATCCTGGACGCACTTGGTGGGAACGTGACCCTTCTGGACAGCATGAGCACAGTTTTCTCCATAGTGGCCAATATTCTTATGGTCCTGCGCTACAGGGAACAATGGGCGCTGTGGATCATTGTGGATGCTGTAACGGTCATTATGTGGATGATCGCAGGAGATTTCCTGATGACTGCCATGTGGGCAATCTACCTGGTGAATGCAGTATATGGCTGGGTCATGTGGACAAAAATGAGCAGAAATGAAAACAAGTAACAGGAGACGGTATGATGACTCTTGACAGGTATTTCGACTTCTACCAGCTGCTGATCACTTTGACAGATCCGGATCACGAGGAGCAGGTCCGTGCTGCCAAAGAAATTTTATACAACCTGGTGTTGCTGGTCGACAGCTCCGGAACAGCAGACGATTTGACAACCACGATAATGAGTTATGGATGCGGCAGTTTCGAAGAACTGCTTCACGAAAAGGAGGATTATGCAGAAGTACCCGGGGATACTGAGAGGACCTCTGCAAGAAGGAACATGATCAAAATGATGATCGTTCCAAATTGCTGATATGAGAACCATTCAGATTGGCAGTACACTGCTCCGTTGCAAAGACTATGTATGCAGCCGGGATACTGTCTATCTCCCAAAGCAAAACCTCCGTCTCTGGCTGTATATCAATCTGACTGATGCATGCCCTGCGTCCTGCCCTTTTTGCGTATATCCTTCAGCCTGCAGAAATGGGGGCCATGTACACCCTGATCAGCTGCAGAAGGTGCTTTCACGGATCTCTCCCTTTCTCTCAGGCATTACTCTGACCGGCGGTGAACCGATGACAGATATCCCATTGATTGAGGATGTCATCGGGGCCGTAAAGGAGACCGTTCCTCTGGATATCGAACTGGACATGGTCACAAATGGGCTGAATATTGAGAAAATGCCTGCCATCCATGGACTGCACCGTATTACAACGGTACATATCAGCCGTCACGCTGCGGACGATGAGCTGAACGCTGAGCTGATGCAATGGCCCGGTGCTCCGTCCCTGCTGACACTGAAAAATGTCTTCTCTTCTCTTCCGGACCGGGGCATGACGGTCCTCAACTGTGTGCTCCAGAAAAAAGGGGTCCATGATATCCCCTCTGTCACAGAATATCTGGAGAGGGCCGCGTGGGCCGGAGCAGCAAATGTCAGTCTGATTGGCATGTTCCCTGCCAACAGCTACTGCAAAGAAAACCACATCTCTCCTGCTTCTTTTGATTTCTCAGAAGATGCCCGGTTCTCGGTATGGAACCACTTCCATGACCATGATTACTGCCATTGTTCAACTGGCGACTACAAGGCGCTCCACAGATATATACGGTACTACTATCGCAGTCCCGGAAACGTTCAGGGGCCAGACTGCTGTCGGCAGCTGGTATACGGATCGGATGACATTCTGAGGGCAGGGTTTGGCCAGGCGGAACGCATTGATGTGTGACCATCAGAAAATGACCAGAACCGACATTGTGTTTTGCGTCACCAGAGGCTACAATAACCTACGGTTCTGAAATATTGCGTAGGAGTGATTGTCCAATGCAACAGGAAGTTCTGGAAACACCAGTTCCATACTGGCACAGCACCATGGAACAGGTCCCGGCAAAGCACCATTTCGCGGGAATTGGCCTGCAGATATCGGAGCATCCCTGGCTGGCCCAGATGACCGGGAACGACGATGAAGATTCCCTGGGAGAGATGCTGCGCTATGCGCTGGACGAAATCAGATTCGTATAATCATTACAGACCATGACCGTTTCCGGGTCATGGTTTTTTTGCGCCGCAATGACTGCCCGGCAAAAAGCCTTCAGCCTGTGCGCACATTCAGATCATGGAAGAGCCCAAATGAGGATTTCAAATACCCTGTCCCGCCGCACCATCCTGGCAGAAAACTTTTTTCACTTTTTACTGCCACACCCCCATGGCATCACGTATAAAAAGACATGAAACGATGGAACACAAGCTACAGAAACTAAAAACAAAGGAGATATGCATTATGTCAAACAATATGAACCGCAGGAAACTGACCCTTGGGAAACTGGAAAAAATCAGCGGCGGATACACCGGCGCAGTGTCCTTCTGCGACGAAGACTTCTACTATTATACTATTATACTATTATAATAAACCTGAATCAGTGAAACTCAAAACTCAATTAAGCCAAAACAGTAATAGAATCCATTTGTTATGATAATTTTGAACCCAGAATGCTTTCACCTGACAGGTGAAAGCACTTTTATTGGGTGAAAATCACAGATCATCAGCTTCATATTGTAATTATGCATTATGTATGGTAAAATTATAGTATAAATTTAAAGTTTGGCAGGTTATGAAAGATGGCAATATGGCTTGGTACCAAATCCATGTGTTCACCTGAGATGACCGCTTTGGATATCGTGAATAACGGTGGTCTGGAACTGGTTGGAAACATGCTGCTTAACAGCGGCTTCTCCATGGTTTTTGATCGTGCCTGGAAGCAAGAACTGAAAGGGAAGCGTTCCATGCCGCGTTTTAGCGATAGTATGCTTGCCATGGTCTACGCTCTTTGCATTGCAAATGGAAGTATGATCTTTGATTCAGCAAACCAGTTCACCGATGAGGCGGAGTTCATCTGCCATTGCCTGGGCCTGAAGAAGATCGATCTGCCTTCAGCCGTCACCATTCGCCAACGTTTGGACCTTTTGGGAGCACATCATGCACAGTTAATTCCTGAGCTCGCAGATGCAAGTATCAGACTTCTCCGTGCTTACGATATGCTGCCTACAGGCCTGCCCGATGGCAGAATTCCTCTTGATTTCGACGTGACCCCAATAGACAATTCCAAGACAAAGAAGCAAGGAGTAAGCCGCACCTATAAAGGATTCGATGGCTTTGCCCCTATGATGGTGTATATTGGTCTCGAAGGTTATCTGATCGAGGCTGAACTTCGGGAGGGCAAACATCACAGTCAGAAGGATACGCCTCAATTGTTGGATCGTGTTCTCCAGCGTGCTCTTTGCCTGACTACCAACCGTCTTTTGGTCCGTATGGACTCCGGCAACGATGCTGTAGATAACCTGAAGGTTATGCTGTCCCGTATCGCTATGGGGCAGGATATCGACTTCATCATCAAGCGCAATCTCCGCAAAGAGACCGCAGAATCCTGGTTCAGCACTGCGATCAAAGATCCAAATGTCAAGATCGAGAATCCCCGTGATGGAAAGCGGGTTTTCACCGGCTCTGTCATGTGGCCGATCAAATATACCCGGGTGGATCCTGACTCAATGCTGCCTTTCGATGATACCACGTCGGTTCGTGTTGTTTATAGGGTGACAGAACGAACAATCATTGCCAAAACCCAGCAAATCTGCATGATTCCTCAGCTTGAAGTAGAAACTTACTGGTGTAACACCCAGGACAGCAATGAAGACATTATCGAACTGTACCACAAGCATGGGACCATGGAGCAATTCCACAGTGAGCTCAAAACCGACATGGATGTTGAGCGTCTGCCATCAGCAAAATTTGATACCAACGCTATCGTGCTGGGTATTTCTATGTTTGTGTACAACATCGAGCGTATGCTTGGTCAGGAATGCTGTGCAGTTCCCGGTACTCCGGTAAAGCAGAAGAGCTTTCGCCGCCGTCTCCGTTCCGTCCTGCTGAATATTATCCTTATCCCCGTTCTCATTGTGCACCATGCACGAAACCTGCAGCTAAAGATAAGCGCATCTTGTGCCTGGGCATCTGTATATCTGCATTTGTGGAACCGTTTTGCGAAGGCCGATCGATTCACCAGACCCTCTGTAGTCTGATGCGTATGCGTTTCCTGCACCGGTTTGGGCATGTCAGGCTTGCAATGACCGGCGTCCGGCAGCCTTTTATGTGCCTGCCGAGCTACAGCGCGTCCATTTCTCGCTGCTGTAACCATATCTGCTTCCCTGTTTGGGCTGTATGGCTGTATGGCGAAAACAGCATGATGAATTATATCTGCAACTTTTTTAGTGATTACCGGATTCAGAATCAGGCGAACAGGTTTTTTACTTTGCAGAATGGAGAAGATAAACTGCGGCCATTCTTTTCATACATAAAGCTGGCCGCGTATGAGGATGCGCTTGAGGTTACAGATGTAGAGGATATGGTGGATTATATCTTTTCTCTGACCGGTATGACCGATCTGCGGAGAATCCCGCGGGAGGAAGTCCGGAGG
>CAMNGW010000038.1 GCA_946538615.1 uncultured Clostridia bacterium
TGGGTCACATAGGGAACAGGGTTGACCAGGTCCAATTCGTCGGCGTCCCCATGGTTCGCAAGGAGAGCTATCATGAATGCACGCATTGCGGTACCTGACTGTCTGTACGGGCGGAACTGGTAAATGCCGCAGTTCAGGGCAACTGCATTGGGGATAAATACGTTGCCATCCTCCAGCCTGTGGGCCCTGATCCCGAATCTGGAGGCATAAGCAGGATTGGAGCAGATAGCTGAATAGACGGTGGCCATGTGTGCCCCGGCAGAGTCGCCAACCAAGAAAACCTTATTCAGATCGAACCAGTCACCGTGCCCAAGAACCCAGGCCATCACAAGATGCGTGTCCTCTATGCCCGCCGGGAACTTGAATTCAGGAGCTAAACGGTACGTGAAATTCACAACGGCAAAACCGCGCTGGGCAAGGCTCATACAATAGTACTGGTACCTGTCCTTATCGCCGTATACCCAGCCCCCTCCATGAACACTGACGATCACCGGGAGACGACCCTGTGCATTTTTTGGACGATACAGATCAAGGAGGTGCCATACGGGATCCGGACCATAACAAATGTTGTCCATCCGTTCAATGTCGGGCGGTGTTGTGAGACCCGCGTCACGCCTGTCATCGTTTTTTTGAAAGCTTTTGCGAAAAAGCCATGTTGTCAGTGGCATCCAAGCACTCCCATTCGGTTGTTTACGTACCGGCACGTCAGCAGTGTACCGGATACTGAAAAGATTTGTGAAACAAGACGGGGAAAACGAAAGGGATGCCGTGTCACAGACATCCCTTTGCAAATAAATTTCCCTGAGGTAAGACACCGGAAAACGTTTCCGGTCTGCACCCGCTTAGAGAATGGTTGGGATCTCATAACGGAATTGACTGGACAGGCCGGGATTGAACTGGTACCGTACCAGGAAGGAAGGCTTGAGGTCAGTGGTGGAAATGCCAAGAACCTGAGCGCTCGAATCACTTTCACAGGCACGGACAGAGACAGATTCCCCAAGCTTCAGTTCTTTGAGGAAATACAGTTCGAGACGGGACAGATCCGGCATAAGCTCCAGCCGCTTCTGCTCAGATATAGCGTCATAACCCATCTCGCCATAACGGTGATTGTTTGTATGTCCCAGCTCATCAATCCAGCTGGGATAAACCCTCCGGATATGGACTTCCCGGAAGTCATCGAGATTGTATTCTGCACGGCTGGATGCCTTTTCAATCAGCTTTTTGCCTTCCTGGAAATTCAGACGGTCCAGCGTTGCAGGGTCACGGCAGATCCGGCGCGTACGTATATCCAGAAGGGACACATACGTTGCACCATAGACAGAAGGTGTACCGTCGGCATGCAGCAGTTCAGTTTCGCGCCGCCATACTTTGCCGTCCCGTCCTGATTGCCAGGTCGACCACGAAAGTGTTTCACCGGGAAGGGCTGGAGATTTGATTTCAAGCGTCATGGCAAGCATGACCCAAGAGACGCCAAGATAACGGATCATATGGGAAATCTCCATGCCCTGCTTGGCGGCTGACTCTTCAAAAATCAATCCGACAATCTGCTGATAAGCATCCGGCACAATGGCACCGGCGTTATTGAGCATAGAAGCATTGATGACTGTACTCCCGCTGACGACACCTTTTCTCCATTCTTCCATGAAAGCACTTCCTTCATTTATTGATAATGTCTGCCCAGGCTGAAAGCAAGTTTGTTGAGTTCAATGAACCTGGGCGGGACACAGGCTTCAATGCTTCTGAACCAGTCTTCTTCAGAAAACTCAAAATAGCGTGAAAGTCTTCCCATCAGGACAAGATTGACGGCCTTTGAAGACCCTGCCTGACGGGCCAGGGAAAGACAGTCAAGGGCGTCGCAGTGCACAGAGGCTGAAAGCTTTTCAAGCAAATGGTCAGGATAGACGGCAGATCCTGTGATGACGGGCATAGGGTCCATCTGCTGGGTATTGGTGACAATTGTCCCATCAGGCCTGAGGTAGGGGAGCCATCTTGCACTCTCAAGAAGCTCAAAAGAGACGATGAAATCAGCTTCTCCCTTATCAATAACAGGACTGTAGACTTTGTCCCCGAAGCGGACATATGTGACGACGCTGCCGCCTCGCTGGCTCATGCCATGGACTTCGGAGACTTTTACGTCATAGCCTTTACTGAGAAGCAGATGCCCGAGAAGTTTGCTGGCGAGTAGACTTCCTTGTCCGCCAACACCGACGATCATGAGGTTTTTCATGCTTCATCGCCTCCTTCCGGGCGGGTAAGCGCAGAAAAATGGCACATTTGTGTGCAGACATCACAGCCCACGCAAAGGGTGGGATCAATGTGGGCCTTGCCGTCACGGACTGCAATGGCAGGGCAGCCGATCTGCATACAGGCTTTACAGCCCATGCATTTGTCTTCATTCACAAAGATGGGTTTGCGATGGACCACGTTCTTAAGAAGGGCACAGGGACGGCGTGAAATGATGACATTGGGTTCATCCATTTTGAGTCCTGCTTTTACGGCGGCATCTGTCGCTGAAAGATCATAGGGGTCAACGACAGCAACGTGATTGATGCCCATGGCGTGGCAAAGGGCTTCCAGATCAATCTTTGCTGCAGCTTCCCCTTTGATGTTATATCCGGTTGTCGGGTTCTGCTGATGGCCTGTCATGCCTGTGATGGAGTTATCAAGAATGATGACCGTCGCAGGAGAATCATTATAGACGATATCAGCAAGCCCTGTCATGCCGGAGTGGACAAAAGTAGAATCCCCTATGACGCCTACAGTCTTATGGGCATAGTCCGGCCGTGCTTTGAGGAAGCCATGCATACCTGAGAGGGAAGCTCCCATACATACATTGAGGTCCATAGCATTGAGCGGGGCGAATGAGCCAAGCGTATAGCAGCCGATATCCCCGTAAACCATACACTGGTTCTTTTTGAGTGTATAGAACACCCCCCTGTGCGGACAGCCGGCGCACATCACGGGAGGTCGCGGCGGTATTGTGTCGGGAAGGGAATTCGAGGGCTTTTCCGGTAGAGACAGACAGGAAGCGATGAGGGACTGGGAGAATTCGCCGACCATAGGGAAGAGGGACTTGCCTTCTACCGGGATGCCCAGTTTGCGGCAATGGTCCTCAAGGACAGGATCAAGTTCTTCAACGACAATGGTACGGGAGACTGAGGAAGCAAAGTCCTGAAACTTCTTGACCGGGAGCGGATTGGGCATGCCAATCTTGAGCACCGGATAACGGTCACCGAACAGTTCCTTGACATACTGGTAACAAGTGGAACTGGTGATGAAACCGATGGAGGTGTCTTCACCTTTTTCCCAGCGGTTCAGATCGCTTTCCTCGGCAAATGCGGTCAGTTCCTGTGTACGTGCCTCGACACGGATATGGGCCTTTTTGGCCTGGGCGGGCAGCATGACGCGGCTCTGATCTTTGACATAAGCATGCTGAGGTGGAAGGACGCGCTCCTTCGTATCAACAACGGATTGTGAGTGGCAGATCCGCATGACCATGCGGACAAATACCGGGGTGTGGAACTGCTCGGAGATTTCAAAAGCTTTTTTGGTAAATTCACATGCTTCTTCAGAGTCAGCCGGCTCAAGCATGGGGACCTTTGCCGCTATGGCGTAATGCCTTGAATCCTGTTCATTCTGAGAGGAATGCATGCCAGGATCGTCCGCGACAACAAGAACGAGGCCCGTGTCAGTGCCAATATAGGAAATGGAAAATAACGGATCGGCAGCTACATTCAGACCGACATGCTTCATGCAGCAGGCCGCTCTGCGACCGCCAAGACTGGCGCCGTGTGCGACCTCAAGGGCAACCTTCTCATTTGACGCCCATTCGCAGTAGATTTCGTCATATTTGACGGCCTCTTCAGTGATTTCGGTACTTGGGGTACCGGGATAACTGGAGACTACACAGCAACCGGCCTCATAGAAACCACGGGCAACGGCTTTGTTGCCCAGCATCAGCTGTTTCAAAATGATCCTCCGTTCATACTTCGTTTTCATGAGCAACGAGCTGTTCTACACCATACATGCGACGCAGCTTGGGCTTTTCTATTTTACCAGTGGCATTCCTGGGAACGTCAGCGAAGATGATTTTCCGCGGGCGCTTATAGCGCGGAAGTCCCTGACAGAAAGTCTGAATTTCTTCTTCCGTGCACTGTTCCCCTTCCTTGATGGAAATGATCGCACCGGCAATTTCTCCCAGACGCTTATCAGGAAGACCTATGACAGCGACATCCTTAACCTTGGGAAAGGAACGAAGGAAGTCTTCAATCTGTACAGGATACAGATTTTCTCCGCCGGAAACAATGACATCTTTTTTGCGGTCGACAAGAAAGATAAATCCGTCTTCGTCCTGCATGGCCACATCCCCGGTCAGGAGCCAACCGTCTTTGAGGACCTCAGCCGTAGCTTCAGGATTATGGTAATAGCAAACCATGACGCCGTTGCCTTTGACGCACAGCTCACCGGTGTCGCCCTGCTTTACTTCCTTTCCGTTTTCATCAATGATTTTGGCTTTCCATCCCCATCCGGGTACACCGATTGCACCGACTTTATGGATGTTTTCCACACCAAGGTGCACGCAGCCCGGACCGATGGATTCGCTCAGGCCATAATTTGTGTCATACTGGTGATTGGGGAAAACTTCTTTCCAGCGCTTAATAAGGGACGGGGGTACGGGCTGGGCGCCGATGTGCATCAGCCGCCACTGGTCCAGCTTATAGTCAGAGAGCTTGACATCTCCCCGTTCAATAGCATCAAGGATATCCTGTGCCCACGGGACAAGGAGCCAGACAATGGTGGCATGTTCCCGGGACACAGCATTGAGGATGTATTCAGGTTTGGTGCCGCGCAGAAGGACAGCGCGGGAACCGGCCACCAGGGAGCCCATCCAGTGCATTTTTGCACCTGTATGGTACAGGGGCGGAATGCAAAGGAAGACATCGTCCCGGCTGGTGGAGTGGTGATGCTGTTCGACGAGGGCAGCATGCATCAGGCTGCGGTGCTTATGCAGGATCGCCTTGGGGAAACCGGTTGTGCCAGATGAAAAATAAATGGCTCCATCATCCTCATCTTCGATTCGCACAAGAGGGGCTGAACTGGGATAGTTGTTCACAGTCTCATTATAGCTTTCTGCGAAAGTAGGGCAAGTGTCACCCACATAAAGAAGGAGACGGTTGAGACTGAGTTTGTCCACGATCTGCTCAATTCTTCCGATGAACTCCGGACCAAAAAACATGACTTCCACGTCGGCCAGTTCGGCACAATAGAGGATCTCATCAGCAGAATATCTGAAATTAAAGGGAACGGCAATGGCACCTGATTTGAGAATGCCGAAATAAATAGGCAGCCATTCCAGGCAGTTCATCATAAGAATGGCAACTTTTTCTCCCTTTTTTACACCGCGGTCAAGGAGCATGTTTGCAACACGGTTGGCTTTTTCATCAAACACGCGCCATGTGATTTCACGGCGGTATGGCTGGTCAGAGGTGGGCTGAATCAGTTCATATTCTTTCCAGGTGATGCGGCGGTTCTCTTTTTGTTCAGGATTCAGTTCGACGAGTGCTACTTCACTGCCATAAAGCTTGCGATTGCGTTCAAGAAAATCAGTAATTGGCATGACAATATCCTCCAAGAAGTGCGAAATTATGATGGAATGGCGCTTGGGCCATATCGTTTATTCGGATAAATTTTCAGCGGCACGGACCGTGACTTTTGTGTCATAGCAGACAAACATGGGATCAACGTCAGATTTTTCCATTTGCGGGGTGACCAGAGAAACTATGGGGACGAGGATGAGACCGCCCAGCATGGCGAGTACGCCGGCGTTGATCGGAGAGGCAAAGAAATAAGCCATAAAAGGTGAAGTAAATGTTGTTCCGGTGGCAAGAACATACAGTTCGAAAACGGTAACCCCCACGCCGAATACGAAACTTGCCCAGACAGAAGCCTTTGTGGTCTTTTTCCAGTACAGACCGTAAATAAAAGGGGCAAGGAACGAACCGGCAAGTGCGCCCCAGCTGACACCCATAAGCTGTGCGATAAAGGCGACAGATGAAGAATACTGAAGGATGGCAATGGCGGCGGAAATGATAATGAAGACACCCACCAGGGAGCGGAGAGTGATCAGCTTTTTGTTTTCATCCATTTTCTTGCTGCTGACCTGAGCAATAAAATCCAATGTCATGGTTGAGCTTGAAGTAAGCACAAGAGAGGAAAGTGTTGACATGGAGGCAGAAAGAACGAGGATGAGAACAATGGCGATCAGGGTATCCGGAAGGAAGGAAAGCATGGTTGGGACGACGCTGTCGTATCCTCCTACAGGTGCCCCGTTTGCTGCGATCATGTCACCGGTAATGAACAGGCGGCCAAATCCTCCGAGAAAATAGCACCCGCCGGCCACAACAACGGCAAAGGCTGTGGAAATGATGGTTCCCTTGCGCACGGCATCCTCATCGCGAATGGCGTAAAATTTGCCCACCATCTGGGGAAGTCCCCAGGTACCTAATGAGGTCAGGATCACGACGCCAAGAAGCATGAGAGGTTCCGGACCAAAGAATGAGGCATACGCACCGGACATGGTGGAACCGTTTGACGCCACAGCACTCATGCTGGCCAGTTCAACCAGGGAATTTACAAAACCACCATGCACGTTCAATACGGCAAGAATGACAGCAACAATTCCAATAATCATGATGATGCCCTGGATGAAATCATTGATTGCGGTGGCCATATAGCCGCCGGCTATGACATAGATGGCGGTGAGTACGGCCATGGCAATGACGCACGCTTCATAGGGAACGCCAGGGAAAGCCATGTTGAACAGGCGGGAGAGACCGTTAAAGAGCGAAGCGGGATAGGGAATCAGAAAAATAAAGGTAATAATGGATGCGACCAGCTTCAGATTCTTATCCTGGAAACGCAAGCCAAAATAATCGGGCATTGTCCTTGAACCAAGGGACTGCGTCATAAGGCGGGTGCGGCGTCCAAGAACAACCCATGCCAGAAGACTGCCCAGGAAGGCATTTCCAAGTCCGATCCATGTAGAGGAAATACCATAGCGCCATCCGAACTGACCAGCATATCCGACAAAGATAACAGCGGAGAAATAAGAAGTACCATAAGCAAAAGCTGTGAGCCAGGGTCCAACAGAACGTCCCGCCAGTACAAAACCGTTGACGTCCTTTGTGCTCTTACGGGCATATACTCCAATGCCTATTGTGATAACAATAAATGCAACGAGAAGAAGAACCTTGAGTAACATGTTGTACCTCACTTTCTTGCCCCGGAGGGCTATTAAAAGATTTCGGGAAGCGAGGACAACAAACGCCCTCTGCTTTCCCGGCCGGAAAGCAGAGGGCGGAAAAAACCGCGGTACCACCTCTATTTTACTGCATTCTTACGAAGGCAGCCTCGTTGGGCTTGCATGCTGGCCCATGCTCTGTAACGGGATGCTTCCGGTGATGCCTTCCGGCTGAGCCGGGTTCGGATCACAGCTCCCGGAGCGTATATTCATTCCATGGCCCCTGACTGTCTTGCACCAGACGACAGTTCTCTGTTGGCCCTTCCATGGAATTACGTATCTCCGTTCATTGCTATTCGTTTGGGGACTATATCACGGGGTTTGTGAGGTGTCAAGTGAAAAACATTATTGGAACAATGTCAAGAAAAGAGCCGTAAGGGCGGCTCTTTTCATTTTCAGGAGGGAGATCAGATATCGTTCCCGGGGTTTTCTTCTCCATCTTCTGTATCATCCGGGAGGAGCATATCCAGCTCTGAAATCGGATCAGACACACTGTCGTCCGGGTTCAGAACAGGTTCATCTGCGCCTAATGTCTCATCATCTGTTTCATCTGCACTGAAATCCTCAGGCAAATTTTCAACAGGTGTATCTTCCTCGTGTTCGGCCCGGGCAACGGAGGCGATACGGCTGTCATCGGCGATGCGCATGACTTTGACGCCTTTCGCTGTACGTCCGCAGACACGGATGGAATTGACTGCGGAGCGGATGATTGTCCCATCGTCAGTGATGAGCAGGATATCTTCATCCATGTGGACAACAAGCAATGCAGCAAGCTCGCCCGTCTTGGGCGTAAGAGTTATGGCGCGGATGCCCTTACCATTGCGCCCCTGTTCACGATAAGCGTCGGGAAGCGTGAGTTTGCCATAGCCGCGGGTCGTGATAGCCAGGACGTAGCTGTCTTCTTCGATCATGGCCAGGTCGATCACTTTGTCGCCTTCGCTGAGCCGCATGGCGCGTACGCCTGTAGCCATTCTGCCCATGGGACGGATGAGGGACTCACTGAAGCGGATACTCATGCCTAGGCGGCTGCCCATGATGAGCACGTCGCCTTCTTTGGAAAGACGGACACCCACAAGCTCATCGTCCTCGCGCAGATTCAAAGCGATCAGGCCATTACGGCGCAGGTTCCGGAACTCAGAAAGAGGCGTCTTTTTGACGATGGCATTTCTGGTCCCGAAAACAAGGTTATAAGGCGTGTCATCACCGCGCGGCATGGGCAGCATGGTCGAAATCTTCTCATCGGTCGAGATCTGGAGAAGATTAATGATGGCTGTACCGCGGGCTGTACGTCCGGCTTCCGGAATCTGATAGCATTTGAGGGAGTATGCGCGTCCGCGGTTTGAGAAGAACATGATTTCCTGATGGGTATTCACGATACACATCTGAACAGCATAATCTTCTTCCTTGGTGGTCATGCCGGTGATCCCTTTGCCGCCCCTGTGCTGTGCCTTATAGGTTGAGGCAGAGATGCGCTTGATGTAACCCGTATAGGTAAGGGTAACGACCATGTCTTCCTCTGCAATGAGGTCTTCCACATCGATCTCACCTTCAATGGTTGTGAGTTCTGTGCGGCGGTCATCTGCAAATTTGGCTTTGATGGCAAGGATCTCATCTTTGATGACACCCATGAGAAGCTTTTCGTCTGCCAGCAGAGAAGAGAGATAAGCAATGGTTTTTTCCAGTTCCTGATATTCTTCCAGGAGCCTGTCGCGTTCCAGTCCTGTGAGACGGGCAAGGCGCATATCCAGGATTGCCTGTGCCTGTTTCTCTGAGAAATCGAAAGTCTCCATGAGGCCCTGTTTGGCAGTGGACGTGTCAGGACTGTTGCGGATCAGGGCAACGATTTCATCGATATGGTCAAGGGCCTTGAGAAGTCCTTCGAGAATATGGGCCCGTGCCTTGGCTTTGTCGAGATCAAACTTGGTGCGCCGGGTTACGACGTCCTTCTGGTGCTCGAGATAATAGTAAATAATTTCCCGAAGATTCAGGACGCGCGGTTTGCCGTTGACCAGGGCGAGCATGTTGGCACCGAAAGTTTCCTGAAGGGAAGTGTGCTTGTAGAAAAAGTTGAGAATAACCTGCGGATAGACATCTTTTTTCAGTTCAATTACAATGCGCATTCCGTTGCGGTCGGACTCATCACGGATATCTGAGATGCCTTCAATGCGCTTGTCGCGTACAAGTTCAGCCATCTTGGCAACCAGATTGGCCTTGTTGACCATGTACGGGATTTCTGTGATGACGATCCTGCTGCGGTTCCCGCCCATGTCTTCTATGTTGGATTTGCAGCGTACATCGATGTGGCCGTGACCTGTATAATAAGCCTGACGGATGCCGCTGCGGCCAAGAATGATGCCGCCAGTGGGGAAATCAGGACCCTTGATATGTTCCATGAGGTCGTCAATGGTGCAGTCAGGATTGTCAATCATGCAGACCACACCATCGATGACTTCACCAAGGTTATGCGGGGGAATATTTGTGGCCATACCCACAGCAATGCCGTTGGAGCCGTTGACAAGCAGATTGGGGAAACGGGAAGGCAGTACGGCGGGCTGCATCAGGGTCTCATCAAAGTTGGGATAAAAATCCACCGTGTCTTTTTCGATTCCCTCAAGCATGTACATGGTCAGTTTTTGGAGCCTGGCCTCAGTGTAACGCATGGCGGCAGCACCGTCGCCATCGACAGAGCCAAAGTTTCCCTGGCCTTCAACAAGGGGATAGCGGATATTGAAAGGCTGGGCCAGACGCACCATGGCGTCATAGACAGAGGAATCGCCATGCGGATGAAATTTACCAAGCACGTCACCGACAACGCGTGCGCTTTTACGGAAAGGCTTATCAGGTGTCATGCCAAGCTCAGCCATGTCATAAAGAATACGTCTGTGGACGGGTTTGAGACCATCCCTGACATCGGGAAGGGCGCGGTCCACAATAACGGCCATTGCATAAGAGATGAAACTCTTTTTCATCTCTTCCTCAAGATTGACAGGTATCAGTTTATCCTGGATATCGCTCATGATGTCACTCCTTTTCTGCTCCCGGACTTATCAGATATCCAGGTCTTTGACGAGATCACTGTTCTCCTGAATGAACTGCTTGCGGGGCTCAACAGAGTCGCCCATGAGCAGTGTGAACAGCTGGTCGGCCTCCATGGCATCTTCAGGGGTAATGCGCATCATTGTACGGGTCTGAGGATTCATGGTTGTGGTCCACAGCTGTTCGGAGGACATTTCACCCAAACCTTTATAGCGCTGAATGTCCGGCTTGGGGTCACGTCCGATTTCATCGAGGACGCGCTGGAGCTCATCGTCGTCATAGACATAGCGCTCAATCTTACCCCGGGTCACTTTATACAGAGGCGGCATTGCGGCATAGACATAACCCTTTTCAACGAGGGGGCGCATATAGCGGTAGAAGAAAGTAAGGAGGAGAATCCGGATGTGGGCGCCGTCAACGTCAGCATCAGTCATACATACGATCCGATGGTACCTCAGCTTGCTTTCATCAAATTCCTCGCCGATGCCGCAGCCGAAAGCCGTGATCATGGCACGGATCTCCTGATTGCTTAAGGCACGTTCCAGACGGGTCTTTTCAACATTAAGAATCTTTCCGCGAAGGGGGAGAATAGCCTGAAAATGGCGGTCGCGTCCTTCCTTGGCAGAACCGCCTGCAGAGTCGCCCTCGACCATAAAGATTTCGCATTTGGCGGGGTCGCGCTCGGAACAGTCAGCCAGCTTGCCAGGGAGAGAAGCGGATTCAAGTACAGTCTTGCGGCGCGTCATCTCACGTGCTTTCCTGGCTGCTTCACGTGCTCTGGCCGCATTTACGCAGCGGTCAAGAATGGTTTTGGCAATGGGCGGGTTTTCTTCAAGATATGTTGTCAGTTCTTCAGTGACAATAGAATCGACGATGCCGCGGACCTGTCCTGAGCCGAGTTTGGATTTTGTCTGGCTCTCAAACTGGGGGTCTTCCATTTTGATGGATATGATTGCTGTCAGGCTTTCACGCACGTCATCACTTTTCAGGTTCTGGTCAGAATCCTTGAGGTATTTGTATTTCCGACCATAGTTGTTGATTGCGCGCGTCAGGGCGGTATTGAAGCCTGTCAGATGGGTACCGCCATCAGGCGTTGCAATATTGTTGGCGAAAGAATAGATTGCATCCTGATAGCTGTCGTTGTACTGAAGCGCTACCTCGACAAGCACGCCGTCTTTGATGCCTTCAGTGTAGATCGGTTCAGGGAAAAGCGGCGTCTTATGACGATTGAGGTACTTGACGTATTCCCGCAGACCGCCGGCATAGCAGAAATCATTTTCCTTGGGCTCATCAGGGCGCTCATCCCGGTAAATGATCCGGATGCCTTTGTTGAGAAAGGCCATTTCACGCAAACGTGTTTTCAGCGTGTCGTATTCAAAATCGCCGGTCTCAAAGATGCCCTCAGGATTGTCCGCGGATTTCACATCGGGCCAGAACTGAATGGTTGTTCCGGTTCTCTGCGTGTCCCCTATGACCTTGAGATCGTACAGATAATGGCCCCGTTCATATTCCTGCTGATAGATTTTTCCATCCTGGTAAACCGTAACGGTCAGGTGGCGCGACAGGGCATTGACTACCGATGCGCCCACGCCATGCAGACCGCCGGAAACTTTATATCCGCCTCCGCCAAATTTTCCGCCTGCGTGCAGAATAGTCAGACAGACTTCAACGGCTGGTCTCCCGGTTTTGGGATGGATGCCGACAGGGAACCCACGGCCGTCATCTTTAACGGACACAGATCCATCTTTGTGAAGAACAACTTCGATTTCCTTGCAAAAACCGGCAAGAGCTTCATCAATGGAGTTGTCGACAATTTCGTAGACCAGATGATGAAGGCCGCGAACATCCGTAGAGCCGATATACATTCCGGGACGCTTGCGCACAGCTTCAAGACCTTCAAGGACCTGAATCTGGTCTTCCCCGTAATCTTCGGTCACCTGTGTGGCCTCACGGATCTCGCGTTCAACTTCTTCCTGGGAGAGGATTTCTTCTCCGCTATCCGGGTTAACAGCACTGGTATTTTGTTCCATATTCTTTACCTCACATCCATCTGAAACTGCCTGCACAGCTTTTTGTTCAAAAACCTGAAAGCACGGGACCTTCCAGACGCGCACGGAGCGTGCGCAGTCCTGTAGTTGTGAAGATACAGATGGGTTTTTGATCATTTTGCATGGCTAATACGAGAGTCTTTGGGTGCTCACCGAGTGTTTCTGTCCGGCCCTGCTCACGCAGATTTCTGATCAGATCCTGCGTATCAGAAGCAAGCGGCACTGACAGATCAATTAATGCTATGATCTGCTGGTCATGTACAGCACGATTCTGCCCAAGATGAACAAGCATATACTTCACCACCCCGCACAGCCCGGCGGACCTGATTGTCTGGACACAAAACCAGACAAGACATTATACCATTTTTTATATATAATTGGAAGCTTTTTTGCGGTTATTTCTTCATTATTAATTGGAAAATCAGATATGTCAGCCATTTGGAAAAGAGGGATTGTATACTGTGACAGTATGTTATAAAATGAAGGATGGAACAGAGTTTGAAAACAAGGCGTATAATGTACCTTATCAGATGCAACCCCCTTTTCAACTCAATGAAGTTATGTTACAATGCGCGGGAGCATATCCGATGATATGCTTTATGACCTGACACCGAGTGGACTTCATGATTCTGTTGGGTACGCCTGACGAATCATGTTTGTATCAGTCAAGGAAAACAAAACTGGAGGAATGAACATGATTACAGCAGGCGATTTCAAAAAAGGCATTACCATTGAGTGGGATGGCGGCGTATGGAATATCGTGGATTTCCAGCATGTCAAGCCGGGCAAAGGTGCTGCTTTTGTACGTACTAAGATCAAGAATGTCATGACGGGTGCTGTCGTTGAAAGGTCTTTCAACCCTACTGATAAAATGCCCAAGGCAATTATCGAGACGAAAGAAATGCAGTATGTCTACAATGACGGCGACCTGTATTATTTCATGGACAACGAAACCTATGAGCAGCTGCCGCTTAACCACGACCAGGTTGAGGATGCTATTCCTTTTGTCAAGGAAGGCACAACGGTAACCGTACGTTTCTTCAAAGGCAGTGCGTTCTCTGTGGAGGCACCGAACTTTGTGACGCTGCAGGTCACTGACACCGAACCCGGATTCAAAGGTGATACGGCAAGCAACACCTACAAGCCTGCAACGCTTGAGACGGGTTACAGCCTGCAGGTGCCGCTGTTTATCAATACCAATGACATGATCCGTGTGGATACCCGCACCGGTGAATACATGGAGCGTGC
Organism: uncultured Clostridia bacterium; assembly: GCA_946538615.1. Lineage (GTDB taxonomy): Bacteria > Bacillota > Clostridia > Christensenellales > Aristaeellaceae > UBA2943. The sequence continues at coordinate 13,633 of CAMNGW010000038.1, forward strand.
CTGAGTTCCGGGAGGAATAAAATGGCTGATTTTAACAAACGTGCTGATCAACTCCGGAAACTTGTTACAGCTGCGAAGCTGGATAAAAAGGATCCCAAGGACAAGCTCCTTCTTGAAATAGCCAACACAATGATAGAATTGTTGCCTGTCGTGCAGGAAACGGTGGACCGCGAAGTCTCAGCTGAAGAAGCACTTTCTGATCTTTTTATGGAGATGGGGAGATATCTTCTGGATGAAGACGGTCCGGAATTTCTTGAAGACGGGGATGAAGACGACTTTTACTTTGACGAAGACGAAGATGAAGACGTGGAGGATGCAGAGGAAGATTATGATGATAATCTCCTCGAACCCGGCAACGAGGAGGGCTTCTATTCGTTTCTTCTTGGACAGCTTGATCAGCCCACCGCTGCACCGCTCAAATGCGAAAACTGTGGGATGACAAGCATCTTCAAAACGGGTCGTCAGACAAGTACTGAGTTGTGTCCATCCTGTGGGAAGCCCATGTCCTATGGCGGTGATCTGGTGATTTGTCCGGTGTGTCATAAACAGGTTAAAATCAATAAGGACTGTCTAACAGAGGAAGACAGTTATCTTATATGCCCTTCCTGTGGCAAAAAAATGAATCCATAAAAAAATGCGGAGTTTCCTCCGCATTTTTTTAATATTTACCAGCACACAGAATATCGGGTATGGCCCTGGTGTTTTCAAAGACACCGCCTTCATCAGTGAGCTGGACGCTTTCCCCGAGGAAAAGCATGGCAGCCGTATTGCCGCCATCAAGATTTAAAGCATCAGTGCAGCCGGCTTCTAGCAGGATTTCTGCAGCCGTCTGCAGCGTTGCCCCATCAGAATGAACTTTTCGTCCTTCGACAAGAAGGGCCATAAAATGTCCGCGTTCCACAATGCCTATGGCACAGCGGGGCTCGAGGTGTGTATAGGCTTCCTCCTGAAGATTGGGAATGACACCGTCACGGATCAGAATGGGCCCAAAAGAGAGAACCTCTTCAACGCCACGGGAAATGTATTCGTTTCCGGTGACCTCATCACATTCATGGACCTCGGTGAGACCGGAGGAGAAAAAGGCAATATTCGCCAGGTTCGGAACAGCGCGCACATATTTGGAGTAGGTCTTTTTGTAAATCGCCTTTCCGTTGCGGATAATAATGCCAGGGTACCGTTCGTGTGCAATCCGGTAGCTGTAAAAATCACCGCTCATGGCGAAGACAGCGTGGTCCCTGACAGCAATCTCCTGTGGAAGACCATTGGTCCTCCCGGGCCTTTTTTGATTCCACGACCTTGTGTACATGGTGGTGCCGGGGCGGCAGACGATGTCTGCAAGGTAGTATGTCAGACAAGGGGACTGTGTCTGTGTCCTTGTAATCTCCAGCCGTGTGTCTGCATCCACATATAACCAGATTCCGGCTTTATGATCTTTGTAGTAATAGGCATCGTCTGTACCGGCGAGGAACCCGTCATCTGCTGTTTCTGGCATCTGGTCCGGGTCAGAAACGGCAATCAGATCTGCACAGGCAGATGATACGAAGAGGAAAAAGAGCAGCAGCGTGGTAAGAAAGCGCATGGTTCATCCTCCGAAAAAGAACCGCCGGAGCGGTTCTTGAAAATAAAGATTAAGCCCTGGATAATTTCTCCTGTCCGATGTGTATCCGACGGAGTGTCTCTTCTTTGCCGAGCAAATAAGCGATTTCCATGGCTCCGCCCGGCGTTGAGGCGAGACCGGAAAGAGCGATTCTCAGGGGCCACAATACGGCACCGTTTTTCAGTCCGGCGCCGGAGATGGCTTCCATGATCCGGTCGTGAATGGAGGTTTCCTTCCAGTCTGCTTCAGGTATGGCTTCCAGAACAGGGAGGCAGAGCGCAAGCGCGTTTTTGGCAACTTCTGGATTAGACTTCATCTTTTTATGTGTATAAAGCTCAAGATCATAATCCGGAAGTTCTGCGAGGAAGGCGACCATGTCCGGCACACGGCTGAAGATTTCTGTACGATCCTTCATAAGCTCGGCCAAACGGTGATAATCGATTCCTTTTCCTCCGAGCACCCGGTCAAACCACGGCGTGACGAGCTGAAGGTAGCGGTCAAAATCCATCCTGCGGATGTACTCGGCGTTGAACCAGGTGAGCTTGTCGACATCAAAAATACCGGGCGCTTTGTTCAGGCGGGACACGTCAAATGCATCGACCAGTTCATCCATGGTAAAGAATTCACGGTCGTCACCAGGGTTCCAGCCAATCAGCGCCAGATAATTGATCAGTGCCTCGGTAAGATATCCCTTGTCAATGAAATCTGAATAATAGGCATCTCCGTCGCGTTTGCTGAGCTTGTGCTTTGCATCGCGCATGACGGTGGGCAGATGTACATATTCAGGGCGCTGCCATCCGAAAGCGTCATAGAGAAGATTGTATTTGGGTGTGGATGAAAGATATTCAGCGCCGCGCATGACGTGAGTGATACCCATCAGGTGATCGTCAATGACATTGGCAAAATTATAGGTGGGCATGCCGTCTGCTTTAATGAGGATCATATCGTCAAGGGTTTCATTGGGGAAGGTCATATCGCCGTAGACCAGATCATGGTAAGTGCTTTCACCATCGACAGGACAGTTCATGCGGATCACATAGCTTTGTCCTTCTGCAAGGCGGCGGTCAATTTCCTCTTTGGACAAGTGCAGACAGTGCTTGTCATATTTGAAGACTTCATCTTTTTCCTGGGCGGCCTTCCGGCGCTTTTCAAGCTCATCTTCCGTACAGAAGCAATAATAGGCATGTCCGGATGCAATAAGCTGTTTGGCATAGGGCAGATAGAAAGATTTGCGCTCGGACTGGATGTAGGGACCATAATCTCCACCTACATCGGGGCCCTCGTCCCAATTCATGCCGCAGCGTCTGAGTGTGTCATAAATGACTTCAGTCGCACCTTCCACATAGCGTTCCTGGTCCGTGTCTTCGATGCGCAGGATAAATTTGCCGCCCATTTTTTTTGCAAACAGGTAATTATACAGCGCTGTGCGCACTCCGCCCAAATGCATAAAACCGGTAGGGCTAGGAGCAAAACGCGTTCTTACTTCCATGGGAATAGCCTCCATTATTTAGCGATTTTTGCCCAGGTGTCCTTCAAACCAACCGTGCGGTTAAAAACAGGCAGTTCTTCTGTGGAATCAGGATCTTTGCAGAAGTATCCATTGCGCAGGAACTGATAGGTGGTACCAACCGGAGCAGATACTGCACAGGGCTCAGCGAAGCCTTTGAGAATGGTTACACTGTCCGGGTTCAGGCGACTGATAAAATCCTTTTTATCAGGGACGTCATCGCCTTCCTCCTCTTCAGGGAGAGCCTCGGTGAGCAGCGGTTCATAAAGCCTGGCCTCAAAGGGCACAGCATCCTCAGCACTGACCCAGTGCAGGGTACCCTTCACTTTGCGGTCAGCTCCGGGTGTACCGCTCGCTGAATCAAGGTCAACAGTACAAAGAAGTTCTGTAACCTGGCCATTTTCATCTTTGATGCAGCTGTCGCAGCGGATAATGTAGGCCCCCTTGAGGCGGACTTCGTTACCCGGATACAGACGAAAATACTTCTTGGGCGGGTTCTCCATAAAGTCATCCTGCTCGACATAGATTACTTTTGAGAACCTGATTGTGCGCTCGCCCAATTCCGGATGATCCGGATGGTTTTCCAGATGAATCTCCTTTGTTTCACCTTCAGGCCAGTTGGTAAGGGTGACTTTAAGGGGCTTGAGTACTGCCATAATACGGCTGGCACGGTTCCCAAGATCATCCCTGACACAGTGTTCAAGGAAAGCAAAATCCACAGTGGAATCGGCTTTGCTCATGCCAATCTGATCAACAAAACTACGGATCGCTTCGGGTGTATAGCCACGACGGCGCATAGCAGAGAGCGTAGGCATGCGGGGATCGTCCCAGCCGGAGACATAGTGGCCTTCCACGAGCTGGCGGAGATAGCGCTTGCTCATTACGGTCTGGGTGATGTTAAGTCGGGCAAATTCGATCTGGCGCGGGTGCCCGGGCAGCATGTTGCTTGCTTTTTCAACGACCCAGTCATACAGCGGCCGGTGAATCTCATACTCCAGGGAGCAGAGCGAATGGGTCACGCCTTCCAGGGCATCACCGATGGGGTGGGCAAAGTCGTACATTGGATAGATGCACCATTTGTTTCCTGTGCGCCAGTGCTCTTTATAAAGGATCCGGTAGATGGCCGGGTCGCGCATGACGATGTTGGGGCTTGCCATATCGATTTTGGCCCTCAGCGTTTTGCTGCCTTCGGGGAACTCGCCATTGCGCATGCGCCTGAACAGGTCCAGACTTTCCTCAGCCGGACGGTCACGCCATGGACTGTTGCGGCCCGGTTCGGTCAGGGTGCCGCGGTATTCACGCATTTCATCTTTGCTCAGTTCATCGACATAGGCGAGGCCGCGCATGATCCAGTCTTCTGCAATCTCATAACATTTATCATAATAGTCAGATGCATAATAGAGGCCGCCTGTCCAGTCGAACCCAAGCCAGTGGATATCGCGTTTGATCGCTTCCACGTATTCTGTATCTTCCTTGGCAGGATTCGTATCGTCGAAACGAAGGTTACATTTACCACCGTATTTCTCAGCGGTCAAAAAGTCCATGATCAATGCTTTGCAATGCCCAATATGCATATAACCATTGGGTTCGGGAGGAAAGCGTGTGTGGACTTCCTGGTAGCGGCCTTCCTTCAGATCATCTTCGATAGCATCCCAGATAAAATTGGAACGGGTGTTCTCCATGTGAGAATCCTCTCTTTCAGATAAACGAGATTGGCTTTTGCACAATCTGTAAAGGCATTATAGTAAGTTTCAGGCGTCAATTCAAGGAAAAAAACATAGTAAAAGGGCTTATCCTGTAAAAAGGATAAGCCGCTTTGTGTCATGATCAACGTGCTTGCTGGAAGTTATTATGCACGATGCATCGCTGCGAAGCACTCACTGCAATACACGGGGCGATCTTCGCGGGGAATAAAGGGAACCTGAGTGGGTTTGCCGCAGTTAGCGCAGATCGCATCATGCATCTCACGCGGAGCACCGGCAGCGGGACGGCTGGCCTTGCGGGCAGTGCGGCAGGCTTTGCAACGAGTAGGCTCGTTCTGGAAACCTTTTTCCGCGTAGAATTCCTGTTCACCGGCGGTGAATACGAACTCGGCGCCACAGTCTTTGCAAACCAGCGTTTTGTCTTCGTACATGGTAAGGAAACCCCCAAAATAGATAAAATACGGTTTTGTTGCTCCGGCTGACCTGGTTTTTGACCCCACACACGCCGCCTGGAAGATTGCTCAACGCATTCGCGCCCTCACGCCCTTCTCTCGGGATAACCCCGGGCGGACTTACATCTAGACCGCACCATGCTCCCCGTCGCTTTGGACGGATTACGTGGACCGCTTTGCCTGCGACTGGCATCGGCTTTCAACCACAGACCCGAAGGAACTAACCGGGCTAAATTATAGAACGTTCCAATGTAAAGTGCAAGAAGTTTTTTGCTTCCTACAGGCAATAATTTTGAAAATACAGAACAAAAACGAACAAAAAGCGATTCCGGAAGCAGTAAAAACGGAGAAAAAACAAATCGGAACATCAAACAAATACAAGCATTGTATCATGAAATATATAATAGATTATACACAGATATATAGAGACAACAGAATATACATCATTACATACGTAACAAATCAATGTCAATCTGTTTGCCTTCCGAACTGTCTGTTATACTTTTTAGTTGAAAGGAGTGGATTTTCATGCGGAAAACAGCATGTTTTCTTTTGGCCTTGGTTCTTTTGCTATTTGGGATGGCCCATGCTTATGCGGAGATGGAACAGCTGACCGGGATAGATGGCGTACAGGTCTTCCTTGCAGATAACGGTGTGGACACTGTGGTCCGGCCGGAGGACCAGCCCTATTTTGGACAGATTGACAAAGAAAATGCCTCTCTCTGCATTTACCTGGATTTTCTCCAAAGTCCCAATGACGAAGATATTGTTTTTATGCGCTTGACCCTTGCGATTGAAACATGGGACCCTGTCAATGCAGAAACCATCGCAGTTGAGGCAGGAAAAAACCGCTATGTGTTTGAAGTGAAGGCCAGTACAAGTGAGTATGACCAGACATATTATGAAGATTATGAGCTGTATATGACCGATCTGTCCCTGCCCATGATCGCTGCCATGGCTTCAGCCAAAACATCTGAGTGGAAGTTCGTGCTGTACGGCAATGAAACTGTGGAAGGCAGCATCACCATGCCCGCAGACATGGTAAAAAAGCTCTATAAAGCATACAGGAACGAGTGCTCTCAGAAAGTCCAGCAGAGAACACGAACGATCCGAACAGCAAAAACATAAACGTTCTGAAATGCTGAGTTTTAGCTGATCAGCTAAGCAAAA
>CAMNGW010000039.1 GCA_946538615.1 uncultured Clostridia bacterium
CACCCCCTCAGGATTGAGGGGGTGGGGGGAGTCGAAATGCGAAGCACTATTTTATGCAGGTGTTTTCAGACTTCGCGGGTATAGATCCGGCTGCCGACCCTCACGCCCCACGCGCGGCCGTCACGGAAGAAGAACTCAAGCCTTCCGCGGGACACGTCCGGTTTTTCCGCGTCCATGGCGAGGAAACGGGAGGCGCCGCAGTAAACCAGGCAGGTCTCATGATCGGAGACCACAGCGTGTCCCTGATTATCGATCCTGACACGGCTGGGCATGCCCTCATGGGCGATATATGTGCCTTCCAGCATCTGCAGGTCGGAAAATGTGCGGCCCACGGGGATGAACCAGCGGTGGCTCGTTTCAAGGGGGAGGCCCATGACAGCGTTATAGAGGACCCACATCACGTCATCCATGTCAGCGTCCCCGAGGGAGCAGAGCACGGCAAAGCCGTAGCCTTCACCCAGCAGCAGGCCGCCCTTGGTGGAAACGCCGTGCAGGCCGCCGGAGTGCTCACAGATCACATGGCCCTCCTTGACACGCTTGTACAGCCCCAGTCCGTACACGGCCTGGTCCGTGGCAGGGATGGAAGGGCCGATCATGGATTCAACGGCCTTTGCCGGGATCACCTGCTTCCCTTCGTGCATGCCATAGTTGGAAAGGCACCGGTAATAGGCAGCCATGTCCCTGCTGGTGGACTTGACCATGGCACATCCGCGGAAGGGAGGGAGGATGCTCCAGTGGTCGTCGCAGGTGAGGGTATCTCCGTCATATTCAAACAGGGAGACGATGTTGCCGCCGGCCATGGCATGGGCGCTGACGCAGTCGTCATCCATGATGGTCCGGCTCATGCCAAGGGGCCTGAAGATGCGTTCTATGCAGAACTGCTCAAGGGGGATCCCTGCGGCCTGGTCCGCGACATAGGAGAGAACGGCATAGCCTTCATTGGAATAGCTCATGTTCTCGCCGGGCATGCCCACGGTGGGATAAGGGCAGGATGCGATATAGTCAATAATCTGCTCAATCCTGTCCATCTGGTTCGGGGAGGACTGGCGCATGGCGGTGACCCAATCGCCTTCCCGGTCCCTGCTGTTCATGGCGATGGACCATTCCAGGGGCTCCATGGGCGGGATCCCCGCGGTATGCCTTGCAAGGGTGCGGAGAGTGACCATATCCTTTGGCGCACCGGGAACAGAAAAATCCGGGAAATATTTCGTGACCGGGTCATCATAGGAAAGCTTGCCCTCGGTCTCCAGAATGGCCAAGGCAAGCGCTGTGATGGACTTGGACATTGATGCGATGCCAAAGACGGTGTCCTCATCGACCGGTCCGCTCATCGACTGGTCACGGAAGCCGTACCCTTTTTCAAAGACGGTCCCGTCTGGACCTTTGACACAGACACTGAGGTTGGGCAGCTTATCTCTTGCAATAAGGGCCTGAATTTTCTGATCAACCATGGAAAAATCCAAAGACATACATAAACCTCCTGAAAATTCTGGTTCAGCAGCGTAATGACAGAAAGAAAAGATTCTCTGTGCCCGGAGGGGACAGCAGGATCAGGATATGGACCGCCTTACTTGTCGACGGTCCGGTGAGGCTGATAGGGAGACTATCAGATGCTGCCAGCTGTGTCAACTGGCACAGCCAGGGTTTTCGCGGAACATTCTGGACGGATATTTCCTGACTGTCTGTCGGATGGAACAGATATCAGAAGTTTTACCATGATATGCCTGTGTGAAGCCGTCCTAAGATACCCGGCAAATGAAGGTATCCCAGGACAGTTTGACTTACAGGAAATACCGCCTTTCCTTACGCTGATGATGTCTTATCTGGAACATATGACAAGCAGAACAATGGTTTGTATAACAAAAGTTCCATTTCTTTCGTCAGGGTTTGATCCCTTGACTTCTGATTAAGGATCAAAGACGCAGCCAATGAATCATTGATTCATGACAGAAGGAACAGATGAGAGGATCCGCATGCAGAATCCAGTGCATGGATATATGGGTGAGCAGGTCTTGCTTATGCAGGGGAAGCACCATGTGCCTTTTCAAATGGTGCGCACCGTTGTAATATAGGCCTGACAGACAGGGACGGCGCCAGAGGGCCGTTCCATGGAGCAGAAAGGGAAAGTATGAGGGAAATCACAATCAGTGCTGTCCGTACAGATGTCCTGCGGGAGATGGACCTGGGGACCGTGGAAACTGCCATGCCGCAAAGGGCGGAGAGGGCCAGGCGGTTCCGGTTTGAAAGGGACCGGCTGCTGTGCCTGGGTGCGGGGTACCTGATGATGCAGGCATTGGGGATCCGCAGCGAGTCAGAAATCCTTTTGTGTGGAAACGGGAAACCGTATGCTCCGGGCTATCCGCCGTTCAGTATTTCCCACAGCGGTGTCTTCTGCATACTGGCCGCCGGAGAAGAGGGGACGGTCGGTGCCGACATTGAAGAAATCAATGAGGCGCATGTGGACGTGGCACCGGTGGTTTACATCACAAAAGAGCTGGCCTGGATGGCCGGGGATCCCCTGGACCGCTTCTTCAGGCTGTGGACATGGAAGGAAAGCGTGATGAAAGCGACCGGACTGGGCATGGAGCTGGAGCCCCGGAGCTGTGAAGTGCTTCCTTTTACCCGAAACCAGCCTGTCCGGGTGCGCGGCAGGGAATGGCACGCCTTCAGCGGCGCCCTTTCAGGCTACCGGTACAGTGTCTGTGCAGATGAAAGGATCGGCGGAGTGAGATTCGTTGAATACCGCCAGCCCCTCTGAGCGGAGAGCCAGTGACGGCAGAAAAGGCGCACCCGCGGACAAATCGGGTTCATGGTTCTGGGATCCTTCGTCTGTGCCGGCCGCACAGGGGGACAGAGCGGAGACCGGAAGTGGGGAAATGCCTGGCCATACGCCCGGGCAAAAAAATGTCCGGACGCCTTTTACATGGCGCCCGGTTTTTTCTTTTTCAGGGTCCGGGAACTGTCCTGGGCCCAATACCTGCTGTATGGGACCGGTTCAGTCTCCCTCGATCACATCATAGCTTTTCAGCGTATCCAGCAGCGTGTCCAGGTCCCTGGCCGCGGACGCTTCATCAACGTTGTACTCGTTTAATACAGCTGTAAGCAGGTCGTCCCTGGAGACCGGGTTCTGCAGCTTTTCCCACACAAAAGCCGCCACATCGTTGAGAACAACAGTCCCCTCAAACTGTCCGATATTGTCCCCGACCGGCATGAGGAGGTGTTCCCCTACAACGTTCCTGAGCACAAAACCACTCTTTGCTTTCATATCAGCTTGCTCCCTTTTCAACTCGTTTTTTTCCAGTATTTCCCGCATCGCTTTCGCATCATCAGGCAGGGGCCCGCAGAAGATCCGGACGATGGGCGCTGCTTTAGCGAATGCCATGAGATTCATCATTTGCATGGTGCTTGTATCTGTATCCCACATGGGCACAAAACTCTGCTGTGAGAGCAGGCTGCAGCGCTGTTCAAAGCTCATTGCACGTGCATACGCTGTGCCGGAGCGCCTGACTTCACAGACCATTTTCAAAGGGTACCGGGCGTTGAGGAAACACTTTTCCTTGCCGTCCCAGGGGACCCCGCACAGTTCCATTGTGCTGACGTTAACCAGCGGGCGGTCCCCGCTGATGAGCTGCGCGCCAAAGGCTTCGATCCAGGCATCTGCCCGTGTGGATTTACCCATGCCGGAGGGACCGGAAAAAGCATAGGCTTCCCCGTCAAGTGCCACCGCTGCTGCATGCAGGGATATGTATCCCCTCCGGATCAGGAGACATTCCAGTGCGGAGCGGACCAGCCACTCGGTCTGTTTGCCTGTTTCTGCCGCAGGATCCCCCATGATCAGGCACAGCTCTGTATATTCCTTATTTGTGATCAGGCCAAGGTCGTCTCTTTCTTCCGGGTGGATGAACCATCCATCCGGGAGCCGGCGGACCTTCAGCGTGCCCGCGTCCATGTCTGTGCCCCCGGGAGGAAGGTCCCTGCGCCAGGAAAGTTTGACATCAGCTTTTGCTGCCTCACAGGCAAAAGCTGAATAGGACGGCAGATAAACATCTGAATCCACCGTAATCTCTGCTATGCGATAATACATGGCTTACCCCTCTGTCCGTGAAAAAAGGCGGCTGATTCCGTTCCGGACTGTCCGGAGGACCCGGTTCATCAGGCGCCAGACCCTTCCGAACCTGTGCCAGAAACGGGCCAGACGCATCCCGGATTGTCTTTCCGGAACGAAGGTCCGCTTCCCGCGCTCAATCAAAGCAGCTTTGCCCCACACCATTTCCAGGGGAATCCATCCGTCTGGTCTGAGGCAATTGTCGCCCCATGTCAGGACCCGGTCATCTTCCGTCTGCCATACACGGTGCAGCACGTACCGTTTCCTGTCCGGATCGGCGAAAAGGACAATGTCCCCTTCTTCCGGCTTTTCCTTCAGCGGACAGATGGTGACGTAATCTCGGTTGATCCGTATCAGGGGGTACATGCTGTTTCCGTGGATCAGGATCCGTGCGGGACATGCTGTGCCCTCCAGGGCCAAGGCGTGCCATTCAGGTATGGAGAAAGTATGCATTCCGTATCCTCAATCACATTCCGATTGTTCCATATAATAATCAGGAGGGAAGAGCACGCCTCCCTCCTGACGGAGCACACCTGTTGCAGTTTATGCAGTATACCTGGGCGTGCAATAGATCCTGTCGCAACCTTCAAAGGTACGGACAACTGTGGTTGCGCACTCACCGCCGCCAGCAGATGCGATAACCTGCTCACGGAAATCGAATACGATCCTCTGTGCTTTGGGGGCGGTGTACTCTTTTTTCCTGTTTTCCATAGCGATTTCTCCTTTTCTTTGGTTATATGTTCCACGTACTGTTCAGGAATAACCGTCACAGACGTAAAAACCCTTCTTTTACCAGGCGTCTGGTACGTGCGCAGACATCGGGATTGACATGACCGGGATTTCCATGCTCCAGATGCTCAACAATACAGAAAGCGCATACCTTTTCGTATGGGCACGTCTGGCATTCTGCAGGATACATGACTTCCTGCACCTGTCCGCTGATTTTTTTCCAGGCATCGCTGAACCCTGTTTTCATCACATCTTCTTCAATGCCTGAAAAAGTATTGCAGGGTTTCATTTTTCCATCCCAGGTCAGACAGAAGGAAGAACGGCCAGCAGCACAGCGCACGCCTTTTGGAGCCTTTCTGTTCCCGCTGTCATCGGCAGAGCCGGGGTCCGGAAGGTCCTCATCCTGGACGGTCAGCAGCTTCTCACCTTTCCTGAGGCGCTGTTCTTCCCTGTACAGCTCCATATACGTATCCAGGGAAGCGTCCCACAGCTGACGTCCGGTTTCCTCCCGGGGGATCTTCAGTCCGCTGTTGATCTGGAAAGGAACATCCATGCCAGCTACCAGCTGAAGCAGTTCCTTTCCCTTTGTCATATAAAAGTTGGGGGTCACAGCGAGAGAATAGGGCAGATTGTGCGCTTTCAGCCTCTTCAGGTTATCCATGACCTTCTGAAAGACCCGGGCCCCGGTGATCCGTTCATATTCGTCTTCATCTGGTCCATACACTGTGACCTGGACATTGGCAGGGGGATGGGCATCGAAGAAAGAGACCATTTCTTCTGTCAACAGAATCCCGTTTGTCAGCACTTCCACTTCAATCCCTCTTGAGAGGAGGTGCAGGTAGACTTCTTTGAATCCGCTGTATGTCAGGCATTCGCCCCCTGTGACGGTGGCATACATCATCCCGGCGTCTACCGCCTGGTCAATCAGAGAAATCCAGGTTGCTGCGGGCAGCAGGTCCCGGCTGCCCATCTGATTCCTGTTGAGGTGTACATAGCACATTTTGCATGAAAGATTGCACAGCGGTGTCAGCTCAAAGGTGCCGCACACGGGAACATGCTGTTCTCTGGCTTTGAACTGAATATAGTGCCGGACTTTTCTGTATTTCTCAACGCCTGTGATGCCTTCCCGGGACAGCTGCTCAAGAAAAGCGAACAGGGATTCTGGCAATGGTTCCATCATAGCGTTACCTGCCGGCTGGAAAGAATGGCTGAGGCGCATAGTGCTTTCATGGTTCATCATTCTCCTTTATACGGGACCGTGCTCATCTTTCTGAGAAAATGCTATATTACCACAAATATTATACAGCATATAGCTGAGGGGCTGTCAATTGAAAACCGGGTGATGTCAGTCAGAGAAAATCTTCGGAACCCTTCGGGCGGATCCTTCAGCAGGACTCACCCGCTGATTGATACGTACTGACCGGACAACCTGGTAGTCGTTTTTTATTCTTTTTTTTCTGAGGCACTGCGGTGTCATCCGTCTGCTGTCTGTGTGCGTTCTGCTCCCTGCGGTAAGCCAGAAGCTGGAGAACAAAGTTTTCCGGATCATCCTTATAAGAAAGGCAGTTCTTTTCAGAAAACAGCCGGCTGTGTGGGCAGCCGCCGCAGCAGACGGGCAGCCATGCACATTCCTGACATTCCGGATCATCCAGTGCCCCTGCCGTGTTCAGATAGCGTGTGAGCAGATCAGGGCGGTCCGCCGTTTTCAGCAGTTCCACGGGGTTCCATTTTCCTGCCGTCCCGAAGCTCAGTTCCGGTTTATCCACATTTTCCATGCATTTAAAGAGGCGCCCTTTATCATCAATACTTACCGACCACAGCAGATTGGCTGTGCAGAAGTGGCCCTGGCCCGCACCGAAGTGATGGATGCCCGTATCCATGGCCATTCTGGAGGAGGTTGAGTGGTGCAGCAGGGACACATCACTGCCCCGCTGACGGGAAGCTGTATTGTCCATAACAGGGTAGGGGAAATAGGACAGATCGTTCCCGCTTTCCTCTGCCAGAGCAGATGTTAATGCTTTCAGGTTCTCTGCCTCTGCCTTGTTGCCTTCGTGCATGTTATGGCGGATCCTCACTTTCCCGGGCAGTTTCACTGAACGGAGGTTGTCAATGATTCTGTCAAACGTGGGGCCGCCCCCTGCCAGGTGCCGTGTAGCATCATGGGAGGGGCCGATGCCGTCGAGTGTAATCTGGATGGTCCTGACCTTCGCTTTTTCCAGCAAATCGGCATGGTGCTGGTTAAGCAGGTACCCGTTGGTTATGATGCCTGCCTCATAGACCGCGCCTTTTTTTTCGGCCAGCTCCATCAGTCTGGCTGAGAGGTCCCTGACGACATCCGGAGCCAGCAGCGGTTCACCTCCATACCAGGTGACATACATGAGTTTTGCATGGCTGCTGTCCAGCATGCGTTCAGCCAGTGCTGTCACATCTTCCTGCGTTTCTTCACTCATGATCCCGCTGCGATGGTTCTCAAAGCAGTAGGGGCAGTCAAAATTGCAGCCCATCGTTGGACAGATGGTCAGCAGAATGTAATCAGGATAAGCACAGGCTCTCCTGGAAAGTGTTTCAAGCGCGGCGCGTTCATCATAATTGACAAGAATCCCCTGGCTTTTGAAATAGTCCAGCAGAGGGCTGTTTTCATCCAGACGGTCCAGTGCGGCAAGCAGACTGATTTCCTGAATGGTGATCTCAGTTACGGTCCCTTTGTACAGATTGGCTATCGCCGTCTTATTTTCTCCGGGGACACGGGCAGACAGGTTATACCGGGACAGATGCCAGCCGGCTTGTGCTGCTGAACGGGTCTCAGGCTGATTGCTTTCCATATGTTCAGTTCTCCTTGCTTTTTTGAAATCTCATCGGGACGGGACATGGTACTTCCTCTTGAATGTCAGATTGTCAGGATTGACCTGCCTTCACAGACATCGGGGGCTGTAACAGAAGAGAGAAGAAATCTTTTCAAGGTGTCCCGTCTTTTCTGATGATCGGTCAGACAATGCCATCTGGAATTCTCCGGCCAGGGAGAAAATCCTTTCAGAACGGTGAAAAATATGTATCGCTGTTTGTCACGAGTGCGGAGCATGAATGGGTACATGACGGAAAAGCCGTGCCAGCGATACTGTTCAAAGCATTACAGCTCTGATTTTGATTTTACCCGTATCCGCACTGCACCTGCAGGAGCAGAATGGAACGGAACTGTGAGGTAAAAGAATGGCATGAAGCCCTCCGCTTGTGGAAAACACCTCCACAGCGAAGGGCTCTTCTGACAGGCTGTACCGGAAAGATCATACTTGGTTTTTGCTGCCGATTCCAAAGACAAGTATTTTGTTTTTAAAATAACTGGACAATAAATTAATTCTGAGGTATAATACTTCCAGTTCAAGATGGAGGTATTGTATCATGGGGCGTAAAGCAAGTACTATCAGTCTTTCTGATGAAGATCGTAAATTATTAGAGGCTAGAATACGGGCAAGGACAAGCCAGGCTCAGATAGTTCAGCGTGCCAGGATGCTTCTCATGAAAGCAGATGGCAAAACCACAAATGAAATCGCTGAGAAGCTCGATGTGAACCGTAAAAGCGTAATGCTCTGCCTGAAAAAATATCAGGAAGGCGGACTTGATAATGCCCTGTACGATGCGCCCGGTCGTGGCCGAAATCCTGAGATCACCGATGAAGAGAAAGCATGGGTCATAAACATTACATGTCAAAAGCCTGTCGATCTGGGATATGCGGCGGAAACATGGACATATACTTTGATTACACAGCATGTCCAGAAGAATGCAGAAGCAGCAGGTTATCCGCGCCTGTCAACCATCAGTAGAAGCATGGTACATTCCATACTGGAGGAGGCAGAAATAAAGCCTTTCAGAATCAAATACTATTGCGAAAAGCGAGATCCGGAATTCGACGGGAAAATGCATAACGTGCTGCTGGTTTACAAGCAGTTGTC
Organism: uncultured Clostridia bacterium; assembly: GCA_946538615.1. Lineage (GTDB taxonomy): Bacteria > Bacillota > Clostridia > Christensenellales > Aristaeellaceae > UBA2943. The sequence goes on from CAMNGW010000039.1 coordinate 8,782, forward strand.
CATGCAGTTCGATGAGTCCGGCAATCTGGTTCCATGGGCTGATGGGGAAACAACACATGTATTGTCCTATGATGAAAAGCCAGGGATCCAGGCAATAGCCACAACATCCTCCGATAAGCTTCCTGTTCCCAGAAACGGTACTGTCATGAGAGACTATGAGTACCGCAGACTTGGAACATTATCATTGCTGGCAGCGATCGATCTGCAAACAGGAGAGGCTATTCCGCTGGTACGAGAGAGCCATAACAGCTCAGACTATATCGATTTTCTGAAAATCCTGGATGAAAAGTATCCTAAAGGCGACAAGATTCGGCTCGTTCTGGACAATTTGAGAGTGCATACTTCAGAAGCCACCAAGGAATATCTTGCAACTGTTCCAGGGCGGTTTGAATTCGTATTTACCCCAAAACATGGTTCCTGGCTGAATATGGTAGAAGGTTTCTTCAGTAAGATGACCAAGCAAATGCTTCGCGGAATAAGGGTTAATTCGAAGCAGGAGCTTGCAGATCGGATCTACCTTTACTTTGATGAAATAAATGCCGATCCTGTAGTGTTTCACTGGAAATACAAGATGGATGACATTGATGTGTCTGAGGTCTCCGAAGGGGAGACTCTGCTTAACGCCTAATTTGGTCCAGTAATTTCGAGGACGCTATACTAGTTGGGCTGATTCAGCTCCGTCCGCTGCAAGATTGGCCTCCTTCTCAAAGAATGCCTTCTTCAGCTGAGCGTATTCCGCTCCGGTGCATACCTGATGGCATTTCGGTTCAAAGGACAAAGTGACCGCGAAGCATTCCCGCATTCTATCACAAGGATATAGGTTGCAAGCCGAGCAGGTCCGGATGCCCTTATCGGCACAGCATGTTGCCACGCGGTACCGGCACCAGTTTTCTGGCTTGCACCCGGTGCAGGCAATTTCTTCGTTTGAGACAATATGGTCCCGGTAGCCGATTTTCATCCAGAGTTCTGCAGTATGCCGGAGCTCTGTTTCTGTTTTCTCACAGGGATATGCGGTATAACGGGGACAGGCAGTACAGTCGTTTCCACAGGCGGCGATGATTCGGTTGATCATGTGCACTGCTCCAATCTTTCCGGGTATCAGGATATCCGTTCAGCAAGGCACGGTCTGAATGGTTTTTTGTGCGGTTTCTTAAGTTCTTCCCTGGAGGTGCCGACCGGTAGAATGCGGACCCATTCCTAGTCATCCGGAACATGGAGGATGGGCGTGGTTTTATCGCCGTTTCTGTCAGTATCCATCATGCCGGTGCTCAGGTCTGGTCGGGATAGTCCCAGAAATGACCCTTATGGAAATTCTCGTTTCCCAGCGGCCTGGCTGTCAGACGGAAGATGACGCATCCGTCAGGGCACACGACGGTTTTGGTGTACTTCCCATCGCCGCCGACATTTTCCAGGTCGCCGCCGCTGCGCACGGCTTCCATCAGCGGAAACAGCATCATCATGGTCTTGGAGCAGATCCCGAAGCCATCCTGATTCACAGGACAGCCATAGGTGCAGGTGTACCGGTCGCCGATCTCCTCACCGTTGCGGCAGTACCGCTCTGTGTGGTCCCCGTGCAAAAAGCCTGTCACTTCTACCGTGAATCCGTATTCCTCATCGTACCACTTTTTCATGTCGCTCACCTCATTTTGGGAGATACATCACATAGATCTGACAGGGGTTTTCCTTGTCCCAAAGCTCCGGAATAACCTCAAACTCCTTGAAGCCACAGGCCTGGTAAAACCGGTTTGTGATGTCATAGTCGTCATAGACACCCATCCGGACGGTTTTGACCTGCATGAACAGGTATCCTTTCTCCCGGGCAATGGCTCTGGCCGCTTCAAACAGGCTTTTGCCGATCCCGCTGCGGTGGTACGCCCGGAGCACGCCCATAACGGCCAGTTCCACCGTCTCCCGGCCTGTCTCCTTCAGGCAGAGAAAGCCCACGTATTCGCTGCCTTCTCTGGCAGCGACAAAGATCTGGTCTGCGCTCTCATCAATGTACTTTTCCCGGCTCGCGTCGATCCCGAACCAGTCATGCAGCGCTTCCAGCACCTTCCTTGCGATGGACCGCTTCATTTCCTTATCTTCAATGCGTTCAATCATCGTACCCTTTTCCTTCTGTGCATTCATTGTCCGGCAAAAGGTTTTTCCGCACATACGGAATCACCTTATACCCGGACCGCTTCCTGTACTCTCTGTGCCCCGGAGGCTGATTCTCCGGCACGTGCCCTTTCATGCGGATGTGCCTGTCGGGACATCCTGTGCCCGGGCGTTGTTGCGCAGCCACTGAACCGATTGCCTCAGCGCCTGGATGGTCTTGGTTTCCAGTACGCACCGGGCATTTCTGCTTTCCGCCAGTCGGAGTCTTGCAGACAGGCCGATGTCCCCATCACCCAGGGCCAGATGGTTCCTTGGCGGTACTTCCGTCCCGTCGTGGATGTGGAAATGGATCAGCTTTGCCCGATGCTCCATAAGGAACGGCACATCCTTTTCACAGGTGGCCTTGGAGTGCCCGATGTCCCAGGTCAGTCCGAACTTCGGGCTATCCAGGAGACAGGCAACCGCTTTTTTCTCATACTCCCGGAAACCGTCGGTGTTTTCAACGGCTATCATGATGTCACTGTCGCCGATCCATTCTTCACACAGCGCACGGAAGACGGAAAAGGATCGCATATAGGTTTCAAAGTCCCGCTCATACATCTGCACCTTCCTGTCCGGCAGGGTGATGTAGATGCCGTGGTGCATGTGCATATTCAGTGTCAGGGGCTGAAGAGGGTCACCATAACGGTCCCGCAGGGGCAGTAGGGCCTTCGCCGTGAGGATGGTGCGCCGGACCGTTTCCAGATATGCCTGTGTCACCAGCGGATTGAAATCTGCTATATTCAGATTTTCATCCAGATGAATGGTATAGTACAGACAGTGGCGCTCAGCAGTCCGGGTCAGAGCGTCTGTCTGCTCCAGCCTGTCCACCTGATACTCCGGAAAGTTCATGTTCAGCTCGATAAAGCGCAGCCCCAGCGCTTCGCATAAAGCGGCATTTTCCTCAAGCGTATGATTCTCAATCAGTGTTGGCATCCCGAACTGCATAGCTGCTTTCCCTTTCTGCGGTCACATAAAATGGTGCGCTCTGCCTCCCTGGGGCTTTGAGTCATGATACGTTCTTACTCCTGGTCCCGGATACTTTCCAGCGCCAGATTGATCTGCTTCTCATCCTGCTTATCCAGCCAGTGGCTGGAGAGCCATACGAAGGCATAGACAAGAAAGAAGACGATGCTTACGCTGACGCATCCCTCTGTGTCCGTGTACCATTGGAACAGCCAGCCTGTGCCGAGTATGACGGCATACAGCGTCAGCGCATGCAGGGAGACCCTGAGCAGGAAAGTTTTTCTGCCCCACTGGTCCCTGTTGCGCAGCAGCAGAGTCGGAAGCGCGCAGAGGACTCCGGTCAGGATGATGGTGATGGGATGGTACCACAGGAGGACAATGTCGTCCCCGTCACCGAAGAAATGCTGGAACACGGCCAGGATACCGTTCAGGAACAGGATGCCGGTGGAAATCATCATGCTCTGAACAAAGATTTTTTTCGCTCCGCTCACAGGATGCCAAGCCTCCTTTTGATTTCCCTGACATAGCTTCTGGAAATGACGACCTGTTCATCGTTGAGGAGAAGTGCGACCATCCTGCCTCCCGGCTCCGCTCTGACGCTGCGGATCTTCCGCAGGTTCACGATCATGGATTTGGAGATGCGCACATAGTACATCCCCAGCTTTTCCTCCAGCTCATACAGCCGGCTGCGGGACTCAAAGCAGTCGTCCCTGGTGTAGACAAAGGTGCGCTTATCCACGGACTCGATGTAATAGATCTGTGTCAGTCTGCACAGCCAGGTGCTCCGGTCCTTCGTCACTGTGATGCCGCCGGAGCCGTTTTCCAGCAGATCGGCAGCACTGAGGATGTCCGGGGTTTTCTCCACGGCCCGGATCAGCGCCATCTCCTTTTCCTTGGCATCCACCTGTTCAAACAGGACCCGCATGGTCTTTTCTCCTTTGGTGTGTGTTATGGCTCTGCGGCGGCATCCTCCGGCTTTGGCCGGGAGAGCCAGCCCCGGAAAATACCGCCCTGCAGCACGGATAAGACCGTAAAGAAGATATCGGCAAACAGGATAAAGAGGAACGAAGGCAGCATGATGCGCGTATAGTGTTTGCCGGCATCCGTGCCCCGGTTTATATGCAGTGTGAGGCGAAGCATCAGGGCAATGATCCCGCAGGCCAGCAGGACCAGCTCCCCGGTGCTGACGGCAAAGGAAAGAATCGGGTCCAAAAGGCTTTGTCCCTGTATGCCCTGCACGATGAGGTTCAGTACTGTCAGCCCCAGCAGGACTGTGAGCACGATGCGTTCCACATTCAGCATCACGCCGCCGCCGATCCCGATGCCCCCGCACCATTCCAGACCGCTGCGCGTGCAGAAGTTCTCCAGCACCTGCATCAGGGGTTCGTTCTGCCGGCCTTCAATAAAGCCGTTGTTCGCGATGGCATAGACCTTCAGCCGGAGCCGGTTCTCCTGGCAGTACGCTTCCATTTTCTGCATGAACAGCAGCACATGTGAGGGCAGGCTGTCCACATACAGCGGGGTGACAAAGATGACCTTTCCGGCAGTCCGGAGCGCGTCCAGGATCCCGGGCCAGTCCGAGGGCGTCCGCAGCTGAAATATCTTTTTCTCTCCGCGGATCAGCCCTGCGGCACAGCAAGCGAGAAAGCCAGAAGCGCTCAGATGGCGCTTGGGGCTGCAGTTGATCAGTACGGTGCTTTTCATCACGCCTGCCCTCCTGCCTCTTTTTCATCCGCGCAGAAGGTAACGCTGTGGTCCCGGAAACCCAGGTTGACTGCGTTGCGCTCCGCCATCAGCTGCAGCGTCCGCTTTTCCGCTTCGGTAAACGTCCCGTAGACGATGACACGAAAGGAGCGTTTCCTGCCATAGCGCAGCGTATGGTGCATCTGACCGCCACGGTAGGTGCTCAGGGGTGTCGACAGGCCGATGCTCCTGTCCAGCAGGTTTTTCACTGCCGGGCTGTACCCGCCGTACAGGTTCCTGGTGATGACGGTCAGGTCATCGCTCATGCCAAGCACCCTGCAGGATTCCTGCAGAGCATCCTTCATGGCGCAGGCAGCCGGGTGCTTTGTCCAGCACCGGAAGCAGCCCTGGCAGGGCGCATAGCGCCCATCCGCACAGATCACCTGATCTGCAGCGGCAAGCAGTCCGGCGTTCTGTTCCTTTCCCAGATCATGGATGATGGTTTTCATGCTCCTGATTTCCCTCCGTTAAGGTTTAGCGGCTTGCAGCCGCATCACCCATCCTACAGAAATTCAGGGGAAGCGCAAGCGCTCTGCTGCCAAGGTGCACGAATGGCACACCAAGATGCACCAGAGCGCTTTTTCTTTCCATCAGACTTCCGGGTACAGGGCTATTGCGCGGCCCTCTTCAGCCTGATATTCCCGGATGTCGAGCCAAGCTCAGCTTTTGCACTGCCGTCGCCGCAGATGTAGCGGTTTCCGTCCCGGGAAAGCGCCATATCGTAGTTGATGCTGCCGCTGACGGTGTTGATCTGTGCGGTGAAGCCCGGCTGCTCCGGAAGTTCCGCTGTGATCGTGCCGGAGGTGGTGCTGGCCTTCAGTGAGGAAAACTTTGCCAGCTTCACGGAAACCGTACCGCTGGTGCTGCCGATGTTCACCTGCTCCGCCCCGTCCAGGTTGACGGTCACGGTTCCGGAGGTTGCATGGGCATCACACGAATTGACATGCTCCGCGTCAATCAGGATGCTTCCGGAGGTCGTGGACGCTTTGAGGGCACCGGTACTTGCCGCTTCCACATGGACGCTGCCGGAGGTCGTGCCGACAGAAATGGCTTCGGCCCCGCCGGTCGAGTGCAGCGTGACACCGCCGGAGGTCGAACTGGCAGAAATCTTCTTTGCCTGCGTACCGGCAAGGATATCACCGGAGGTAACTTCCAGGCTCAGGGTATCGGTCTTCACCTCGGGGAGATTCAGCGTGCCGGATGTGGCCCGGACGGTCACGTCGTGGAAGGCGATTCCTTCCGGGAGGCTTACAGTCAGTTCCTTTTCCTGAGTCCAAGTGAGGCGGAAGCCGCTTTTGGCGAAGCGTACCCGCAGCGTATCGCCATCCAGCCACCAGCGGAGCTTCATATCTTCACTGATAGGCTTGGGGGAAGCTTCGTGCAGACCGATGGTGTGGCCTCCGTGATAGGCCAGCGTCACCTTTCCGTTCAGCCAGTCAATCTCCAGATTGCGGACAGTCCCGCTGATCTCGGCTTCTCCGGCGGTATACTTATCAGCGTTGGCGTACCCGAAGAGGCTCCCGCTGAAGATACCTTTCAGGGTGACGGCCACAGCAATCAGCAGAATCACTGCACAAGCGGCCATTGCGAATTGGAATATCTGTGTTCTGTTCATTTTCCGTTCCTCCCGTTTTTCATCCCAAGCACCGCCAGAGCGATGCCTGCAATCACACCGGCAATTGGCCAGAACAGGCTGCCGCTCCCTGAGTGGGACAGGATCGTCACCATCATGTTCAGAAACAGGACAGCGTCCACGCCCAGCACGAGCAGAGCCCTGTTTTTGTTCCCGACCCATCGGCGCAGGGGCTTTGCCCGGATCGCCCAGGGAAGGAAGCACACGGCCAGTCCGAACAGCACCGCGCTTCCGGCAACCCCGAACCAGTTCCCGCGGGTCACCATGCAGATTACGCCCAGCAGCAGTTCCGTGCTGGCAGTAAAGGCACACAGTGTCCAGAACAGCTTGCTTTCCGGCACCAGAATCGGCACGGCGATCACACTGGCTGCAACCGTCATTGCCGCCAGCACGATCAGGAACCACCCAAGCGGGGAACCGGCAATCAGATTCAGAACAAGCAGCGCCAGCAGGGGAATCATGAACAGGCCGGATGCGGTGATGCCGGTCCTTGCGGTAAGCTGCTTGAATTTCCGCATGCCGTAGCTGATCACATCCTCCTTTTCTTTCTTCAGGTCGGTTTCAATTTCTGTCTTCCTGAGTCTGCTGAGCAGGTCGCTGCATGCTTCGCACTCCTGCAGATGCTCATCTACCAGCTCCCGGCTTTTTTCACTGCATATATTATCCACATACAGGGGGAGCAGATCCCGGATGATCTCACAATCTGTCTTCATGTCTCATCCATCCTTTCCTGCAATTTGATTCGCGCGCGGTGATAGGTGACCCGCGCCCAGTTCTCCGTCTTTCCGAAAATCGTTGCGATATCCCGGAAGCTCAGTTTTCCGAACACCCTCAGTTCGAACACCTCTTTAAAGGGGTCCTCCAGCCCATGAAGGGCCATGTGGATCCGGAAGGAGGAATCCTTGTCCTCCACGGTCTTTGCCACACTTTTGGCATGGTCCGGCAGATCGTCCGGTATCTCGCCATGGCGCCTGAGCCTTCGCTGTTCATCCGTGAACAGGTTCTTTGCGATGGCGCACAGCCAGGTAACCTCGTCCGATTCGCCCCGGAATTCCCGCTGACGGGCGAAGGCACGGTAGAAGGTTTCCTGCGTGAGCTCTTCCGCAAGGGACCTGTCTCCGGCCAGCGTCATCACGTAGGAGAAGACACGCATATAAAAGGTTTCATAAAGTCTGGCACATTGATCCTGGGTCACTTTCTCACCTCCCTTCCATCAGAATCGCAGGTTAGACGGTGAAGCAGCAGATTCGTTACAGCTTTTTTTAAAATTTTTTTCTGGAAACCATTTTCCTGGTACTTTGCAGCCATTGAACCGGCTTTTTCAGCATTTTGACTGTTCTCGTTCCCGGCACGCGCCGTGTGTATTTACAGGCTGTATTTCTTTGATTTCAGCACCGTGAAATGTCCGGGGAACACTTCCCGGCACAGACGGAGCTCCAGGTCCTGTCTGTGCCGGAAGTGTTCCATCAGGTCCTTTTCGCCTGCAAAACCGTGGGCTTTGGCGAAGGGAGATTCATCGAAAAACTTGCACATCATGGGGAACCACAGTTCATGGCCCTGATCATCTGAGCGTTCCTTTCTGATCACAGCAATCTGATCCTCAATGCTTTCGCTTTGCAGGTAGAGGATCTGGTATTCCTTGCCGCGCAGAGCCTGACTGATCTGCTGATAAAAGCGGATGATTTCTTCATCCGTCGCAGTCTGGAAGAGAATCATGTCCTCCACGATATTCTGGAAGAGTGAGCATTCATGGATTTCTTCACTGCCGTTCCAACGTGCATATCTGGATAAGATGACCCGCCTGAAATCATCCTTGCTCATGCGGTTATTATAGATTTCGTACTGCTCGAGGTCCTCATAGAACCTGCGGTTGTCTGTCTTTACCTGCGTATAGCAGATGATGATGCGGTCATCTTCAGGGAAGCTTTTCCGCCTGATCTCCCCGCACAGATCAGGATACTTTGCCAGGATGCACTGATACTGCGCCTTTGTCATATATGCACACCAGGAAAGCTCCACGGGGGAGTAATCCCCCTCCCGGAAGGCATGACATTCCGGATACTTCCCGGCCAGTCTGTCCACCAGCGTGCTCTTCCCGCTGCCCTGTAAGCCTTCTATAAAATAATTCATGCAACTACCTCTTTTGTCTGGTTCAACCTTGTCCATTTACGCGCCGTGTCTGTGCCTTCGGTTTATCCGGGACTCGACAGTATCCGGGGAGGTTTACGTGTTCCGCACCGGATCCCACGGGTCTCTTGAGCAGGGGGAGCGGCCGCAATGGAGGACCGCGTCCGGTTCTCAAGGCGGGTTCTGCACAACAGCTTCAGACGCCTGAAGATCCCCTCCCGGTCCGGGAAGCAGCAGGTTCCCGGCGTGTGGGCACACGGACACCGGGGGTGCCGAAGCGGTCCAGATACAGATCAGACCAGTTCTTTCTCGTAACACAGGAAATGCTGATCGTACATTTCACATTCTCCGGCCACACGGAAACCGAAATGTGCGTAGGTGCGGATTGCCGGCACGTTGTCCGTGTTGACCAGGATATGGGCACTTTTGAAGCCCTCTTCCTTCAGTTTGTCCAGAACATGGGACACCATCTGCCGGGCAAGCCCCTGATTCTGATAAGCCGGTTTGACTGCCAGACGTGCGTATTCGCCGCCTGGCCGCAGGGATGGGCTCCAGCAGGCCAGAGCGTCCACTGCTTCATCCTTTTCGATGGAGATCGCCGCAATGATTCCGCCGTTTTCATCCTTCATGACAAACAGAGCATTTCTGGAAAGATCATCTTCAATCGTTTCCATGCTGGGATAGTCTTCGCTCCAAAAACAAAATGGCCTTCCTTTTTGTTCCTGGTAAAGGCGGAGAACAGCGTCCTTGTTTTCAGAGGTTGCCAAACTGATGTGATATGCCATGTTATTCAATCCACCATTCGGGCGTCAGCTCGCCAAGCTTCATGACGCGGTCTTTTGCGTAATCGATCATGATCTCTATATCCTGATATTTTCCCGGCATCAGCTGGGCCATCAGTTCCCTGCACGCACCGCACGGTGCACCTTTCCCTTCATTCGGAGGGATGCAGAGCACTCTGTCAATCTCCTGCTCTCCATGGGTAATCATGTTGAAGATAGCGTTCCTTTCAGCGCATATGCCCAGGGATGAACAGGTGTCAATGCATACGCCCACATAGATTTTCCCGGATTTTGAGCGTACGGCAGCGGACACTTCTCCTGCTGTCACATAATCGGATATTTTTCGGGCATTCAGTACTTTTTTTGCTGCAGTGTACATTTCTTCCCAGATTCGATCCATGATCATTGTCCTCCTTTTTTTCTGGTACAGATGAGAATATGTGGTTTTTGTTTTCATCTCTGTCAGCTGATCACCTGATAGCGCAGCCGTACATAGGAGTCCTGCAGTGTACTGGCTTCGATCAGCTGCAGTACGCCCAGTCCGGAAAGTTCGCCTGCTGAGAGGAGGGACTGTCCGTCGATCAGCGTGGCCGTGTCCTTTCCTCCGACCAGCACCGGGGCTATAACGATATCCACGAAATCAAACAGCTTCGCGCGCAGGAACAGGCTGTTTACCGTCCCACCTGACTGAACCGTAAGCCGCTGGCATCCGAACCGCTCTTTCAGCGCAGCGAGAGCATCCGCCAGAGCCAGTTTTTCCTGAAGGATGATGTGGAGATTTTCCGCTCCGACGCTGAATGCCGGATGGTTCTTGTTCGTGGTAATCAGGACGAACTGCTTTGATTTGGCGCAGAAGTAACGGACACCATGTCCGCTCAGATGGTGATTGTCCAGCAGAACGAATGAAACTGGCGTCTTACCGGGCATCTGCGCTGTATTGACCCCCAGTTTTGCCTGGACCCGCCCGGTGTTGAAGGACCACAAATCGGTGGTCTGCTCGATCTCATAATATTGGTGCAGGCCCTCTTTCAGTCCGGTGATTTGAGGAAAATCCTTGTCCACATCCAGCTCGTCTGCTGCGCCGGTGCTGATCTTCCCGTCCACGGACATGAGCATAAACAGGGTTGTAACAGGTCTGTTCATTGTCTGCTTCTCCTTGTCGGTCACCTGCGTTCTTCATGCCTTATATGTTCTGATAAAGTGCCGGCTGAATGCCTCCACCTGCCTGAGCGCTGCTTCCATTTTCTCCGGTTCCCGGTCGCACAGATGGACCAGTGCGGAGACCGGCGCCGTGTAGGCAAAAGCGAGCATGGCGGGATCGTCCCTTCGCAGCAGGCTTTTCTCCATCATTCCGGCAAAGATGGGCGTGAACATATCCGTCAGTCCGGTCAGAAAGTGTGTACTCGCCAGCTCCCGTGCCCGCCCGTCCCGGAACTGCTCGATGGAAAGCACCCTGCGCATCTTGACGATCTTTTCATCCTGTACGGTGAAATGGACCATCCGCATGGTCAGGTCCACCAGCTCTTCCGGCGATTCCGGCACCGGCAGCAGGTGTCCGGCAGAGCCGAAGCGTTCCCTGTAGTAGGCGGTCATCCGGTCCAGAAGGGTGTTCCAGATTTCCTCCTTGCTCTCAAAATGCCGGTACATGGATGATTTTCCCATATTCAGGGATGCTGCAAGCTCCCGGATGTTTGTTCCTGCATAGCCGTTCTGAGAGAACATATCCAGTGCTGCCAACAGGATCCGTTCTTTCGTATCCTTAGCCATGAGAGCACCCCCATCATATGTGACA